>CAISEZ010000056.1 GCA_903884535.1 uncultured Verrucomicrobia subdivision 3 bacterium
CGCCACCACATAGTCATTCGTGGTGCTCAAGTCCTGCGACACCACCTGCACCGTCACGTTGTTCGAGCCCGTCGCCAGCGTCAACAGCCCGCTCGCCACCCCATTGGTCAGCAAGCCCTGCGACACCCCGTTCAAATACAGCGTGTTCGTCGCCGTCACGTCCGCGTTCGCCACCGTCACCGTCAACGGGTTGTTCGCACACGTGTTCGTCGCATTGTAGCTCATCGTCCCCGTCGCAAACGCCGGATACAGCGTGCCGGCCGGCGTCAGCGCCAGGCTCGTCAGCTGCGCGTTGCTGCTAAAGGCGGAGGCGCCGATAAGCACCTGCAAACTGCCCGCGCCGGTAATCAGGCCGGAGCTATTGCCGCCGTTGTAGACACCCGCCGGCTGGCTGACACCGTTCAGCACGAGATACGCGACCGGGTTGGTCACGGAGAAGTTCAGAATCAGGTTGCCACCGCCGCCATTGGTCACGATGACCGTCGAGGTGGAAGCCAGCGTGGCCTGGTCGATTTGAAGCGTGCCGCCAACGCCGCCATCAACAATCGTGTTGCCGGTGTAAGTATTCGCAGCCGAAATCTCCAGCGATTCGGAACCATTTTGAATCAATGAGCCGGTTCCGGAAATCACGCCGTTCAAGGTCTGGCTAAATATGCTGTTGTTATTGATGATCAGCGTGCCATTGTTGGTGATGTTGGCATTATAGGTGCCGACCGCCCATTCATTGCCAACAATCAGCGTGCCGGCATTGATCGTCGTGGCGCCGCTGAACGAATTATGACCCGAAAGGAACAGCGTGCCCGATCCCGACTTGGTAAAGGTGTCCCCAGTGCCGGAAACCGTGCCCAAAATAACCATGTCAATCCCACCGGAAACAGTTCCCTGGGCGACGTTGAAAATCACCCCCGAAGACCGCAACACCACGTTGCCGCTGATGGTGGAGACGACGTTCGTGGCCAGACTGCTGACAACGACGCCGCTGGCTCCGTCCAGATTGTAGGCTGCCGTGCCGCCGGACGAACTCATCGTGCCGCCGGTCAGCTTGTAGGAGGTGCGGAAGCTTTCGTTGCCGGCAGCGACAGTGGCATCCAACGTGCCGCCCACGATGTTGATGTTCGTGACACAACCTCCGGTGTTAAAGCCCAAGGCATCCCCAACCGCCAACTGGACCAAGGCACCCGGATTGATGTTCAGGTTGTTGATGATGGTGCCGGTGCCGCCGCCCTTCGTCAGCACCAGCGTGCCGCCGTTGACGGTCGTGTTGCCAGTATAGGTGTCATAGTTGCTCAACACCAGCGTGCCGCCGCCCGCCAGAGTGAGGCTGTAATTGCTGCCGCCGTCATTGATGACTCCGGGGACGGTCAAGGTCTGCGCGCTCACCGTGACTTGACGGTTGCCGCCCAGCGTCACCGCGCCGCTGCCGAGGTTCAGGCTGTTCGCACTGCCGGCGTAGGTGAAGTTGCCATTCCACTTTTCCGTCAAGGACGGCGACAAGGTCATGGCCGCGCCGCTGCTGTTGTCCAGCGTGCCGCCGGAGATGGTCAACGCGCCCGTGCCGAGGACTCCGCTCCCGCCGATATTCAACTGCCCGCCGGAGAGCGTCGTGCCGCCGGTGTAATCGTTCGCCGCCGAGACCGTCAGGTTGCCGGTGCCGGTTACCGACAGGGCGGTGCCACCGCTGATCTTGCCGCTGCCGGAGAAGGTGTAAGTTCCGCTGTTCACCGCGACCGCACCGGGCAGCACCGTGCCGGGAATGTTAATCGTGCCACCGCTGCCGGTGCTGTCGAAAACCACGAAGTCAGGGTCATTATACGCCACACCGCCAGTCCAATTCAACGATGTCTGGTTCCAGTCCATGTCCGCCGGGCTGGCCAGCCAGGATAGAATCGGAACGACATTCAAGGTGGCCGCCGCGCTGTTCGACGTCGTGCCGCCATTGTAGCTGCTGGTGACCGCGCAATAATAGGTGTTGCCATTGTCGGCGATGGCCGCGCTGCTGAAGCCCAGCGTGGCCGTGGCCACTCCGCCAAGAACCGTGCCATTGGCGTCCGCGCCATTCGTGACCGCAGTTCCCGAACCGGGTGTGCCGACATACCATTGGTAGCCCGTGATGGTGGCATCCGAGGTGGCGCTGACACTCAACGCGGTGCTGCCGCCGACCGGAACATGTGCCGTTGTGGGAGTGGGCCCCGTGATGGTTAGCGGGTTCGGGAGCGGTATCAAGGTCAGGTTAAAATTATCCACCATCGGATAGTTTGAGTTGGGATTGACTATTCCCACCCCAATTGGATAGCCGATGGACGGATCGCCCGGCGGAACGGTCCATGTCGTGCCTACGCCCAATTGCTGCGTCGTAACGGCGGTTGTAAGCGTTGAGGAAATCGCCACGAAGACACCGTTGGACAAATAACCCAGTTCGACGTTGGCTCGCCCGCCAAAACCAACCAGATAATCCCAAGTGTAGCTATAGACTTCGCCCGCCTGGATGGTATGGGCCGTCAAGTCATAGACCGCCGAATTATAAGGAAGTTCCGCCCCTTTTGTTCCCTGGCTGGGAGTATGGCCGTTAGAGGTGGCCACAGTGCCGCCAGAAACGGGGCTTGCCACGCCGACCCACCCTGTCCAGTTGGGCACATTGCCGCTGGCAAACGTGGCCAGGCTGCCGCCTTCAAAGCTGCCGTTCAGCGTGGTGGGATTGATCAGGTATTGCGCGACGTATAACTGTGCGCTGCTGCTCGTCGTTGAACCCACACTATTGCCGGCAACAACCCGGTAAAGGCCGGCCTGGCCGGGCGTCGCACCGGTGATGTTATAGGAACTGGCCGTCGCGCCCGTAACATTCGTCCACACCGTGTTGTCCACGCTATGCTGCCACTGGAACGAAGTCATGGGGAGCGTGCCATTGTAGGTCGCCGTCATGCTCGCGCTGCCGCCCGCATTGATGGTCGAGGGTGTGATCACCGGCCCGGTGATGATCGGGACACTGGGGGCGTTGACCGCCAGAGCCGCGCCAGGGCCGGTGCCGCTGTTGGTGTTGCTGTCCGTGGCCATCAGGCGATAATAGTTCGTCGTGCCGCCCATGCCCGTGGTGTCGAGCGCGTAGGTGGCGTTGGTCGCGTTGGCGATGTTGTTGGTGGTTGAAACAAAGTTGTCCGAACTGCTCTGCCATTGGTAGGTATATCCGGGCAGGCCGCCGGTGACGCCCGCGCTCAACGTATCCACCGTGCCGGCATAGACCGGGCTGACCGGCGAGAAGGCGGCGGCGCCAACAACCGGATTGATCAGAACCGTCAACGCGGCCGCCGTGCTGTTCACGGTGTTGCCGTAGCTGCTGGTGACCGCGCAATAATATTGGTTGCCATTGTCAGCCCCTTTCACGCTGCTCAAGCCCAGCGTGGCGGTGGTCGCCCCGCCATAGATCGTGCCAGTCCCAGACGTGCCGTTCGACACCGCATTCGTCACCGGCCCGGCCGTGATGACATACCATTGGTAGCCGGCGATCGTGCCGTCCGTGGAGGCGCTGACGCTGAAGCTGGTGCTGTCGTTCAGGTTGACGATGGCCGCCACGGGATTGGTCGTGATGGTCAGCGTGTTCACGGCGCGCACAAAGGTCAGGACAACATTATCCAAAGCCGGATAGTTTGCGTTGGGGTTGATGATGCCCACCCCGATTGGATAGCCGATGGACGGATCGCCCGGCGGAACAGTCCAATTCGTGCTTATGCCCAACTGCTGCGCCGTTCCAGCGGCCTGAGTCAGTGCATTGGTGATTTCCACAAAGGAACTGCCGTTCCAGTAACCCAGCTCGGCCTTGAGATTGACGCCTCCCCCACCAAAACCAACCAGATAATCCCAGCTGTAGGTGTAGATGTCCCCCGCCTGGATGGTTTGAGCCGTCAAATTGTAGATCGCCTCATTGTAAGGAAGGTATCCCTCCCGCGCTCCCTGGCTGGGAGTGTGGCCGTTTTCGTTGGCGGTCGTGCCGCCGTTAGCGACGCCGGTGGCCCATTCCGCCCAGTTGGTCACCGTGCCGCTGGCAAAAGTATTGGCGCCGGTAAAGGTCTCAAAGCTGCCGTTGCGCGTGGTGGGGTTGATCAGGTATGACCCGACATTCAACTGTGCGCTGCCGCTGGTCGCCGAACCGACGGCATTGGCGGCAATCACCCGGTAATAGCCGGTCTGGGTGGCCACCGCACCGCTGACGTTATAGGAGCTGCTCGTCGCGCCCGAAATATTCGCCCACAAGGTGTTGTCCGGGCTAAACTGCCATTGGAACGAGGTCATCGGGAGCGTGCCATTGTAGGTCGCGGTCATGCTCGCGCTGCCGCCGACCAGGATGTTCGTGGGAGTGATCACCGGCCCGGTGATGATCGGGACACTGGGAGCGCTGACCGCCAGGGGTGTGCCCGTGCCGTTGCCAAACTGGCTGGCGGTGTCCGTGGCCACCAGGCGATAATAGTTCGTCGTGCCGCCCATGCCCGTGGTGTCGAGCGCGTAGGTGGCGTTGGTCGCGTTGGCGATGTTGGTAAAGGTGATGCTATCCGTGCCGCCCTGCCATTGGTAGGTGTATCCGGGTGTGCCGCCGGTGACGGTCGCGCTCAACGTGTCCACCGTGCCGGCATAGACCGGGCTAACCGGCGAGAAGGCGGTGGTGCCAACCACCGGGACGGCGAGCACCGTCAGCGTGGCCGCCGCGCTGTTGCTGGTTATGCCGCCGCCATAAGTGCTGGTGACCGCGCAGTAATAGTTCTCTCCATTATCGGTCAACACGGTATTGGCAAGACCCAGCGTGGCGGTGGCCGCACCGCTATAAACGGTGCCATCCCCATCCGTGCCGTCCGACACCACATTCGTCACCGGCCCGGCCGTGACCACATACCATTGATAGCTCAAGGTGCCGTCGGAAAGGGCGGCGACTGTGAAATTGGTGCTGCCGCCCAGGCTGACGCTTGCCGACACGGGATTGGTCGTGATGGTGAGCGGATTCGGTATTGCCGAAAGCCGGGTCAGGAAGGTGGCATCATAAACATGGGTGCTGCCGAGGGTGACGGCTCCGCCAGTCCGGGCAACCGAGCATATCTCACCATTCGCGTAAGGGTTGCCAGAGGCGACATACGGATGCCACCAACCCCCGCCATTGCGTGAGAACATATAGGCATAGGTTGTGTTCGGGTTCAAGTTGTTGGTGATGTTGCCGCCAAACCGGATCCAATCACCGAGGGTAAAGACGGTTGGAGTGGTGTTGTTGTTGGTGTATGCGCCCTGGCCGATCAAAGTGGCCGTGCTGCCGGATATGGAGTAAAGGCACAGGGTGTAGCTGCTCGGCGTGCCGCCGCCGGCCTGCCCGCCATACTGGAGAAAGACTTCATTCAAGGTATATCCCTTGTAATTGCTCCCGGTGGTGAACGTCTGGCCGGGGTTGCCGGTGTCCACAAAGTAATTCAGGCCGGCCGGGCCGCCGACGTCGCCGGTAATGCTGAACTGCGAGATGTCATACGTTCCCGCCGTGGGCGCCGTGGCGCCGATGTCCAGCATGACGATGCTGGCGGTGTTCACCGTCAGCGTGGCGCTGGCGCTGTTGCTGGTGCCGACACTGTTGACGGCTTGAACCCGATAATAGCCGCCATCGGCGGGCTGCACGTCGTAGTTGACAAAGCTCAAGGAACTGGCGGTGGCGCCCGGCAGATTAGTCCAGGTGGTGTTGTCCGGGCTATGCTGCCACTGGTAGGAAGTGATTGGGAGCGTTCCATTGTAGGTGGCCGTCATGCTGATGTTCGCATTCGTGCCCCAGTTGACCGTCGAGGGTGAAATGGTCAGTCCCGTGATAATCGGAGCGGAAGCGGCGCTGACCGCCAGGCCCGCGCTCGTGCCGGTGCCGGTGCCATAACTGTCGGTCGCCACCAGAAGGTAATAGTTCGTTGCGCCTCCCATGCTCGTGGTGTCAATCGCGAGGGTGGCGTTGGTCGCGTTGGGGATGTTGGTAAAGGTGATGTTATCCGTGCTGCCCTGCCATTGATAGGTAAGATTGGTGCCTGAGCTTGAAACCGTTGCGCTGGCCGTATCCGCCGTGCCGGCATAGACCGGGCTGGCCGGCGAGTAGGTGGTGGTCAGCACCAAGGGCGGGGCGGCGGGCGCCGTGTAGTGCAGCACCACGTTGTTGCCAATTTTCAGCAAACCCCAATTGGTGCTGTCGCTCGGCACGCTGCCATCGTATGTCAGGCTGGGCGCGGTATATGTCGTCGCGGTGGCGCTTGAGAAAAGAACATAATCGCCCGTCTCATCCAAGGCACTGGTGCTGCCGGCCTTGATATGAATCGCGGTGCTGCCGGAAAGGGTCAAGGCCGTGCTCACGCTGACCTGGTCGTTGCCGCTGGTGTGGCTGGCATTGTTGAGGTCAAAGTAGGCCGTTCCGCCGCTGCCCATGTTGAGGGTGCTGAAGGTCAGCGTCCCCGCCGTGCCGTCCGTGGCCGGATAGATGGCCGAGCCGGAAACCGTGTTGACGGTTCCGCTGACACTGCCGGTGCCCTTCAGGTTCACGCCGCTGGCCAATGAATAGGGCGAAACGGGCGTGTAGGTTCCGTTGTCAATGATGTTGACCGAGGCCAGAACGCCGCTGCCAGTCAAGGCCAGTGTGCAGCCGTTGTTGATCGTCGTATCGCCGGTGTAGGTGTTCGCAGCGGTCAACGTGGTTGTGTTCGCACCGTTGAACGTCATGCCGCCGCTGGTGTTGGCGGAGGTGGAAATCGAAGTGATGGTCGTGGCGGTGGTCCGTCCGCCTCCGAAGAAACTCACACCAGCCGGGGCGGTCGTATATGAGCCTGGGTCGGTGATCTGAATCGAATCCACCCGGTATGTGCCGTTGCCCGAGCCGTCGTCCGCC
The DNA here is from genome assembly GCA_903884535.1 of uncultured Verrucomicrobia subdivision 3 bacterium. GTDB lineage: Bacteria > Verrucomicrobiota > Verrucomicrobiia > Limisphaerales > UBA11358 > UBA11358. The sequence continues at coordinate 6,881 of CAISEZ010000056.1, forward strand.
ATGATCGCAATGGCCGTGGCGACATTTCCAGACCTGCCAAATTGACCGCCGCCAGGGTTGTTAGTTCCAGTTGAAGTGTGTCCCACGGGAGTGCCGCCGGTGAACTGCACAAAGGGCGCGCCAATGTAGCCCGCGCCTTTATTGTTCAAGGTGACTCCAGTGACGCCAACGGAACTGCCAGACAAGGGCGTCACAAGCGGCTGGGCGATGGTGATGGCCACTCCGTTGTTATCCACCGTGCCGCCGCCGGCGAACACCTGGCAGGCAATGGGGTTGGCAGCGGCCAAGAAACTTGCGCCAGTGGCGCCCGTCTGTGTTTTCAGGGTGCCGCCATTGAAGTTCAGCTGGCATGTGGCATTGTTGCCCTGACCGCCTTGTTTAATTTGGGAAGCGGTCAAAGTGCCGTTGGGCAGCAGGTTCACGACTGATTCCGCGCTTATGTAATTTTGATTAAGGTATTGAATACCAGTCGTGCCGGTGCCGGTCAAAGTAAGATTGGCCGCGTTCGCGCCACCGCCGACCGTCCCGACATTCACCACGCTAAACATATTGGCATCATAGCCGCCAGCCATGGCAATGCTTGTGGCAGTCACCGTTGCCGCCGCCGTGGCGCCTGAAACATTGAGCAGACCAACTGTGGCAGACGAGTCGGAACTATCCCCTGAATTCAAGATATTAATGGCGCCAGCATCCGTGAAGGTGCCGCCCAAAACGTCCATCACGCCGCCGCCGCCGCCGGTGTTGTTTTTATAATTAAGCTGGTTCGCCGTCAACGTGCCCCCGGAAAGCTGGTAGTAGCCATAAATGTTGCCAGTGCCGTTGCCAATCGCAAAATCAGCGTTGTTGGCAGCTTGGGCCAGGGCCAGCGTGCCGCTGCTCTGGTAGACCGCGCCCGTGGCGGTGTTGCCGACAGCCAGGCTGTAGGCGTTCAAGGTTCCCGCGCCATTAATATTCATGACTGAATTGGCGGCGGCATTGCCCACTGTGAACGTCGCCGTGGCGGGTGGCGCACTGGGGGTCGTGTCCGAACGCGTCAGCGTGCCTGCGTTCACGATGGTGGGGCCAGTAAAGGTGTTTGCCCCGGAGAGCGTCAGCGTGCCCGCGCCCGCTTTCGTCAAGCCCATCGTGCCGCCGCCAATCGCGCCCCCGACGGTCAGGGTCTTGGCGGTGACGGTGACCGTCCGGGCAGTTGCAGGCAGCGCCACGTTGGGCGTCACCGCGCCCGTGCCGAGGTTCAGGCTGTTGGCCGAACCGACATAGGTAATGTCTGTGTTCCAGTTCTGGGCGATGACCGGCTGCAGCGTCACATCCGAGCCGCTGGTGTTGTCAAGGGTGCCGCCGGAAATGGTGAGCGTGCCGGTGCCGATGGCCGAATTGGCGCTGCTTGAGCCGCCGCTGTTGATGTTCAACTGGCCGGCGGAAAGCGTCGTGCCGCCGCTGTAGGTGTTGTTGCCGGAGAGGGTCAGCGCGGCGGTGCCGCTCTTGTTCAGCGCGCTGCTGCCGCCGATGATGTTCGCACCGCTGGAATTGATGGTGTAGGCCGTCGAGCTGTTGGCCACCACCACCATCTGCGGGGTGACCGCCGCCGTGAGCGCGACGGTCTGCGGTGTGCCCACCGAGTCGTTGAAAATAGCGGCGTCATTTTGCGCGTAAGTGTTGGCCGGGGTGTTGTTGACCGCATTGCCGACCCAGTTGGCGGTGGTTGCAATGTTCCAATTGCCGCCGGGAGTGGCGGCGTTCCAAACGTCGGGAGCGGTGTCCACAGTGTAAAAGAGCGTGCTGCCGGAGGCCGTCAAATGACCCGTATAGCCCACCGGCTGGGAGCCCAAGGTGTAGCCCGTGGTGGTGCCGCCCTCATTTCCGAGGAGCGGATAGCTGCTGCCCACGGCGACCGTGCCGCTGAAGCTGGTGACATTCACCGTGATGGTGCCATTCAGGGTCACCGCCGCCGTGGGGACAATCGGCGCGGTGGTGGTGGCAGCGTTGGTAATACCATTAAGTGTCAGCGTGGCGCCAGTGCTGCTGCCCAGCGTCAGGCTGGCCGGCACCCACTGGCTGACGCCGGAGACGGTCACGTTCAACGTGGCGCCGTCGTTCACCGAGGCCGCGCCCGTGCCGGCCTGCGTGGAGGTGGTGACCAGCGTGCCACCGGCCACGGTGATGGCGCCCGCGCCCGCATTGCCGATGGTCAGCGTGCCTGGGCCGCTTTGCTTCAACGTGCCGCTGCCCGAAATCGTCCCCGACAGGGTCTGCGCCAACGAGCTGTTGTAATTGAACGTGGCACCGCCGCTGATGGAAATGTTGCCGCCATAGGAGCCGCCGGCCAACTGACCCGAGCCGCCGATTGTCAAGATCCCGCCGGTGATGGCGGTGTTGCCGGTGTAAGTGTTCGCGCCGGTCAACGTGTTGGTCGCCGCCGAGCCGGAGTCAGCGAAGGTCATGCCGCCGCTGGTGTTGGCGGCGGTGGTCAGCGAAGTGAAAGTTGCGGCTGTCCCCGGACCGCCGCCGCTGAAACTCACACCTGTCGGAATAGACGAATATGTGCCCGGACTGGTGATCTTAATCGAAGCCACCCGGTAAGTGCCGTTGCCCGTGGTGTCGTCCTCCATGATGGCGATGGCGGTCGCAAGTTTGCTGCCGGTGGCCGTGCCACCGGTGACTTCCACATAGGGCGCACCGATATAACCCGTGCCCTTGGTCAAGGTGCCGCCCGTAAGGCCGCTGCCCGTGGGCGCGGCGAGCGCCTTGCCGATGGTGATGTTTTGACCGTTGTTGTCCACCGTGCCGCCACCGCTGTAGATGTTCACAGAACCAAGATTGGCAGCGGTCAGGAAGTTTGCGCCACCGCTGGTAGTGGCAGTCGCCTTGAGCGTGCCGCCGTTGAAGTTGATAAAGGAGGTGGGAGTTGTTGCAGTGCCGGCGGTAACAATGCCGACCTGCAAGGTGCCGCCGGTCAGAAGATTCACGACTGACTTGCTGGTGCTGTCGGCGTTGTTGCCGCCCGCAATTTCAAGCCCGACGGTCGCGCTGGCCGTGGTGGCAACGCTGGCCGTCCCCGTGCCGCCGCCGATGGTCAACGCCCCAACATGACCCCTGCCGCCATCGCCCTGCCTGATTGAAAGCGCCGTCACCGAGGCCGAGCCACCCAAAACATTGAACACGCAAGCGTCGTCATAGCCGCCATTGCTATTCCGCGTGATAAGGAGGGTTCTGGCAATCGTCAAAGTGCCGCCCGTGATGTCCGCTACCCCATAGGCCGTTGTGCCGCCGTTATTGCCCTGATGCATGACAACCGAATTTACATTCATAGTGCCGCCGGAAAGATTGTAATAGCCATAAGCGCCCCCTGCATTATTTGCGGTAGTGGGGCAACCGATGGCCAAATCCCCCTGTGAGGCAGAATTTATATCCTGAGCCAGCGTCACCATGCCAGCGCTCTGATAGACTGCGCCGCGCCCGTTAGAAAAGCCGCTGGCAAGCCCGCCGATGGCCAGGCTGTAAGCCGAGATGCTGCCCGCCGAATTAATGTTCATCATCGCATTCACGTTGGCGGTATTGCCCACCACCCACGTCGCCGTGCTGGCCGAGCTGCCGCCCGTCTCATTGTTCTGCAGCGCACCTGCGCTCACAATGAGGGAACCGACGAAGGTGTTTGCGCCGGAGAGGGTCAGCCAGCCTGTGCCCGCCTTGGTAAGACTGGTGGCCGCACCGGCAATGATTGAACTGATGCTGTCCGCGCCAGCAACGGTGACGGCGTTGCTGACAGTAATGGTCGCGGCGGCGGGGAGCGTGAGCGTGCCTCCCGAAAGGGCGATTGCGCCCGAGCCGGACGCAAAAATCATAGGGCCGGCGCTCACGGTTCCGCTGACCGTGATCGTGCCGGCAGCCAGGCCCGTCGCACCGCTGCCGAAGTTTTCAGAGGTATCGGTCGTGGCGGTGGTGACACTCGCCCCCGGGACGGCGACACCCGTCCCGTCCGTGCTCCATTGGCTGACAGTCGGCGCCACCCAGGTGCCACCCGCCGTGCCGAAGCCGGCCGTGGTGCTGTTGTTATCCCAGTAATAAGGCCCCGCCGCAAACGCGGCGGGCGCGACGGCCAAGGCGGCCAGCACAAGGAGCCAGCATGGAAATTTCATCAGGTTGACGCGGCGCGGCGTGGTTGCAATTGATTGATTATGGCTATTCATACGGTTATTGGGGGTTGCGGTTTGAATTAGGGACTGGCTGACGGGACGGAGAGTGATCATGGTTTTATGGTCTTTCACTGGTTTCTCTGGGAATTATTGGTTTAACATACGCCCGGCTGATGGGCGCGTCTATTACCCGTTCGGGTAAAAATAGAGGTCAGTGTCCACTGGCGGTCGTCGGCCTCCACCACACCAGGCTTCTGCTGGAAGAGGCGGCCTGGGCATTATAAAAGTCGAACCGGACAAAGGCGGCGGCTCCGCCCACTTCCCCAATCACGGCTCCGATAACATGGGTTGTGCCGATGCCCTCGGAGTCGGAATAATTGGAGCCATCGTTCCAATTCCCTCCCGTCCCGGTCTGCTTCGGTTCCCACGTCAGATAGCACTCCGGGTTCCAGACCTGGCTCAGTTTGCACATGCCCACCGCCCCGTTGACAATCCCGAGGCCGCTCATGACGTAGCTGCTGATTTGCATTCCGCGCGAACCCCACGAGCTGGCAGTATTGCCCGGCGGATCCAAGGGACACTGGAAAACCCCGTCATTGCCGGCAAATTGCCATAAGGCGCCCGTTTTAAGGGTGGCCAACCGCACCGTGTTGAAGGCTTTCACATTGCCATTGTATTGAGCCACAGTCCAGGGAGCTTGCACCATGGAACTGGCCAAATTGGTTCCGTAGAGCCAGCCCCGTGTTCCCGCCGGACAATTTCCACCGTCATAATTGGCATAGGGCAGAAAATCGTTGTTGTCATTGCCATACATTTGCACGGCCAGCATGAGCTGGTGGTTGTTGTTGATGCACACGGTGCGCTGCCCTTTTTCCTTGGCCTTGGCCAAGGCGGGCAGGAGGAGCGCCGCCAAAATGGCGATGATGGCGATGACCACGAGGAGTTCAATCAGGGTGAAGGCCTGAATTTCGCGGCCACCGGCTTGGTTTTTCTGATGCTTCATAGGCTGTTTCTGGTTTTCTGACATTCATTTAATTCGTCACGAACTGGCATTCTTCGCCCCAAAAAACCAAAGCGCCCAGACCGCGAGCCAGTGATAAAATATGGGTTTATGGTCAGAGCATAGCACGGATCAGCCAACCCCGCCATTACCCGTTCGGGTAAAAATGCAAGGGCCGCAAACCAGCCAACATCCCGCCCGGCGCGACACACCTGACCAGGGTCGCGCCGCTGATTGCTTTCACCTTGAAACAAATTGATAGGTTCCAGATTGCACTTGAAAAACGGCGCAGGCCGCCTCCATCTTTAGGAGTCTCACGCCCTCGGCGCGGGAAATTTCAACGCCGCTTTCCGTCACGTTTTTCACATCGGTTGCCGGCACATAAACGGTGGCGGTGGAATTGACCGGAACCGTCACCTGCATCCGAACTTCGCCGTTTTTCTTCTCCCACCGGCTGGTGATGGCGCCGTAAAGCGATTCCGTCCGGGCTTCGGCAAAAGCCAGATCCCCGACGATGGCCGGCTTGATGATGAAGGATTGGTAGCCGTAGTGGTTTGAATCTTCACGGATGCCACCCAACCCTTTGATGAACCATGCGGCGATGCCGGTATAGCAGGTGTGGATCCGGCTGGGGCAGTTGTCGTCCCAGTATTCCGGCCAGGCGGTTTCCCCGCGGCCAAGGAAGTAACCGTAGCCGGGTTCATTTGTTTTGGAGAGAAGCTCAAAGAGGATATCGTTGTCTTCCGCGTCTTCGATCAAATACTTCAGTAAGACCGGCAGGCCGGAGCTGCCCATGTCAAGATAAGGCCGCGTCCCGCGAATCTCCTTTTCAAAATTGGCGGAGACTTTGGCCTTCACAGCGTCCGGCGTGATGCCGGCAAACAGTGGAAAGGCCAGATGAATCTGGCGGTTGTCAATGTAAGTGTTCCGGACCGGGTCAAAAAAGCGCGCCTGCACTTTCGCCTTCAAGTCTTCAAGCTTCCTGCCATACACGGCAACGTCGTCCGGCTTTTCCAGTATCTTGGCGATTTCAATGAAGGTGCGAAGGTTCATCGCATAGACACAATTGTTGAAAAGCAAAGCCTCCGGGGTGTTTCCAAACTCCTTGCCTTTCAGCGGATCGCCCTTTTTATACGGCTCCGCCCAGTCGCCCAGAAAATTGCCGCCGCCGTTGTAGTTCGTGTTGTAAGGCTGGAGGATTCCGTCCCTCACATTCGCGGCGAGAAAATCCAGCCAGGCCTTGTCGGTGGCATAAGAATTGGCAAGCATCCGCCGGTCACCGTAATTTTTGTAGAACTCCCAGCCGAGGTTGAGCGGCGCGCTGCTCCACATGGGGCCGCCATAATGCCGGTTTATCTGCGGGGCGGTCTGATTGATCCAGCCGTCCGAATGCTGCACGTCGCACCAGTCGCGGACAAGCTTCGTGTAAAAGGCGCCGGCTTCATAGTTGGGAATCCCGCAGCCCCAGGCGGTGGCAAAATTTTCCTCGCCGTAGCCCAGCCGTTCGCGGTGCGGACAGTCCTCCGTGTAGCCTTCGACGGTGTTGGCCCGGAACGTCCAAAGATCGGTTTCGTAAATCCGGTTGAACAAATCGCTGGAACAGGAGAAACGCCCCGTGCGGTTCAAATCCGTGCCGATGACATGGCCCACGATGTCGGAAAGCTCGGGTTTATTTTTCAGACCTGTGATCGTGACATATCGTCCGGCGGTGTAATTGAACCGGTTCTCAAAATTTTCGGATGGACCGCCTTTGCAAATATAAATGCTCTTCTGCCCAAAGGCCTGAACCGTGCCGGGATTGTCCGAGACCTGGATGGTCACGACATCTCCGGCGGACTGGTTTTTCATTTCAATCGAAATCCAGCCCGAAAAGTTCGTGCCCAAATCAACCTTATACGGCCCGTCCCCGGACATGCCCTGCGCGCCAAGGTTTTCAATCACCCGGCTCGGTTCAATCATTTGGGCCGAGAGAGCCGCCTTGACGGAGGCAGTGGCCGCATTCGTCCAGGCGCTGTCGTCAAAGTTGACCACGTTCCAGTCAGGATTGTAATTGCGCGCGTCAATTTTCTCGCCGCCGTGATCCTTGTATTGGCAACCGCCAATGTCCTCGCCGGAACTGGTCTGACACCGCCAGCCGGTGTCCGAAGCCAGCAAAACCGCATCGCCATTGATGGTTTTGGCGTTGAGCTGAACCCGGAGCGCCGGCGGGAGCTTGAAGTATTCATAGCGCGACCAGCCCGGCCCAGTCCAGATGGCGACACAGTTGCTGCCGGGTTGGAGCAGATGCGCGATGTCATAGGTGACATATAAGACCCGTTTGTCGAGCCGGGTGAGCGCGGACGCCAGAACCCGCGCATCAACTTTTTGGCCGTTGACATACAGCTCGTGATAGCCGACGGAGGCGACGTAAATAAACGCCGACGCGGCCTTGCCCGGAAGCGTGAATATTTTGCGAAACCAAATATGCTCTTCCGCCCGTGCAGCCGGGTGTCTGATCCACGGGCCAGTCCAATTAGTTGGATCGAGAAGCCCCATCGAAAAACGCGCGGTGGCGCTCCATGCGGATGGTTTTCCATCCTCGTCGAAAACCCTCACTTTCCAAAAGCAGTCTTGCCCGGATGCCAGCCGGTTTCCGGCGAAGGGAACGAGCGCGGATTGCGAAGAGAGAACCTGGCCGCTGTCCCAAAGGTCGCCGCTCCCCGCCTCAAGCAGCGCGGGACTGCTGGCCACCAGCACCTGATAAGCCGTCTGCTTTTGTCCCCGGACATGATTCGCGTCGGACATCTTCCAAGTGAACCGGGGCGTTTGAACATCTATCCCCAGAGGGTTGGTCAAGTATTCGCACTGCAAACCGGACACCGTGACGGCGGCGCGGGCGGAAAAGAAACAGAAAAAAAGTGACAGGCTGAAAGCTTTAAGCATGGCCGGATTTCAGGTAGGGCATTTTGATTCTTGGCGACGACCCAAGAATCAAATGCCCAGGTTCCGATTGCAATGCTGAACCGGCCTGAAAATGGCAATGGTCTCCGCTTGCTGCCAGCCATTGAAGCGCCCGCGTCCGTTGCGGGCCGGATCCCGGCGCATTATTGCCACTCCCGGCCAGATCGCAAAATGCCGATGGCACAGGATTATTTCCCGCCGGCCGCCGCGGCGAAGCTGGGGCGAAAAGGAGTGTATTGTTCGCCCGGTGGAATTTTGCCGTCGGCAAACACTTCCATTTCAGCCAGGGCCGGCCAGCAGCCGTCGTCGGCCCCGGTCAACGTCAGTTTGACGTAGCGGCCCGCGGCCTTGAATGAATGCACCGCCAAGCGGGTCGCCACGGTGTTTGTGGTCATGTCCACCGCCGGCGTCCAGTTGGTCCCATCCGGCGAGACTTGGATTTTATATTGGTAGTAATAGCCGGGATTTTGCCAGAACAGCCGGCAGGCGGTCAGGTCGCGGCTTTGTCCCAGATCAACCTGCGCCCAATGTCCCGGTGCGCCGTCGCCGGCGGGCCAGTAGGTTCCGAAATCACCGTCGGTGATCTTGGCGGCATACCGTCCCCATTCGGCGGAACTGGCCTGGACCGGCCGGTTCAAGGCGAGGTTGGTCGTGCCGTTCAACAGTTCCCATTCCGCGCAGGTGGCCCAGAAATACATCCCGGCGCCCGTGCCGGTGATGGTCAGGCGGAAATAACGGCCGGTGCAGTCCAGCGGATCATCATTGGTTCCCGACAAAGTTTCATTGCGCTGCTGATCCACGACTTTGGCCCAAATGACGCCGTCGGGCGAGGCTTCAATGAAATATTGGTAGGCGCGCTGGTTTCCTTCCCACGCAATTTTTGAGCCCGTCAGCGTGCAGGATTGGCCAAGGTCAACGGTAAGCCACTGGGGCACGTCGCCGCCAGCGGCGGCCCATCCGGTCCGGGTGCTGCCGTCCACGATGCACCTCGGCTCCTTGCCATTTTCCTGGTTGTTCTTGTCACAGAGAACCGGCTGGTGGCTGACGAGGTTGTCGGAGCCGGGCATCGGGTCAAGCGGGAAGGTGGCGAGGCCGGTGGCCAGATCGAGCCGCCAGCGGTCGCCCCAGGCGATGGGCTGAAACCGGCCGTGGTCGAACCGCAGCGGCAGCCAGATGTTCCGCGAGTTCGGCAGATTCCAGGATTTCCAGCGATCAGACATGAAAATGAACGTGGTGCCCTGGTTGCCGGTGACCGGCAGCACAAAATTTGCCTGGCTGTTGAAGGTCGAGTCGCCCATCCGGCTGATCAACCCCTGCTGCGGACCGTAGGGGCCGGTGATCCGATCCGCTTCCTGAATCGTATTGTAGTTGGCATTCCAGCCCGTGGCGGCCGAGGTGATCAGATAGTATTTGCCGTTGACCTTGAACAAGGCCGGCGCCTCGCGGCGAGCCCCGGGCAGCACATTGTAATGCTCCACCGTGTCCAGATAGTCCGGCGAAAGCTTGTAGAGCATCAGGTCGGCGTTTTCATTCGCCGAAGAGACGAACCAGGCGGTGCCGTCGTCGTCCTTGAACAGGTTGCAGTCGCGCGACATGAAGCCGGGCCGACCATGGTCAATGACATCGGTTTTGTCGAACGGGCGGAACAGCTTGACCAGGACGAAGCCACCATCGGGACGGTCACATTGCGCCACGACGGCCTGGGCGTCGGCATAGCCGCGCAAATTTTCCCGGTGCGCCCACAGCACGAATTTTTTGGTGGCGGCGTTGTAAATGACCTTGGGCCGTTCGAACTGGCTTTCAGAGAGGCCGGCGGTGTCCCGGGACAGCACCAGATTCTTGAACGTCCAATCCACGAGGTTGGTGGAGGCATAACAGTTGATGCCTGCGCCGCCGCCCCGGTCGTGATTTTCGCCATACCAGTAAAACGTGTCTCCGACCTGCAGGACGCAGCCGCCATGGGCGTTGACCGGGTTCCCGGCGGTGTCGTTCCAAACCGTGGCACCGGTGGGGATGGTCACCGGAGCGGCCACCGCGCCGGTCAGAATGAACAGGCCGGCGACGGCACAGGCGAAGAAAGAAAGGATGTTTTTTAGTTTCATGGGAGTGTGAGGTTTCAGTTTCAAAAGCCGCGCCGATGAAATGCGCATCCTTCGTGATGCTGGAAGATGATTTTATTTGCCCGCTCAATTTTTAACTTTTTGAACCGGTGCCACCATCTTCACATCCGTTGGTTAAGGGCTGGTTGAAGATTGCCAGAAGTTGCGCGAGGGGGCTATTACCCGAACGGGTAAATGACAGGGCGGAAATTCGATGATAGGCTGCTGCAACCATCCATTGAAGCCGCAGCCCATCATTATTTTTTTGACCAGTGTCCTGCTTTGCGCCGGCATATATTCCACGGCACAGGCGACACCGCCGTCGGATAACACCTGGAACCTCGTCTGGTCTGATGAGTTCAACGGGACGAGCCTTGACACCAACCTATGGGGCTATGGCTCCACGCCGTGGGGCGCGGAAAATCAAAGCGCCTGCACCCTGATTCCGCCGGAAGACACCTATGTCGGCGGCGGCAACCTGACCAACCGCTCCCGGGCGGGCACTTTTACCGGCTCCTCCGGCAAGACCTATCCTTACACCTCCGGCTGGACCTGGAGCAAGGTCTGGCTCACCTACGGCTACCTGGAAATCCGCGCGCAGTATCCCAGCGAACGCGGCGCCTGGCCCGCGTTTTGGATGCTCCAAAACGGCTGGCCGCCGGAGATTGACATTGCGGAGTATCGGGGAAATCCCCGGAGCCATATGACGGAGGCGCTGTTCAACAACCAACGCAAGTGGAGCTCATCCAGCGTGCCGGATACGGGCGGAAGCTTTGCCGGGTGGCACATTTACGGCCTGGAATGGGAGCCGGGATGCCTGAAGTATTACATTGATGGCGTGCTGGAACATACCGACAACAATCCGCTGGTTCCGGCTTCTCCCATGTATGTCATCCTCAGCAACGGCTCGGATTGCGGGGACTCCGACGGAACCGGTTTTCCGAACTATCTGGTCGTGGATTATTTCCGGTGGTATCAGCTGCCCGCCACCAACGCTCCCGCCACGCCAACTTCCTTGACCACCACGGGCGGCAGCAACCAGGTCGCCTTGAGCTGGCCGGCGAGAGATGGGGCGGGCAGCTACATGGTCAAGCGCGCCGCCGTCAGTGGCGGGCCTTATGCCGCCATTGCCACCAACATCGGGCTGACGACGACGGGATACACCGACACCAATGTGATCAATTTCACCACTTACTACTATGTCGTTTCGGCCGTGAATGCCATCGGTGAAAGCGCCAATTCATCCGAGGTCAGTTCCATGCCCACGCCGCCGCCGATCTCGGCCGGCAAGCCGGCCATCGCCAGCAGTTATCAAGATGGCCACGATCCTTCCTGTGGCAATGACGGCAGCCTTGCGACCCGCTGGACGGCCAGCAGCGGCAGCTTCCCGCAATGGTGGCGGGTGGATTTGGGTTCGGTGCAGACCATCAGAAAGGTCACGATCAACTGGGAAGGCGGTGTCTCCGCGTCGCATAGATACCGGATTGAAACCAGCAGCGATGATACGAACTATACCACGATGGCCGACCGGACTGGCCAGACGGTCAGAGGAGACGGTTCAGACACCTTTTTAACAGATGGCCAGTATGTCAAGGTCACGGTCACCGGTTCCAGAAACGGCTGGGCATCATTTTTTGAGTGCCAGGTCTTCGGCGGAACACCTCCGGGCGCGCCCACCGGTTTGACGGCCACGGCGACCTCGGCCAACCAGATCAACTTGAGCTGGACTGCCGGATCAGGAGCCACCAGTTACAACCTCAAGCGCGCCACGGTCAATGGCGGGCCTTACACGAGCGTTGCCGGCCCGGCCACGACCAGTTACTCCGATACCGGGCTGGCCGGCGGCACCGCCTATTATTACGCCGTCTCCGCCCTGAATGGCGGCGGCGAAAGCACCAACAGCATCCAAGCCGGCGCCACGACACCTGGCAACGCCCAATGATAACTGTAAAGAAGCCACAAATGTGACCAAACACATAAGCAAATTGTTTTGGACAATCCTCCTGCTTTGCGCCGGCATGCTGTTCCCGGCACAGGCGGCGCCTCCGGCCGGCCAGACTTGGAACCTCGTCTGGTCCGATGAATTCACCAACGGGACCACCCTTGACACCAACTTATGGGGCTATGGCTCCACGCCGTGGGGTTCGGAAAATCAAAGCGCCTGCACCCTGATTCCGCCGGAAGACACCTATGTCGGGGGCGGCAACCTGACCAACCGCTCCCGGCTGGGGCCTTTCACCGGGCTCTCCGGCACCACCTACGCGTATTCGTCCGGCTGGACGTGGAGCAAAATCTGGCTCGCCTACGGCTACCTGGAGATTCGCGCGCAGTATCCCAACGAACGCGGCGCCTGGCCCGCCTTTTGGATGCTTAAAAGCGGCTGGCCGCCGGAGATTGACATCGACGAGTATCGGGGGACGCCCAAAAACTACATGACCCACGCGCTTTATGACAGCACCAGCACCTGGCATAGTTCCGCCACGGGTGACACCGGCGGGAGCTTCACCGGGTGGCACGTCTACGGTTTGGAATGGGGGCCGGGCTACTTGAAATACTACATTGATGGCGTGATCCAAAATACCACCACCTTAAGCACGGTTCCTTCCGACCCAATGTATGTCATCTTGAGCAATGGCTCGGATTGCACAGATTCCGACGGGACCGGTTTTCCAAACTACTTTGTCATAGACTATTTCCGGTGGTATCAGGTTCCCCCCACAAATGTTCCGGTCACACCGACGTCCCTGGCGGCCACGGGCGGCAGCAACCAGGTCGCCTTAAACTGGCCGGCGATGGATCGGGCCGCCGGCTACAACGTGAAGCGCGCCACCGTCAGCGGCGGGCCTTACACCACCATCGCCACCACCACCGGCCTGACTGCGAACCGATACGCCGACACAAACGCGATTAACTTCACCAGTTACTATTATGTCGTTTCAGCTGTAAATGCGATTGGCGAGAGCACCAATTCCGGCGAGGCCGGCGCCATGCCCACGCCGCCGCCGATCTCGACCGGCGACCCGGTCACCGCCAGCACCTACCAATCACCTAACTATCCGACCAACGGCAATGACGGCATCTTTACGACCCGCTGGACGGCCTCCAGCGGCAATTATCCGCAATGGTGGCGGGTGGATTTGGGTTCGGTGCAGACCATCCGAAAGGTGGTGATCAACTGGGAAGTCACCTCGGCTTCTCATCAATATACCATTGATGTCAGCAGCAATGATTCGACTTATATCACTGCGGTGAACAAATCGAGCAACGCGACCGTCGGCAACACCGCCGACACGTTCACCGCCACCGGCCGTTATGTGCGCATCACCGTCACGGGTTCCAGCTCCGGCTGGGCATCATTATTTGAGTGTCAAGTCTTTGGAGGAACGCCGCCGGGTGCGCCTTCCGGTTTGTCGGCCACGGCGACATCGGCCAACCAGATCAACTTGAGCTGGACGGCCGGTTCGGGAGCCACCAGTTACAATCTCCAGCGCGCCACCGTCAGCGGCGGGCCTTACACTTCCGTTGCCGGCCCGGCCTCGACCAATTACTCCGACACCGGCCTGACCGGCGGCACCACCTATTATTACGCCGTCTCCGCCGTGAATGCCGGCGGCCAAAGCACCAATAGCGCCCAAGCCAGCACCACGACCCCGACCGCGCCGCCGGCACCCACCGGCCTGAACACCACGGCGGTTTCCACCAATCAGGTCAACCTTAATTGGACGGCCAGCGGCGGCGCGACCAGCTACAACGTCAAGTCCACCACCATTAGTGGCGGTTCTTACACGAACGTGGCAACCGGAGTAACCACCACCGGCTACACCAACACGGGTTTGAATGCCGGCACAACGTATTACTACGTCGTCACCGCCGTGAACGCCAATGGCGAAAGCTCCAACAGCACCCAGGCCGTTGCCACGACGATTCCGCCGGCCCCGGCCAGCCTGACCGCCACCGTGACCGGCATGCCAGTCATCTTGAATTGGGCGGCAGCCGCCGGGGCGGCCAGCTACAGCGTCAAGCGCGCCCCGGTCAGTGGCGGATCTTACACGACCATTGCCACCGGCATCACCACCTTGATCTACACCAACACCGGCCTGCAAAACGGAGCGACCTATTACTATGTCGTTTCCGCCGTGAACACCGCCGGCGAGAGCGCCAATTCCGCCGAGGCCGGCGCCACGCCGGCCGCCGTTCCGCTCTTGTTGTCCCAAGGCGATCCGGCGACCGCCAGCACCTTCCAGTCGGGAAACGTGGTGGCCAACGCCAACGACGGCAGTCTTTCGACCCGCTGGACGGCTGCCAGCGGCAGCTACCCACAATGGTGGCGGGTGGATTTGGGTTTGGTGCAGTCCATAAACGAAGTGATCATCAATTGGGAAAACAGCGCAAACTGGTCGTATAAATATCGGATTGAAGTCAGCAACGATGACACGAATTACACCACGGCGGTTGACCAGACCGGACGAACGGCCTTCGGCGACAGCACCAATGTGTTTTCTGCGTTTGCCCGCTATGTCCGGGTCACGGTCACGGGCTACTCTGGCAGCGGCAACGCCTGGGCGTCAATCTATGAATGCCAGGTTTTTGGGGGAATGCCCCCGGCCGCGCCGACGGGCTTGTCCGCAACGGTCGTAAGCAGCAGCCAAGTCAACCTCTCTTGGACTGCCAGCAGTGGCGCGACCAGCTACAACGTCAAGTGCGCGCCCGTCAGCGGCGGGCCTTACACGAACATGGCCACGGGGGTCGGCGGCTTGAGCTACACCAACACCGGCCTAGGCGGCGGCACGACCTATTACTACGTTGTTTCCGCCGTGAACGCCGGCGGCGAAGGCGCCTCCTCACCGGAAGTTTCCGCGCACTTGGTCTCCAGTGTCCCGCCCCAAATCACAACCGGGCTCAATGCCGGCGCACTGGTGATCGCCTGGCCGCCGGGAAACACCGGCTGGCGGTTGCAATCCCAGACCAACGGCCTGGGCACCAACTGGACGGATGTGCCGGGCGCCCCGGCCACAAACCAGATGGGCCTCCCGATCAATCCTGCGAGCGGCGCGGTTTTCTTCCGCTTGATTTATCCATGACCAAACCAACCCTGCCGCCGCCAATTACGTCAACAAACTGACAAACTATCATGAACAAAAATAAAAAATGGTCTTTCACACTGGCCGCCGCCGGCGTCCTGCTGGCGGGAAGTTCGGTTTTCGCCGAGCCGAGTTTCCAGCCGGGCGCGCCCTGGCCCGCCACCGACGGCGTCCACATTGACGCCCATGGCGGCGCCATACTTTATGAGAACAACACTTATTACTGGTTCGGCGAACTGCAGACCGGAGGTCGCCGCCGGCTGCCCGCCGTCAGTGTTTATACTTCAACCGACCTCTATCATTGGACCAACGGCGGCGCGGTGTTGACGCGTTCGACGGACACCAACTCGGATTTCCGGGCCGGCTGCACCGTGGAACGCCCCAAGGTTTTGCACAATCCCAAGACCGGCAAATATGTGATGTGGTTCCATCTGGAGCTCGCGGGCCGCGGTTACAACGCCGCGCGCGTCGCCGTCGCGGTGAGCGACACCGTCGCCGGCCCCTACCAATACGTCAGCAGCTTCCGGCCCAACGGCAACATGTCGCGCGACATGAACCTGTATCTCGACGACGACGGCCAGGCCTACGAAATCTACTCCGCGCGCGACAATTACGACCTGCGCATCTGCCGGTTGAGCGACGATTTTCTGTCCGCCACCACCAATGACGTCCTGATCGCCGGCGACCATCGCGAAGGGCCCGCGCCGTTCAAGTATCATGGCCGCTATTACCTCATCACCAGCGCCTGCACCGGCTTCGCGCCGAACGCGGCCAACTATTACACGGCGGACAACCTCATGGGCCCGTGGACGGCGCATCCCAATCCCTGCGTCGGGCCGAAGGCCGCAACCACCTTTGACGGCCAGTCCACCGCCGTGCTGCCCCTGCCCGGCAGACCCGGCGCCTTCATCTTCATGGCCGACCGCTGGATGCCACGCGACCTGAAAAACAGCGGCCACATCTGGCTGCCCATCCAGATCAAGGACGGCCAACTGACCATCACCTGGCAGGATGAATGGAACCTCGGCTGGTTCGACAAAAATCCGCAGTGATTCAAATCATCACCTGACCGGGCGCCCGCATGAAACTGAAAGGCAACATCCGTCATTCCGTCTGCCGCTGGTGTTACGAAAAAATTCCGCTGGAGGAGCTTTGCCGCGCCGGCAAGGAGATGGGGCTGGTCGCCATTGACCTGCTCCAGCCGGACGAATTTGCGGCCGCCCAGAAACACGGCCTGGCCTGCTCCATGGTGGCCAATCCCACCATTGACGGCCTCGGCGGAATTACGAAGGCGTGGAACCGGGTCGGGCATCACGACCAGCTTGTTCAGGCCTATGAACAACGCATCCGGGAGACAGCCAACGCAGGCCACACGCGGCTGATTTGTTTCTCCGGCGACCGCGCCGGCCTGGACGACGAAACCGGGCTGGCGAATTGCGCGGCCGGCCTGAAACGCCTCCTCCCGCTGGCCGAGAAACATAAGGTCACGCTGTGCATGGAGCTGCTCAACAGCAAACGCACCCACCCGGACTACCAATGCGACCATGTGGCGTGGGGCGTTGAACTGGTGCGGCGCATCAGCTCCGAACGGTTCAAGCTGCTCTACGACATTTTCCACATGCAGATCATGGACGGCGACGTGTGCGACACCATTCTTGAAAACCATCCCTGCTTCGGCCACTACCACACCGGCGGCGTGCCGGGACGGCATGAACTGGATGAAACCCAGGAACTGTATTACCCGCGCATCATGCAGGCCATCCTGGCCACCGGCTACCAGGGCTATGTCGCGCACGAATTCGTCCCGCAATGTCCGGATGCCCTCGCCTCGCTCCGCCAGGCCGTGCAGATTTGTGATGTCTAGGCCGTCGCCGGCAGGCCGGTCCTGACTGGCCAGGACTGCTCCCCGGCTTCAAGACGCCCAATGAAGCCTGCTACTGACCAGTTTGTGGCACTATAAATGTGAAACTAAACCGCTTATTCAACATCATGCGCATAATCTTGGAGAACGGCACGAAACTCCTTTAGAAAATCTTCGCTGGTTTGCGGAGGATACGACAGACTGACCCAAAGGTAAGCGTCACGCTTTGGAGAATATGGTGCCATCAGGAACTGTTTATACTTCTGCTTGTCAATGACCGCACCAAGCGGACCAAGAAGAAGCTGACCACTGTATTTGCCCGTCTCAAGATAAATGCTGCATAAAATGCCACCTTGCTTTGGGCCTCGCTGAATCGGATTTTCGTGCTTTTTGCTGGGATCGGCTGGTGGAAATTCGTAAGTGGTAACTTCATACTCGAAGTGTATGCCGTTTGCTTGGTCATTTGTAGTCGCCACTTTTGGGTAATACTTCAGAAAGAGAATCTCCATCTTTTTGCACACACTTTCAGGAACCGGGATTGAATGCTGCGAATCTTCGCCATGAGCGACATAGACCGTGACCAGAAACAAACAAATGAAACTGGTCAGCAACCGTTCCGTCAGACTTGATTTTGTCATATAAATAAAGTGCGTTGCGAGCGGCCTAACGAAAAAAGCTGAGCCACCGCCGACTCGCGACGTGAACCGCGCCAGCGGCACGGCCAGCGCCAACGGCGGTTCGCTTGTTAGTCCGACCAATCAATCTCATCATAAAAATCGCAAAACTACAAATAGCAAAACTGGCACGACAACGAAAATGAACGAACTGAAAGCATACTCCCAACCGCTGACAACCAACTGGACGATTGAACCAATCAAAAGCGCCATCAAACAAAAAGCAAAGAAGACAACCATGTCATCAAACGTGGCCGCCGTGCCGTGCGGACAAAACGCCCGAAAGATAAAATAGAATGGAACGGCAAGCACCACATACGCCTTGAAAGGAAACAAAGCCAAATTAAGCCACTGGTGTCTTGATGATGGGATAATCTTCATCGTTTTTATTTCTCAAGAAATGTCTTGGCACTAGTTAATGCTTCTGTTTGCATTTTTCTTCAAGTTCAATTTCCGTCGTTTTGGTTTGTCGCGTTCAAATGTTGAAAAGCAGCCTCCCTCTTTCGGAAATTATTGGATACAGCCAAAATTCTATACCCAAAAAAGCCATGGTAGGAAATGCCAAAATGCTGGCCACCATCAAGGCACTGATAGCTAATCTTGCGAACATCTGACAAAACCGCAATATCACTCGTTGAATTGGTAAATGAAAGCATATCCAAAGAATCTGGATAACGACCATGTGCAGAAAAATAGCTTGCAAGCTTCTCGCCAAGCAACCTCGATGCCGCACTCATACGCGATGCTTCGTCCTGCTTTGCAAACTGACAGTAATCCCACGTCAACCATCCGAGCACCAAGACGAATAAGACCGCGATTGTGAGAGTAAATTTCTTCGACATACGCTCAATACTGCCTAACGTAGAAAGCTGAGCCATGCCTTCTTCGCGACGTGAACCGCGCCAGCGGCACGGACAATCCCCTTTCCGCTGGAAAGTCCGCCGGTTGCCCAAAGTGTGGCCATGGCTTCAAACTTAATTCCCGGGTTGCGGTTGTCGAGATTTTATTTGGGGCGGGCAACGGGCCGGCCGGTTTGGGCAAAAGCCGTGGCCGCATTTATACCCGAACGGGTGATGGCAGGCTTCGCAACGAAATGCTTAACATAAAACAATTCTTTGCATGTAAACGGCGGCGGAACCGCTGGCGTCTGGCGGCGGAAAAACATATCATCCAAAATAACATGAGCCTGAAACATAGCTTCGCCCTGATTCTTTCGCTGGCCGGCCTGGTGGCCGGTTCCCATCACATCGCGGCGGCGGACGCCCGCACCACACAGAGCTTCGACGCCGGCTGGCGGTTCAGCAAAGGCGATTTCGCGTCGGCGATGATGCCGGCGTTCGACGACAGCGGCTGGCGGATCTTGAACGTGCCGCACGACTGGAGCATCGAAGGGCCGTTCAGCGCGGACTATGGCAGCGGCAACGGCTTCGCGCCCGGCGGCCTCGGCTGGTATCGCAAACATTTCCAGCCCGCCGCCGCGCAGAAAGACAAGCGGGTGGCGGTTGAATTCGACGGCGTGTATGACAACTCGGAAGTGTGGATCAACGGCCAGTTCGCCGGCGCGCGGCCGTATGGCTACATCGGTTTTCAATACGACCTGACGCCGTATCTGAAATGGGATGCGGACAATGTCGTGGCCGTGCGCGTGGATCATTCGCGCTTTGCCGACTCGCGGTTTTACACCGGCTCGGGCATCTATCGCAACGTCCGGCTGACGATCACCGACAAGCTGCACATCGCGCACTGGGGCACGTCGGTGACGACGCCCAAGATAAAAAAGGATTCGGCCAGCGTCCGCGTCGAGACGACGATTGAAAATAATTTCGCCGACAAAAGAAAATTTTCACTGCAAACGGACATCGTGGCGCCGGACGGGAAAATTGTGGCGAGCGTGACCACGGCAAAATCGGCGGCGGGCAATTCGGTTCAAACGCTGGTGCAAGAGATAAAAGTTTCGCAGCCGCAATTGTGGTCGCTGGCATCGCCGACGCTTTACACCGTCAAAAACCTTGTGAAATCAGGCGAAACCATCGTTGATGAAACCGAAACGCCGTTCGGAATCCGCACGGCGACTTTTGACGCGAACAAGGGATTTTTTCTCAATGGCATTTCGACCAAGCTCAAAGGTGTTTGCATTCATCACGACGCCGGCTCGCTGGGCGCAGCCGTGCCAGATCAAGTGCTTGAGCGGCGCTTGCGTTTGCTGAAGGAAATCGGCGTCAACGCGATTCGCACCAGCCACAATCCGCCCGACCCGGAACTTTTGAACCTGTGCGACCGCATGGGTTTTCTCGTGATGGACGAGGCGTTTGACGAGTTCACGCCGTCGAAAAACAAATGGGTCGTCGGCTGGAATGCGGGCGTGGCCAGTCGTTTCGGCTACGGCGAAGTTTTTGCGCAATGGTCGGTCACGGACATCCAGGACATGATCCGCCGCGACCGCAATCATCCCAGCATCGTTCTCTGGAGCATCGGCAACGAGATTGATTATGCGAACGATCCCTTTTCCGATCCGGTGCTGGGACAAGATTATCATCCGGAAAATCCGCCGGCCAAAGACTTGTTGAAATGCGCCGCGCCTCTGGTCGCCGCCGTAAAATCTTTGGATCGCAGCCGGCCGGTCACCGCCGCGCTCGCCACCGTGGCGATGTCCGATGCCGTCGGGTTTCCTGAATTACTCGATGCCGCCGGCTACAATTATCAGGAAGCGCGTTACGCCGCCGACCACAAACAATTTCCGCAACGAATCATTTACGGCAGCGAAAACAGCCACCAATACGGCGCGTGGCGCGCGGTGCAAACCAACGATTACATTGCCGGGCAATTTCTCTGGACGGGCATTGATTACCTCGGCGAAGCGCGCGCCTGGCCGGTGCGCGCAAGCGGCGCGGGACTGTTCGACCTTTGCGGGTTCAAAAAACCGCTCGGCTGGTTCCGGCAAAGCCTCTGGAGCGACCAGCCGATGGTTTATCTTTGCGTTTCCACCGGCGACGGCGGGCGGCGCGGTTTCGCCGGCGTGGAAAATTGGAACTGGTCGTCAAATTCGACCACGACGGTGCTTTGTTTCGCCAATTGCCCGGAAGTCACCCTGACGCTGAACGACAAAGTCATCGGCACCAAAAATCTTTCGGAAGCTATGATCGCACCGAAGCGGCCATTTGCGCCATCCGCCAAGGCATCGTGAATTTGGAATAAGCGCAGCCCGATGCTTCCGGAACTGGTCGTTGCCACGATGACCTGGCTGAAACGCAGGCCATCCATCCGCTCGGCTTCAACAATCAGAGGTTTTCGAGCATCTTGGCGATCTGCTGGCGATGAACCTCCCGTTCGCCTTCCGTCCAGATCACGAACTGCGCCCGGGCGATTTTTTCTTCGACCGGCAGTTGCGCGGCGCGGCGCTGCTGGATTTGTTCCGCATTCCAGCCCCGCGCCGCCAGCCGGTCGCGCTGGGCGACGGGCGAACAGGCCACACAAATGATTTTTTCAAAATGCGCCTCGGCCCGGGTTTCAAACAGCAGCGGAATGACGACGACCGCCCGCGGACACTTTTCCGCGCGCCAGCTTTCAATTTGGGCCAGCCAGCGGTCGCGGATGCGCGGGTGGAGAATGGCCTCCAGTTTTTCCCGCGCGGCAGAATCTGAAAAAACCCGGCGGGCCAGCGCGTCGCGTTTCAGTTCACCGGCTGCGGAAATCATTTCCGCTCCAAATGATTTTTGGATTTCCACCAGCGCGGGCTGACCGGGCTGGACAAGCTGGCGGGCCAAGTCGTCTGTGTCCACCACGCGGACGCCGTGCGCCAAAAGAAAACCGGCGGCGGTGGATTTGCCCATCCCCACGCCGCCGGTCAAACCGCAGACTTTCATGGAGTCAAAATTTATTGCAGCAACACGCGATAGAAGCGATACGGATAGTTCGTGGTCGCGGAAGGATCCGGGTATGAAGTAGTCGCCGCAGCCGGAGACAGGTTGGTATAAAGGGTCACCCAGCCCGACGGATTGGCCAGATTAGTCGAAGCCTGAACCACGTAAGGCTGAAGCAAAGCATCATAAACCGATAACTGGAACTGATGACTGTTGCCAGAATAGCTGCCCGACAATTGCGGCGGGGTGACAGAGACGACCTGGACAGTCGTGGCGACATAATTGTCATCCGGATTCGGATCGGGCGTGGTGGCGGTGACACTGGCGTAATTGGGCATCGAGCCGGCACCGGCCGGCAGCACCGTCAACGTGAGCTGAGCGCCGGCATTGGTGGCCAGCGTGGGCAGCGTCCACACCAAAGTCGAACCACTGGGCGTGAGACTACCCTGCGTCAGGCTACTGGAAACCAGCGTGGCCCCATCTTGTAAAATGTCCGTCAAGACTGGATTTACCGAAGCAGAAGGACCGTCATTGGTCACACCAATAACATAGACCACATGGCTGCCGACGGACACCTGGTTGGTCGGAGTGGCCACGGACAGGTTCAGGTTGGCCGACTGGCCGATGGGGTTGCCGAGCGTGAGGGTAACCAGCCAGCCGTTGGAAATAACGCCGACATTGAGCAGCGCATCGTCCTGCACAAAGAGCGTCCAATTGCCGTTCGGATTGCCGCCAATCATCGTCGCCAGATTGGTGCCATAGGGCCCAATCGGTGCGGAAATTTTGGTAAAAGTGTTGGTCAACAAAAGAATCGCATTGATCAAATTGGTGCCGTTGGGGGTGCCCAATCCGGTGCAAAGATCGTAGCCGGACACGGCACTGAACAAGGTGGGACTACCAGTCCACTCGTTGTTGCCGGTGGTCACGTCATGAAAACAATTGGTATAGTTTGAACTGCTCGCGATGGTATAGAGCGACGGGTTTAGAAAGCCAACCGGACTTTGACCATTGCTCACAGCTTGTTGATTAATGAGTGCCGTAAAGCCGGCCCACAAAGGGGCGGCGCAACTGGTGCCGCCAAACCAAGTCGCCAGACCACCGCCGAAAATAACCCAGACATGGTCACCCGTCAGCGCCACGTCGGGCACATTCCGCAGGGTAGTTGAACCTCCATTCAAGGTCATGCTAACATTGGTCTGCCAGCTCGGAATTTTATACGTTGTGCTGATACCGCCGCTGCTGCCAATACCATCATAAAGGGATCCAAATTCAATATCCCAATTCCAAACCGTTTCAGAACCATAGCTTGCGCGGGGACCGGTCGTGAGTGTGGTTCCACCGACTAGAGTAATGTGCGGGCTATCCGACGGAAAGGCGATAAAACCCGTATAAGCATCTGAATCGCCGGAAGCTGCAAAAAAAGATTGGCCTTGCAATGCCATCTGCTGGAAAATTTGCTCGGCCACCGGATCGGGCGAGCCGTTGACAATATACCAGGAACAGCCAATTTGTTTTGCCACATTGTCGCTGGCCATCTTGTTGAGCACATCTTCAAACACCGTATAAATACTCAACGAGGAAAAGTTCGGGCCTTCGTAGACATAGATGTTGGAAACACCGGGCGACATGGACAGCACCATTTCAATGTCCAGGGAAACTTCGGGATTGCCAAACGAGGTCGGCACGGGAACGCCGCCGTCCACCGGAACCACCACAATGTTTGGAAGATTGGTGGTCAAACCGATCTGCGTTTCATAAGCCGTGATATCGCTCGGATAATATCCGTCCAATTGAAACAGACCCACATTCTGCCCCGCGCCAGTCAACGTCGTGCCCGGCGCATAGGCGTTGCGAAAATCCTGGCCTTGATAATTGCCGCCCGGTGCCGTGCCGCGGTTAGGTGAACCCGCCGCTGATTCACCTGAACTTACGGTCGTCGCACTCACAGCTTGAGCGGCCGCCCCAGCCTTGAGCCGCGGACTGGCGGTAGAGTAGGTTTCCAATCCGCTCACATGATTGATGGGCAGCGAAGCCGACAAAACCGGGTCAGTGTCCGGCGCGTAAAAATCACGATTCTCCGTCGGATGCCGATAGGTGTGCAGCGTCACGCCAAATGCGTTTTCCACATCCGCAGCTTTGCCGGAAACCTTCAGCAACATCCGGTTCGGATGCGTGCCGGTCACGGTCAGCCCGTGCGCCTGCGCAAAATCCTTCGCCGCCTGATAATCCTGCGCGGTCGGCCCAAACTGCGCCGTGAACTCGTCGGGCGTCAGAAAGCGATGGTAGTTCGTGCTGGCCGGATCATAGATCTGCGCGAGCAGATTGGTGAGCGCTTCGGTATTGTGCAACGGCAGGCCGATAGCCAGCGTCATCTGGTTGGTCGCCGCCAAATGCCCCTTGGCTTTCAGGTGCGACACCGCCGCCGGCACATGGCCAGACAGTGTCTTGGAGCCGGCCGCGGAAACGCCAGCCGGAAAGGCCAGACTGACCGCCGCCAGCAGGCCGAAGCCCATTTTAAAAATCTTCTTACTCATAAAACCTCGGGTTGATAGTGCGCATCTGGGCATTAAGGGAAAACGGGCTTGGGCAAATAAGACGTGGGCTTAAAGGTGCCGTTGGTGATGGTTGTCTGCGGATAGGCCGTGGGCGGCAAGGAGTTGGTCGCCGCATCGTCAAAGGTCAGCGAGACCTTGCCGATGGCATTGCCGCCACCCGTGTGCGCCATGATTAAACTAGTCTGCGCGCTTGGTGATACCACCAAGGCGTCAATGTCCGAAGGATGCGTGTGATAAATGTTCGTCAAGGTCACGGTTGCCTTGATCACCACGCCGTTCATGTTGCTGACACTGATCATGGACGGATACGGCGACGCCGGCCCGACGTCATTGATGATGATGATATTGGTGTTGGCAAACGTGTTGGTCCAAGTGCCCAAGGTGAAGGTAAAGGCGACCTGACCGAGGTTATTCGCCAACTGGAACGTCGGCGCGATGCGCTGGCTGTTGGTGCCATTCGCCATGAAGGAGAACGCCCGGAAGGCCGACGGGCCGCGCGCGACCAGCGTGCCGTAGTTCTGCGGTCCGCTTAGCGGAGTGACGCCGTTCGTGGCCAGCAGGGTGGCGGTTACATTGGCATTCGTGCCGGCGCTGATGCGCAAGCCGAAGAACATATTGACCGTCTCGCCCGGATCAATGATGCCGTTCGCCGGTGTGTAGCTTTCACTGATCAGAGCGGAACCCGCCGGCACCACGAGACTGCCGCTGTTGTCGCGGATGGTCAGGATGGCGGCGCTGGGCGAGACCAGAATACCATTGGTCGGATTGCTCAAGGACAGGAGCACAGTCTTGTCCGGCTGCTCGGTGGTGGTGGCAATCACCCGCAACGCGAAGGTCTGGCTGGTCACGCCATTCGTGAAGGTAAGAACGCCGTTAGTCGCGAAATAGTCCGTGCCGGCCACCGCCGTGCCATCCGCCGTGGCAAAGCTCACCTGCGAAGTGGTGTTGGTATTGTCCGTGCGCACCACCGTGATATTCGTCGCCACGCCGGTCTTCAAAATGGTGTAAGTGGCGCTGGAGAAGCTCAAGCCCGAGTTGCTGTCAATGATCGTGACGACCTGGGTGCTCGGCGAAGTGATTTTGCCGGGGGGCGTGGCATTGGCCAGATTCACCGTGAACGAGCGGTTGCCGGTGATCAAACTGTTGTTGATGATCGGCACCGTGAAGGTGTTGGTGCCGACTCCATTGGTAAAGACCAGGGTGCCGGTGGTGTTGGTATAGTCCTGACCGGCCACGGCTGTGCCATCGGAAGTGAAGTAATACACGGACAACGGCACAGTATTCGAGCTGGCCACCGGCTCTATCCCCGGATTCGAGCAGACCACGGTGATGACGGCGAGGCCGACATTCTTGGAGACGCTCATCGCCGAATTGGTGAAGCTCAAGCCCGCATTGCTGGGCTGGATGATCACCACCGCATTACTCGGCGACACCAGCTGCACACCCGCGGTGGGATTGTTCAGCATCATGTTAAAGGCGACATTGGTCACACCCTGGGCATTGATCAGCGGGACGGAAACCGACTTGAGCACTTCCCCGCTGGCAAAGTTCAGCGTGCCGGCGGTGACCGAATAATTGACGTTGGACAGCGCCGTGCCGTCGGCGGTGGCGTAATTCACCGCGAACGCATTCGTGGCCACGCCGATGCGCTGGACATAGACCAGTCCGTAGTTCGTGGATTCGTTGACGTAGTTGGTGCCACTCACAAAACTGACGCCCGTATTGTCGCTCACAATGGTCAATGTCGTGTTCGACGGATTGATTATTTGCGCACCAGACCCATCCGTGGGATTCAACAACTGCACCGACAGGCTGACCGGCGGCTGCACCAGCCCATTTTGAACAAGCGAGATGATGATCGAGTTGCTGGTATCCCCGTCACGGAAGTTTACGGTGTTGGTCATGACATTATAGTCACGGCCGGGCTGGGCGGTGCCCGCCACCGTGGTAAAGGGAATCGAGACAGCGCCCGACGAACCGTTTGTGCGCAACACGGCCAGATAGGCATTGGTGTTGCCTTCGCTGAAGGTGAAGTTGGTCGATTCAAAACTAAACTGGCCGGCCGCATAGACGGTGTCAATGATGGTCAGCGTCGCATTGGACGGACTATAAAGCAGCGCGCCTACGGTATTGGTCAATACCAAGCCCACCGTGCGGTAGCCTTCGGGTATGGCGTTGTTGATGATCGGCACCTGCGCGGTCTTGTCCGTTTCGCCCGCGTTGAAGGTGACCGTTACATTCGTGGGATAGTAATCAATGCCACTGGCCGCCGAGCCGTTGGTCGTGGTGAGGAAGTTCACCGAGCAACTGCCGATCGTGGAACCTTGGCGGATAATGTCAATCGTCGCCACACCGGTGACCGCGTTTTTGGGAGCCGAGTAACTGGTGGACAGGAAACGCAAGGCGCTGTCCGTATTGACGATGGTCAGCAAGGCGGCAGATTGGTTGCCGAAGCCCGCCGGAGCCGTCGGATTTGAGAGCTTCAGGTTCACCGTCAAATTAGGCGTGATGACCAGATCATCCATCACCGGGACCAGAACGGTTTTGAACGTTTCCCCGACCGGGAAGTCCAGGTTGGTGACAATGGTGCCGTAATTGACGCCAGCCACCGCCGTGTTATTGCTCGTCGCAAAAGTCACAAAGACATCGCCCGAGCCGTCGGCATTGGTGCCGCTGGTGCCGCCCGTGCGGCGGACAGTGATGACCGCATAGCCACCGTTTTCATTCACCGAGTAGTTGGGGGTGGTGAACTCAAAGGCGCCGGAACCGACTGTGGAACGGCCGTAGATGCGGGCAATATATTGATGAGGCTGGGTATCATACGTGGTAAACGCGCCGCCGATGACAAACATGCCGTCTGCCGGCTGCATGGCCAGCGCGTAAATGTTGTTGTTCGCCCCGTCACCAAAGTTAATGGTCGGATCCACCGCGCCCGTAGGCAGCAAGCGGGTAATACTGTTGCGATTCACACCATTGGCCTGGGTAAAGTCGCCCACCAAGACAATCCGGTTGTCCGGCTGGACAGCGATTGCGTTCACGGAGCTGGACGCGCCGGCCCCGATTGCGGTGACAAAGGCTGCATCCACCGTTCCATCGGCATTCAGTCGAGCCACATGGTTCAACGCCGTTCCATTCACACTCGTGAAGTCGCCGCCGAGCAGCACGCTCTCATCCCCCTGGATGGCAATGGCGCGCACCGCACTGCTGGCTCCCACCGTGACATTGAAGTTGGTGTCCACGGAACCATCCACATTGAGGCGGACCAGATTGCCCACCGTCACATTATTAAAGTTGGTGAACGAGCCACCGACCAACACCTTGCCTGCATTGGCAATCGAGTTGGATGGATATGCCACCACGGCATAGACGGTGCCGTTCGCGCCCAACCCGGTGGCAAACGTGGTGTCCAGAGAACCATCATTATTAAGCCGCGCCACACCCGGAGTCGCGGTGCCGTTGAGCGTGCTGAACGCGCCGCCCACATAGATTTCGCGGGCACCGTTGATGAAGGTTTCATTCAACGCGTAGATCGTGTTATCCGCGCCGGCGCCCGGATTGAAGCTCGTGTCCAGTTCGCCATCCGTCTGCAAGCGGGCGATGCGATGGCGGACAATGCCGTCAATGTTGGCGAAGGCGCCGCCGACCACAATGCGGTCATCCGTCTGCGTGATCAAAGCGTTCACAGCGGCGTCCGCGCCAGATTGTCCGTTCAGGAAAGTGTCATCCAGCGTGCCATCCGCATTCAACCGGGCCAGACGGTTGATGGTCGAGCCATTCACAATGGTGAAATTGCCGCCCGCGATGATCTGTCCGCCCGACTGTAGGCCGACGGCAAAAACGCTGCCGTTCATGCCGGCGGAGGGATCGAAGGCCGCATCCGGCGAACCCGCCGGTTCATTGTAAGACTGCGCGTCCACAATATCTACCGGGGCGCTCGCCGGCGATCCGAGCGACGAACCAGCCGAGTTGGTAGTCAACACCGCTGAGAAGTAGAAGGCGGACGGCGGCGGATTGGCCTTGCTGTCATTCAGTATCTGGACGTTGAAGCTGCGGCTGATCTGGCCGGCCGCAAATGCCAGTGCGCCGTTGGTGGAAACATAGTTGGTGCCGGCAAACGCCGTGCCATTGACGGTGGTGAAGCCCACCGTCGCCGTGCCGAGCGCCGAGCCGGTGCGGGTGACGGTCATCGTGGCATAGCCGCCATTTTCATTGACCAAATAGCTTGGCCGGCTGAACTGGAACGTGCCGTAGCTATTGTCGTTGTTAATATTCAAGACCACATTGGTGATGCTGCCGAACAGTGAAGGCGTGTTCGTCCCGTTCAAGGTCGCATTAAACAAGCCGGCAAAGAACTGCTTGTTCGGCCCGACCAGATGATTGTTGATCAAAGGTATGGTGATAGTGCGTGACGAGGTGTCACCATTATTCCAAGTAAGCGTGTTGGTGGTGCCGGTGTAATCCGTGCCATTGACGGCGGTGCCGTTCGCTGTGGCGTATTGCACGGTAAGGGTGCCCTGGCTGCCCACCGTGCGCGTCACCGTGACCGGCATCATGCCGGAACTCAAGTTCGCCGCATAGGCGTTGGTGGTGAAACTCAAGTAACCGGCGAAGTTCGGATTGACGATGCGCACTACGGCGTTCGACTGGACCAGCGACGCATTGCCGCTGCTCAAGTCGAGCAGGTTATAGAGTTGCAGGCCGATCGTTTTTTCCACGTTGCCAATGTAGCTGTTCTGCAGAATGGCCACCGGGAAAGCCCCGCTGGTCTGGCCAGGGTTGAACGTCAGCACGCCGGTCGTCGGCGTATAGTCCGTGCCGGGAAGTGCCGTGCTGCCGTTGGTCGTCGTGGTATAGGAGAGTTGCACCGTGCCGGAGGAACTGTTGGTGCGGGTAACGCCCACCGAGACGGTGGAACCTGTCGCCGGGTAACTGCCGGCAGAGAAACCAAACACGCCGTCCTGATGGCTGTTATCCACCACGGTCAGGGGTGCAACGGAAGCGCCGAGCGCGACGCCCAGCGGAATGTTCTGACCACCCAGATAGAACTGGTCGGCCCCCGGATTGGCCAGTTGGAACTGCGCGCTCAAGTTGCCGGACGAAGTGGTGTTGTTGATGATGCTGACATCCACCGACGCCGGACCGCCGATGCCGAAGGGATAATTCAGATTGAAGTTGCTGTCATACATCTGACCGTTCGGCCCGGTTAAACCATCGCCATGCTGGCGAGTAGGCCGGTTATTCGCATCAAAATAAATCCATTCAATGGGATAAGTCAGGGCATTCGCGTTGTAGGCGTAATCCACTCCGCTTTGCGCCAGTCCCGGCAGCACCGAGAAGTTGGCGGAGGCATAACCCAGACTACCGTTGGTCCGGACCAGGGACACAGGCACATACGATCCGGTCTTGTTCGCCGAATAGCTGCTAGAGGCCAGACCGATGTTGCCCGGTCCGGGCGTTGCGCCGCCAATCAGACGGGCGATGTTGCCACGGTTGCGCACCCCGTCGCGCGTCTTCGGTTCCGGCCAGACATCCACGTTCAAATAGGTGTTGAATGCCGGGTCAATGGCTGTGTAGGTATGGGTGAGTGCATTAGACCCGTAGTCATTCGGGCGAACCAACTCATCAAACTGGCCACCGCCCACCTGCGCGAAGCTGCCGCCGATGATCACATTGCCGTCAGTCTGGAGGCCCGAGGAAAACACCGTGCCAGGCGCATCGGTGAAATGGATCCGGGGCAGACCGGCCAACTGATTGTAAGCCGTATCCAGGAAGGTCGTATCCACCGTGCCGTTGTTATAGAGTCGGGCGAAGCCCAGACGATGCGTGCCATTGAAGGTAGTGAACGATCCGCCGATATACATCGTGCCAGCCAACTGCTGCAAGGTGACGGAATTAACCGTGTTGTCCGAGCCGGTGCCAATGGCAAAACTGGTGTCCAGCGAACCGTTGGCATTAAACCGCGCCAGATGGTTATAGCCCGCGCCATTGACATGGGTAAAGTCGCCGCCGGCAATGAGCTGGTTGTTCAACTGCCAAGCCACCGTCCGCACCACCCGGTCCGCACCGGTCGTGGGGCTGAAGCTGGTGTCCAAAGTGCCATCCGGATTCAACCGGGCGATGTTGGCATACGATTGTCCCGTCACGCCAAACTGTCCGCCCACCAGAAGGCCCGTGTTCGGCGGCTCGGTGACCGCGCCGGTATAAGACCACGATGCCGGGCCATTGGTATTGCCGCCATTATTCACGACGACGGTAATTAGATTGGTGGTGATGCCTCCGGTCGGGCCGAACGGAACCACCACGGTGCCGGACCCGGTGACATATCCGCTGTCGTAGATCAACACCCCGGTGCCGGCGATCACATTGGTGTCACCGTAATAGATTTGCACGTCATTCGGGGCCACTCTGGCCGGGTTGGCATTGAAATTAATATTCATCGTCACCAAGCCGGACGTGAGCGGGCCAAGGTTCACGGCATTGTCATTCTCGTTGGTGCCGCCGCTGGCATTAAAGAGAATGGAAGGCGCCATCGCCATGGAATACACCGGCCCAGTAAGTATGTTGCTCGGATCAAAGGTTGCATCCAGCGAACCGTCCAGATTCAAACGGGCGACGTGGTTGCGCGGCGTTCCATTGTAGGCCGTGAACGCGCCGCCAATCAGGATTTTTCCATCCGGCTGCACCAGGACACTATAAACCGTGCCGTTCGCGCCCCCGGCGGAGTTGAAGCTCGGATCCAATGATCCGTTGGCATTGACCAGCGCCACACACTGGCGTTGGGTGCCATCGTAAGAAGTAAAACTGCCGCCAATGACAATCTCATTGTTGGTTTCCAATGCCACCGCCCGGATATACTGGCCACCCGGATTCACGTTGATGCCGTTGCCCGAGTTAAAGGTGGTGTCCAGCGAGCCGTCAAAGTTCAGGCGGGCCAGACCATTGACAGTATGGGTCGAAGTTCCGTCCGTGTAGGTGGAGAACGCGCCGCCAATGATGGTCTGGTTATTGGTGGTGACCAGCGTGCTATAAACCTCACTGGCTGCCTCGGTGCCGGGATGAGGCTGATTCGATACGATGAACGCGGCATTCGTGGGCACGGCCAGATCCACACCGAAGTCCGGATTGTAAAGTTCGTCCACCGAGCCGGCCGGCGGCGACAGATCGTCAGTCAAAATGGTCAGCGTGCATTCCGCCACCATGCCGTCCTGCACCGCAACATCCTTGACCACTTCATAGAGTTGGATGCGAATGTCCTTGTTGAAGGATGAAACCCCATTGTTGTGGATGGTGAATTGAACCGGCTGCGGATCGTGTGATTTAGCACCGGATGGGAAAGTCAGAGTGCCGGTTTGCGCAGTGGCGGGGACAGGTTGAAAGTCCAGCACAGACGTGCCGTAAATCACCCCGTCTAACGGCGAGTTGGCATAATCAGAGCCGGGCTGCAAAGGATAGTTGATGTTGTCGTAATCGAAACTGATATTATCCAAGAATCCTTCATCAATCCGGTATTTCAGCGTCACGCCAGCGGTATTCGTGCCCATGCGGTTGACATAGAGCGTCACCGGTGTGCCGTGATAATAGGCTGACTGGACATCACGCGGAACACGGAAGCACTTCTTGGCGAAATTGAAGACGCCATTGGTTGGAGTCAATACAACCAGTGTATTGGTTAAAGCCGGAGTGACATTCGTATTGATGACCTGCACAGTTGAAGGTCCCTTCGGGTCAATGTCGCAATCCAGAATCCGGCACATGGCCTGGGCGTAGAGCGAATCCACACGCGGCGCTGACACCACACCGGCATCCGCCGGGTCAACC
Organism: uncultured Verrucomicrobia subdivision 3 bacterium; assembly: GCA_903884535.1. GTDB lineage: Bacteria > Verrucomicrobiota > Verrucomicrobiia > Limisphaerales > UBA11358 > UBA11358. The sequence continues at coordinate 38,902 of CAISEZ010000056.1, forward strand.
CGCGGATTCGACAGATTGATGAAGAAATCCCGGTTCGGCTGCGACGCTCCGCCGTCATCATGAATCGGAATCATGATGGTCTTGCTCATCTCGTAATCATCAAAGACCAGCGTGCCGCTGACCGGCGTGTAGTCGCCCACAGTGATGTTGGTAATAGTAAGCGTGTTGGTGCCAAAGGAGAAAGTGAAAATATTGGTGGCCGACGCCAACGCCGGAATGTCGCCACTGCCGCTGGTGATCAGGTTCGTATTGCCATCCTGGGTGGCATAGTCCACGGCAATGCGGCCGGAAGAACCCGCCACGCGCGTCACCGTAACCAGCAGGCCGGGGGCGTCATATTTGTAATAAGTATTCACCGTGGTGGTTCTTTCAGAAACACCGGTGCTGCCAGAGTATCTACGGTCCCCTTCGGTTTCCGAACACTGGTAAAGCAGCATCGGACTGAAGTTCGCGGGGTAATTTCCAGTTCCAAAAATAGTTGTGTCAATATCTTCCGACGCAAACCGGAGCACGCCGGACGGATGATACGCCCAGTTCAAGAAAATCGTTCCCTGGCTCAATGTGCCCGTAATTGTCCCCTGACCGACCTTTGTATCCGCGGCAAAAAAGTAGGTTGTGCCCGCCTTGGCATTGAACCGCAAACCACTCGGACCACCATAGGGCTGATGATATCCAGCAAAGATATTTCTAAACTGCGGGATGCTGCCGTTAGCATTATTGGTATTGAAAATATTCTCGGAGGAGTCCTCGTTGAATTGCAGTTCATTCAGAGTGCCCAACTGTTGCGGATAAATATCGTCGTTGGCCGCCACCTGAACCAGCGAGGAAAGGTTGTTGCCGGTGAAGACCGCCAGCACCGTGTCCAGCTTGCCGCCGATGATGTCGTCATGGCTGCCAATGGTGTCGAGCGACACTTCGCCGTCCGCCGGCGCCGTCCATTGGAACCAGACCGGTGCGGCAGGCGCAAACCCGGCAATGTTCGGATCGCCGTTCTCCGGCAAGCCGCCGGTATTGTCCACATTCGTCGTGCCGTAACTTCCGCTGATGACCAGCGGGCTGAAGAAGCTCAAGCCGTAAGGACTATTCGTTTCCACAATGGTCACCGTCTCCATCGTAGGTGCGGTCAGGACGCCAGGTGCCGTCGGACTAAAGATGCTCACGGTGAAGTTCCGGTTGCTCTCCACCAGATTGTTCGGAACAATCGCCACGGAGATATAGTTCACCGCCTGGCCATTAGTGAAGGTCAGAATGCCGCTGGTCGGCTGGTAGTCCGTGCCCGCCACCGCCGTGCCCGGGCCAGTGGAATAATGCACCGACACCGGCTCGACACTGGGATTGGAACACAACACCGGAATCAGGGCGGTGCCAATGTTCTTCGCCACAGCAGTGCTGGTGGCCGCTAGACTAATCCCGGCATCGGCATCGTGAATCACCACCGTGGTGGTGCTCGGCAGCGTGAGCTGCGCGTCCGCGCTGGGACTGAACAGGCCGATGGTGAAGCTCAAATCTCCGGTGACCCGCGAGTCATGCAGAATCGGAATGGCAATGCTCGCCAGGGATTGTCCATTGGAGAAGGTCACCGTGCCGCTCATGGCAATAAAGTTGGTCGAGGCCAGCGCCGTGCCATTGGTGGTGGAGTATTGGACGGTGGAGACTCCGTTCGTATTGTTATAGCGAACCAAGTTGACGGTCAACACGCTCGCCACCACGCCCGACGGTTCGCGGATACTGTTCGTCGCGGAGACAAACGCAATGCCGGTGTTGGTGTTCAAGATGGTCACGGTCGTGCTGGTCGGACTGGTCAGCAACGCGCCGCTCGTCGGATTGGACAGGACCACGGAAAAGCTTTCCGGCCCTTCCGCCGTGGTGCCGTTAATGACCGGCACCGGGAAAGTCTTGCTAATCTCACCATCGCCAAAGGTCAGCGTGCCGGTAGTGGCAACATACTTGGTGCCGGCGTGCGCCGTGCCGTCCGCCGTGGAGTAGCTAACCGTGGCGGCGCCGGATGATCCAAAAGTGCGCTGGACGGTGATATAGGCATTAGTATACCCCACCCCGCCGCCTTCAGTCACCACATAGTTCGTGGCAGCAAAGCTGAATAATCCCGGTGAATTCACCGTTTCAATGATCGTCAGCGTGGCATTCGACGGACTGTATAAGAGCGAGCCGGTCGCGCTGGTCAACTGCATCGCCACCGTCTGATTGCCTTCATAGATCAGGTTATTGGTGACCGGAATGGACATCACCACGTTGGAAATGCCCGGCGCAAAAGTGACCAGATTGCTCACCGGAGTATAATCCAGACCAATGGTGGCGGTGCCGCCGGTCGTGGTGCTGAAGGCTACGGTCGAAGTCCCGTTGACACTGCCTTGGCGGACAATGCTGATGGGAGCCACGCCACTCACGGTGTTTTTGGCCACCTGATAATTCGCCGCCGAGAAGCTGATGGAGCTGTCGTCATTGATGATCGTCAACACCGCCGTAGGCTGGTCGCCAAATTGCGCCGGCGGCACGGGGTTCAACGCCAGGTTCACCGTCAGATTCGGGGTGATGACATGGTCGTCCAATACCGGCACCACCACGGTCCGGATGACTTCGCCGAGCGGGAAATCCAGATTGGTGCTGACCGTGAGATAGTTGGTATTCGCCACGCCGGTGCCGTCGCTGGTGGCAAAGGGCACTTGCACATCGCCTGAACCATTGGCATTGGTGCCGCTGGTGCCACCGGTGCGCAACACGGTGATGGTCACGTTGGTGCTATTTTCATCCGCTGAGTAATTGGCGGAAGTAAACTGGAAGGCGCCGGACCCGCTGATCGAGCCGCCGTAAATGCGGGCGAGATAGGCAATCGGCTGATTGTCATATTGGGTGAACCCGCCGCCGATGATGATTTTCTCATCCGGCACATTGGTGGGATAACCGGAAATCAAGTCTTCCTGCACCACCACGGCCGCGACAAAGTTGTTCGCGCCCCAGCCGAAGTTGATGGTCGGATCCACCGTGCCGTCGGGATTCAACCGGGTGATCCGGCTGCGGGTCACGCCACTGCATCGGGTGAATTCGCCGCCCAACACGATCCGGCTGTCCGTCTGCAATGCGATGCCGAACACGGCGTCATTCGCACCCAAGCCCGGCTTGAAGGAGGCATCGGCCGAACCGTTCGCATTCAAGCGCGCCACATGGTTGAAATTCGTGTTGCCGTTGACGCTCGAGAAGAGACCGCCCAGCAGAATCCGGCCATCCAATTGGAGTGAGATGGCCCGCACGGAGGCATTCGCACCGGTGCCCACATTAAAGCTCAAGTCCAACGATCCGTCCGTGTTCAACCGCGCGACGTGATTGAAATTGGTGTTGCCATTGACCGCCGTGAAGTCGCCACCGATGACCACCTTGCCGTCCGGCTGCAGTGCCAGGGCATAGACGGTGCCATTGGCACCGAGTCCGGGATTAAAAGTAGAGTCCGGCGAGCCGTCGCTGTTGAGCCGGCCGATGCTGTTGAACGTATGGTCATCCAAGGAGGCAAAGCTGCCGCCGACAAGCACCTTGCTTTGGCCGTTCACCAAGGTTTCCGACAGTGCATAGACCGCATTGTTCGCCCCCGAGCCGGGCTTGAACAAACTATCCAGTGATCCATCCGCATTCAAGCGGGCGATATAATTCAAAGTGACATTATTGAAAGTCGTGAACTGACCGCCCACCAGTATCCGCCCATCCGCCTGAACCGCGATGGACCGGACGGTGCCGTTCGCACCCATCGAAGAAGAGGGCAAGAGGAAGGAACTGTCCAAAGTGCCATCCGAATTCAAACGCGCAATGCGCTGGCGCGGCACCCCATCCGCCTTGGTAAAGTCGCCACCGGCCAGCAACTGGTTGTTGCTTTGCAGGGCCAAGGCATAGACCGTGTTGTTGAATCCGAAGGAATTGTAGGTCGTGTCCGGCGACCCCGGCGTTTCGTTGACCTGCGAAGAGTCAATGATGTTCAGCACGGCACTGCTGATGGGACCCAGATTAGCACCGTTCAACACCAGGCCCAACGACAACAAGTCACTATTCAAATTCGTGTTTAGAATCGGCACAATGAAGTTCGTGCTCACGACGCCGGGCAGAAAAGTGAATGAACCACTGGTCACCGTATAGTCCACATTGGAGAGCGCCGTGCCATTAACGGTGCTGTAATTGACGGTGACCGTCTGGGCCGAGCCGCCGAGCCGCACCACCGGGATCAACGCATAGCCACCAGATTTTTTGACCGAGTAGTTCGCCGAACTGAATTCCACCGTGCCATAGGAATCCACATTGGTGATGGTCACGGGAACGTTCGTATAGGTGCTCAATCCCAGCACGTTGGCGGTCGGCAGCGAATTCAGAACGCCATTGGTCAACCGCACATACATGGTCAAATCAGAAGTTACCTGACCGTCATCCATCACCGGAATGGTAATGGTCCGGGTGGTGGCATCCCCGTTGTTCCACGTCAGGGTATTGGTGGAGCCAATATAGTTCGTCCGATTAAAGGCGTTGCCATCGTAGGTGATGGCCTTAACGCTGATCGTGCCCGAACTGCCGCCGAGGCGATTCACCGTGACCAGCGCATTGCCGCCGTTCTCATTGGCGCCATAGCTTGCAGCGCCAAAGCTGATGTGTCCCGCCGAGAAATTGCCGTTGATGATGGTCAGCGTGGCGTTGGTCTGGCCCAGCTTAGCGCCGCCGGTGACATTGAACAGGGAGAGGTTCAGCGTCCGGTCCGGCCGGACCGTCGTGCCATTGATAATCGGAATAGTGAAAGTATGGCTCGTCTCGGTGGCCAGAAATTCCAGCGTATTGGTAACCCCGGTATAGTCCACGCCGTTGGTCGCGCCGTTCGGTGCCGGACCATTGCTGGTGGAATAAGCGATGTCAACCGTCCCGTCGCTGCCACCGGTCCGGACGACGGTAATGGTCGCCGTGCCGCCGTTTTCAGTGACGGTAAACTGCGGCGCACTGAATCCCAAAGTGCCGGGTTGGATGTTGTCATCGATAATGGTGAAGGGAGCCTTCGCCTGCCAGCCCAAGGCCGGAGCCAGGGCGATTTGCTCGCCACCCAGCGTAAAATTACCATTGGGATTGGCCACCGTCAGGTTGGCGTTCACATTGCCGGAAATGTTGGTATTATTGTTGGGAACGAGATAGACATACGCGCTGGTTACTGTTTGCAAACCCTGCGGAATCGGCCAAGCATTCGGACCGTAAAACGCCGGATCTATCGTAAAAGACCAGTTTTTATTTTGCGAATACAGCGTCGGCCAGAGCGGCGAGAAATAGTTCGTGTTGCCAATGCTGAAATCTTTCGCGCTGGCAATCCCCGGTCCCGGCGCCGCCATGTTGGTGCCAAACGTCACGGAGGCCGGCCCCAAATTGCCGTTGGTGCGGACCAAGTCAATAAACTTTGCCGCGCCGCTCTTGTCCGCAGAGTAACTGCCAAGTGAAAACTGGATGTTGCCGGGACCAGGGGTGGCCCCGCCAATCAACCGGGCAATGTTGCTGCGGGGATGCGTGGCATCACGCGTCGATCCGCCACCCACCACCAGAAACCCGCCACCGATGAGCACATTGGATGTTCCCGGTTCAAGCGCGATGGAATTGACGAAATTGGGATAGTTTCCGGACGGATAGAGTCCCGCGTTGACTGCGGTCGGGTTGCTGTAATGGTTGACCAAGCCGGCAAACTGGTTGTAAGCCGTGTCCATGAAACTGGTATCCACGCTGCCATAACTGAACAAGCGCGCCAGCCCCACGCGCCGCGTTTGGTTGAATGAGGAAAAGTTGCCGCCGATTAAAATGTTTCCATCCGGCTGGAGCGTGATCGCATAGACCGTGTCTGAAACGCCGGTCAATTGGTTATAGGTGCCAGTGCCCGGATTAAAGCTCGTATCCACCGTGCCATCGGCACCATTCAACCGCACAAGGCCGTTGTAAATGTTCAAATCCACATAAGAGAAAGATCCACCCACCAAGATCTGGCCGTCCGGCTGAATGGCCAGCGCATGGACCGGATCTGTGGAACCCGTTTCCGGATTGTAAGTGCCTACGCCCAAAGCAAAAGTTGAGTCCAAGGAACCATCCAAATTCAGCCGTGCCACGCCGCCGCTGTTGGCGCCGGACAAGCTGTCAAAGTCACCGCCGATGACCACCTGACCAAACGTATCCACGGCCACGGCATACACGACGCCGTTCGGACCGACGCCGGGGTTGAAACTTGCATCCAGCGAACCGTCCGCATTCAACCGCGCCACGGAATTTATGTTGGTGCCGTTAACGGAACTGAACACGCCGGCAATGACCACTTGGCCGTTGGGTTGCAACGCCATGGACCACACCATGGCGTTGGGACTGTCAACGCCCTGTCCGGGGTTAAACGTGGTGTCCACAGAACCATTGCTGTTCAAGCGCGCAATGTGATGGCGGTTGTAACCGTTGAACGATGTGAAATTACCGCCGATGAGGATGCGGCCATCCGGCTGCAACACCACGGAGGAAATCAGGCCGTTCGCCCCACCCCCGTTGTTATTGTTGGTCAGAAAGGAAGTATCCGCATAACCACTATTCAGCAGCCGGGCAATATGGTTGTAAGGACTGGAATTATAGGAGACAAAGCTGCCCGCAATAATTGTTTTGCCATCGGGTTGTTCGGCCACGGCATAGACGGTGCCGCCATTGCCGTTGGCGTTGCCGCTTTCACCGCCCTGCGTGCCGGGATATATGGTAAACGGCGGCGTCGAGTAGTTTACGTTGTCCGGATTCCAGCAACGATCCACTGCGCCCGCCGGCTGCTGGCCACAGGTCCTGTCGTCAAAAAGGATGGTCACCTCAGCCGCGTTGACCTCGCCGAGGATAGCTCCGGAAGTCGTGGCGGTGGGCTGTGGAACCGCATTGTGCAATTGCACCAGAAAATCCGTGTTAAACTCAACCAGGCCATTATTGATAATCGGTATGGTGATGGTTTTAGGATTATAGTCGTTTGCCGCCCACGTCAAAGTGCCGGTGACCGGCGTGTAATCGCTGTTAGGCGTGGCATATTCCGAACCGGCTTGCAGCGGAAAAGTGTTGGCCGGGTTATCTAAATTTTGAATCGGATTGATGGCTGGCCACAATATAAAGTCATAAGGATTAACTGGTGAATATGGTATAACCGGATCAATTTGATATTCCACCGACACTGAAATTGCCGCATTGGTGCCATAGCGAACCACACTAATCACGGCATTACTGCCAGCCACATCTTTATCCACGCGAAAGGTGGAGCGCTCAAAATTCACAAGTTCGGGACCGGTCGGTGGGAACTGCGGACTCAGCGCATTGATTAGCGCCGGACCACCCAAAACGGGCGATAGGAGTTGCGAGGATTCAAGCGGATCTAGTTGCGCACTGGTCAAACTGATTAATGCCAGGCTAGGTGTATAGGGGGCATCGTTCGTATCCGGACTAGGTCCAATGGCCATATTCACCGGCACGAGTATGCTCGCGCTCATTTGATAATCATCAAACGTCAATGTCCCACTGTTAGTTGCAATGCCGGAGGCCGAAGTGACAATCTGGCTATTGGTGGCAAGCTGATTGTAAATGTTGGTGATCGTAATGACAACATCGCCGGCGGAATCCGTCGTGGTGACAGATGGTAGCACGAGATTTCCAAGTGGCGGTAGATTGGTCGGGATGGGCAGCAGTGGACCGGTGACACCGGGGGTTACGACGACACCATTGACTGCCAAGGTAGTATTAGTGGTCGCATTCGTAACATTATAATATTGATAGGAATAATTATAGAACTGATATTTATTAACCCATAATGTATTGGTGGAATAATAATTGGTCGTGACGGAAGGCCCATTGGTTGGCGTGAACGTAATCATCACGTTTGTCCCAAAATAATTTGTGAAGTAGAGGTTGGTGTAAGTCAGCGGCGAAATCTGATAGCCAACGGTAAGCCGGCCCCGGTTACCATTCGTGCGCGTCACCGTGATGCGAGCCCCAAGCACGCTCGGATTCACAGTTGTGCCGTCATATGCGGTTTTGGGACCAGTAGAATCCGATTCGCTGACCGGATAACTGGCCGAGGTGAAGACAAAAGTGCCCGACTGATTGATCGCCAACTGCGGCGCAAATGAAATGACGCCGCTGGAATTAATGGTGACATTCGAGCTGATCACACTGAAATTCACAAAATCAGTTGTTGTCAGTATCGTTACCGACTGGACCGCGGCGTAGGGACCATTGTTGGTGGGCGCGAAGATATAGTAAACCGGCGAGGTGGCTGGATTCACATTTATGGAATAGCGGCTGAATCCGATGGGGCTAACGAATGGCTGCTCGTTCATCACGCCCTCCAAAGTCCAGTTGGTCACCGCCAATGTCGGATCCGTGGAAGACCAGACATTAAGACCGGCAGCGCTGGCGTTCGTGAGCATCAGATCCTCTCCACCAAAAAAACCAGCGCCAGCATCGTAGGCCGTCAAAAATGAAGTTGGCAGGGCGGCTTGCGCACCTAATGGCAAAAGTGCGCCGATTGACATTAAACATACTGCCGCCATGACGCCGGAGCAAAAAGCCGGAGCTTTGGCGGGCGTGAACGGCTGACCAGATAAACCGCCGTTGCCACCGGCCATCGGGTCGGCCGGAGCCGCCAAACCCAACTTCAGCCAACGGCCATTTCCGGCAAGGTTGCACAACGGCAAACCGATGAATCGTTTAATAATCTCTTTCACAAAATTCTCCACTGTAATCACCCGGTTTTGCCGGGCAAAGGTTGAATATCTCATCTTAAAAAACTAGGGCTGCGTCGGCCACGACTTCAAGTCCGCCGTGCAAAAGCCAGCAGGGACGTCGCCTTGTCGAGCCCGCTGAACGGCGACACTGGCGACGGAGCCGATTGAGATGAAGCAAAATCGGGCAACAGAAACTGGTTGGGAGGATAAAAAATTGCTCATCGAACAACATTTATTTGTCCAAACAGGGCATAGGAACGAGGAAAAAAGGAAATGCATGGCTTGCAGTGATTTTCGGCATTATTTAAACCATGGCGCAACGTAAAATTCATGGCAGAAAAAATGAGAAAATGTTGCACACAATTCATAGATGAGGAGAAAGTTAGCACCAAAAGCGTGCGGCGCAAGAAATTTTCTGGAGTTTTGTGCAAACCAAAATGGCGGGCCGGCATTGAGTTTCCGGGGGGGCCAGATTTTTCAGAATTCCCATTTTTTGGGTGTTTTTGTGCGTTTTGGCCAGCATATTTACAATTAGATGCCGCGACGGTTCAACCCGAAAAGCCAGCGACCAAAAATGCGGCAAGGAATTTCCTAGGTTGCCCGTCACACCCCCAATGTCATTTAACAAACAAGCGGCTTCGTCACCGCCGCGGCCGCCTTGATGATCATTTTGCTTCCGGTTTACTCGTGCCGCCCGCGCTGCGTCGCCGTGCCTTTACTCCTCATCGATCCTCCCGGCGGTCAGTAACCCTAATCGCACGTTTTTTGACAAACCTGTAATTTCGGCGTGGCTATCCGGTTTGACCACGAGAAATTCAGCGTGGAGCGTTACCAGAGCGTCTAATATTTCATCTTACAATGATACATAAATCAGATTGAGTGGCCCGTTATTTTTGAAATAATCGCAACAAATCTAACCGTTTAGTGAACTCGATGCGGTTTGCGCGGTTAGCTCTGCGGCGGAGCTTTACCTTGACGCGGCAGCAATTTGAAGCTGATGTGCTAGATCTAATGTGCTTTTGCCTCGTCCAAATCTGTCATCAGCCAGAAATTCCTGCTGGAGGTTTTGAGTTGCTTGGCCATCTTTATTCCACCTTTTAATACCGAGTCCCTGCCCTCCTTGCAACAGCCCCGTCCTTTTGTATTATGAACTTGATGCAGAGGCCCCGTGCCTCTGTCACGTCCCGGGCGCTTTCTCAAGCGCCAGGAATTTTTCGTTTCAGAAACCCATTAATAATAAATGAGCCGCTAAAAGCGAATCCTGCCAAGAACTTCCAGCATTTCGTCAGGCCGGATGCAAGCGCGTAGCACCTTAAAATTTGTTCCGTCTGCAAGAAATTTTGAGAATGCCAGCACCAAGGAGAGATAACGCTTTTCGTCTGCCAGCGGCACGGCAAAAAGCACGACGGTATGCACCAAGGGTCCGTGCGAGGCACCCCAATGGATCGGTTCTGGCGCAAAGCCGATGGCAAACGAAAGTTCCTGGAGCACCCCTTTATGTGCCAATGGAAAAGCCACCCCATCAAAAACCGCCGGGGCCAGTTCCTCATGCTCCAGCACCGCGCGGCCGAAGGCTGCTGCGTTGTCAATCCGGCCGGTGCTGGCCAACCGCTGCCCCAGTTCCGCGACAATGCTCTCGCGGTGGTCGCCCGCCAATCGTGGCACGAGCAATGGAAGGTTGGTGAATTGTGCAAGTGTGGACATGAGAATCACCGGCGAGTTTTCAACATGAAAACAACTCTTCCGCGAAATTGCGATCATAGCTCACCCTCTTTTGGTAAAATCCAGCACTCGATAAACCGCATTGCCCCGCCGGTGAATTTTTGTTTTGATTGTGATGCGTTGGAAGGGAATCTACCGGGTCACCTACCATTTTTGATAAGGTGATCAACAATACCTTTCCGCAACGATGCCGATGTTTCTGAACATCATTGAACTGGCCCAGTCGCTTGGCGTGGAAGAGCGCGAGGTGGCGGGTTGGATTCGCAATGACGGGCTGCCACACGTGACCGACCGGGGACGATTGCTCTTTGACCGAACCCAGGTGGTGCATTGGGCCGAATCGCATGGACTGGCCGCCAAAGTCGGGTTCCTCGCGCCAGAACGGTCTAAAATCCAGGGCGCAAAAAAACTCGAAACCATGCTCCGCGCCGGCGGCATCTGGCGCAATGTTGCCGCCGTCAATGTTCTTAATTTGTTTGCGGAAACGGTTGCCAAACTACCGGGCGCGACGCCGCCAATCCGTCAAATGTTGCAGCAACGATTGCGCGCACCCAACGGTATTTCGTGGGCGTTGGTTGGCGGCGGACTCGCGTTGCCGCATTTGCGCACGCCCATTGCGCTCGGCCGCGACACGGGAATTTTTGCCATCGTGCTACTATGCGACACGCTCGTCATCAACGAACCCGCACCGGACGAACAGCCCATCACTCGGCTCCTGTTCTTCGTCGCGCCGTCGCCGCGCGCCCATCTCGAAATGCTCGCCCAATTGAGCACCGCCTTGTCACGCGGCAGTCTGGGGCAGCTGATTACCGAAGGCGCACAAGACGACGCCATTTTCGCAGCCATTGCCGCCGCTGACACCAGCGGCAAGAAAGAAGGCAACCCATGACTCCGGGCTGGCTGCTGTTGATCGCCGGGGTTGGACTGGTCGCCGGAATTTTTAGCGCCTTCAAATCGCCGCGCGTCTGGCTGGCAGCCACACTCGCCGGCGCAGTTGCGGTATTCGTGGCGGCGGTTTGCATGCTCGCCAGCGGCGTGCCTTGGAATTGGCAGCCGGACTTTGTGATTGGCGGCGAGAAATTGCACCTCCAACTCGACGGCATCAGCGCCTTTTTTCTGATTTTACTTTCGGTCTTGGGCGGCGCAGGCACTTTGTATTCCAGCGAATATTGGACTGATAAAAATCATCCAGCCTCCGCGCCGGCGGGCCGCGCGTGGTGGAACGGACTGCTCCTCAACATGGGTTTGGTGCTGGTGTGTGCGAACGGCCTGCACTTTCTCATCGCCTGGGAAATTTTCACTGTCTGCGCGTATTTTCTCATCACCCGCGAACGTCAGCGCCCCACCGCTCGCGCCGCCGGCTGGCTGTATCTGGCCGCGTCGCACGTGGCGATGATTTTTCTATTCGCCTTTTTCGCGCTGCTCGCGGCCCGCGCGGGAAGTTGGGAACTGGGCCCCATGCGTGAACATTCCGAGCTTGCGCCGTTGTTTTGGCTCGCGCTCGTCGGTTTCGGCATCAAGGCCGGGATATTTCCACTTCACATCTGGCTGCCGTCCGCGCACGCCAACGCGCCGAGCCACGTCTCCGCGATTCTTTCCGGCATGGCCATCAAAATGGGCATTTACGGCCTCGTGCGTTTCACTGGCTGGCTGCCCACGCCTGATTCCGCCGGTTGGGTCGTGGCCGCGCTCGGCGTCATCAGCGCGGTGCTCGGTGTCGCATTCGCCCTCGGCCAGCATGATCTCAAGCGCCTGCTTGCCTACCACAGCGTTGAAAACATCGGCATCATTCTCATCGGCCTTGGTTTTGCAATGATCGCCGCGGCGCACGGCAATGCTGCGTGGGGGCAGCTCGCGCTCGCCGGCGCGTTGCTGCACGTCTGGAATCACGGCCTGTTCAAAGCCCTTTTATTTCTCGGCGCCGGTTCGGTTTTGCACGCCACGGGCACGCGCGAAATGAGCCGGCTCGGCGGGCTCTGGCGCGCGCTGCCATGGACCGCCAGCCTGTTCGCGCTCGGTGCAACGGCCATTGCCGGATTACCGCCGCTAAACGGGTTCGTCAGCGAATGGCTGGTTTATCTTGGTCTGTTTGATGCCATATCTGCTCACGGCCCGGCTGCGTTTGCGGCAATTTTCGCCGCCATCGCGCTCGGCCTGACCGGCGCGCTGGCGCTGGCATGTTTTGTAAAAGTCTGCGGCGTGGTTTTTCTCGGTCTGCCGCGCAGCGAAATCGCCGAACACGTTCACGAATGCGGCTGGCGAATGCGTTTGCCAATGCTTGTGCTGGGCGCGGCGTGCGTGACCATCGGCCTCGCACCCATTTTATTCTGGCCGGCGCTCGCGACGGCCTCGGCGGCGTGGCAACCGGAACTGGCAAATGTCACACTGCCCGCGCCGCTCGTTACGCTCGGGGCATTTCATCTGGCGCTGGCCGCGCTCGTCATTTTGGCGGGGATATTTCTTTGGCGACGCGTGCAACACAATGGCGTCAGCCGCACGGGAACGTGGGACTGCGGCTACGCCGCGCCGACCGCCCGAATGCAATACACTGCCGGTTCATTTGCCGGCATCATCACCGGCTGGTTCGATTGGATTCTACGACCGCAGCGGCACGCGCATCTGCCCAAGAAACTTTTCCCCGCGCAGGCTGATTTTGAAGAACACACGCCGGAAACGGTTTTGGAAAATGTTGTTGAGCCCACAGCTTCGCTTGTAATGCGTGTTTCAACGACCGTGCGGCAGCTGCAACACGGTCGCGTGCAATCTTACATTTTTTACCTGCTGCTCGGCTTGGTCGCACTGGCGATTCTCGCCGTGATGGGGGGAACAAAATGATCGTCGCGCTCGACATCATTCTGCGGCTCGCGGCGTGGCTGCTGCTCGCCCCACTACTTCCCGGCATCATCAACAAGGTCAAGGCGTGGGTCGCCGGCCGGCGCGGACCGCCGGTGCTGCAACTCTATTTCGACCTCGCCAAGCTTTGGCGCAAAAGTGTTGTGTTGAGCACCGCCGTTTCACCCGCACACGTCGCTGGTCCGGCGGCGGCATGGATCGCGATCATCACGGCGGCGCTCTTGCTGCCGGTCGGGCCGGCAGGCGCGTCATGTTCATTCCGCGGCGATGCTTTGTTGTTTGTTTATCTGCTCGCGTTCGCGCGGTTTTGCATCGTGCTGGCGGCGCTTGACACGGGCTCGGCGTTTGAAGGCATGGGCGTGGCGCGCGAAGTCAGTTACGCTGTTCTCGCTGAGGCCGCGATCATTACGGCGCTGCTGACGCTGTGTGTGCAAAGCGGCAGCGTATCGCTCGCCACGATGCTCGCGCCGTCAGCCGGTGCGGGTGCGGCGCTGCTTGCCGCAGGTTTGTTTGGCGTGCTGCTGGCGGAAAACTGCCGCGTGCCGTTCGACGACCCGAATACGCATCTCGAACTCACGATGATCCACGAAGTCATGGTGCTCGATCACAGCGGCCCACCCCTCGCCGCCATTCTTCACGGCGCGTCGCTGAAACTGCTGCTCTTCGCCGTGCTTCTGACCGAAGCCGTTTTGCCGCTCGGCAAATTATCCTTGCTCCAAGCCATCGGCGCGCTGGTTGCATCGGTGTTTGTCGTGGCTATTGCCATTGGCCTCGTTGAATCTTTATTGGCGCGGCTGGCTTTTCGCCGCGTGCCGTTGCTGCTGACCACCGCATTTTTGTTTTGCCTGTTCGCGCTGCTGGTCGCGTGGAAAGGCGGCAGGCTATGAGCGGCACAATGAATCTACTCATCGGCCTCGCGATGGGATTTAGCCTCCTCGCGCTGGCGAGCAGCCGGCTGCCGTCAGTCATCCGCGCGGCGGCGTTTCAAGGCATGATTCTCGGCACATTGCCGTTGCTGCTTGAAGAAAAATTTCATTGGCTCGTCGTCGCCGTGGCCATTGGCACAATCACGGTGAAAGGATTCATCATCCCCAATTTGCTGCGGCGGGCTTTGCGCGCGGCAAACATTGACCGCGAAGTCGAACCGCTGATTGGTTTTGTGCCATCCCTGCTGCTCGGCGCCGCCGCGATCATCGGGGCGGCGGCGCTCGGCAGCGAACTGCCGTTGCGGCCGGAACACGCCAAAACCTTGCTCGTGCCCGGCTCGTTCGCCACCGTGGTGTGCGGATTTATTTTGCTGATGGCGCGCACCAAAGCGATCTCACAAGTCTGCGGCTACTTGATTTTGGAAAACGGCATTTATCTGTTCGGCCTGCTGCTCATCAACACAACCCCGCTGCTGGTCGAGGCCGGAATTTTGCTCGACCTCACGGTCGCGGTGTTTGTCATCGGCATCATCGTGGACCGGATTCAACGCGAATTCGACACGCTGGACACGCGGAAACTGACCTCGTTGCGCGAATGAAAGAAATTCTGCTCATCGCCCTGCCGCTGATTTTTGCCGCCGCCGCGTTCGCGTGGCCGAGCGAACGAACGCGGCCGTGGCTGCTGCCGGTCGCCGGAGTTTTGCATTCAGTGCTGGCGTTGTGGCTGCTGATTGATCCGCCGTTGCTCGCAGCGAATGCGTGGTTCGGATTCGATCCGCTGGCGCGGGCGGTGTTGCCGATGGTGTCGCTGCTGTTTCTCGTTTGTTCGATTTACGGCGTCGCGTATTTGCAAATCCGTGCCGAAAGAAAAAATCGGATCTTCGTCACCGCGCTGCTGGTGATGCTGGGTTTGTTAAGCCTCGCGTTGCAGGCGCAGAACCTCGGCCTGCTCTGGGTCGCGGCGGAGGCCACCACGCTCGTGACCGTGCCGCTCCTGCATTTCAACGGCACGGCGCGCGCGTTCGAGGCGTCGTGGAAATATCTGCTCGTCGGCGGCACGGGCATCGCGCTGTCGCTGCTCGGCTCGTTTTGTCTCGGCTACGCGTCGTTGCACGGCGGCAGCAGCGGCGATCTCACCTTCACCGCGCTCGTCGCGCAAGGCGCGGCGCTTACACGACCGTGGCTCGTCACCGCGTGGGTGCTGCTGCTCGCCGGTTACGGCACGAAAATGGGTCTTGCGCCGATGCACACCTGGAAGCCGGACGCCTACGGCGAAGCGCCGGGAATGGTCGGCGCGCTGCTCGCCGGCGGCACGACGACGATGGCGTTCGTCGCCATCCTGCGCGTGAAACAAGTCGTGGACGCCGCCGGCGGCGGCGCGATGACGGAACGCACTTTGCTGGCGTTCGGGTTGTTTTCCATGCTCGTGGCCGCACTGTTTCTGCTCACCACGCCGGATTTTAAACGGATGCTTGCGTATTCGAGTGTCGAGCACATGGGCATTCTCGCCGTCGGTGCGGCGCTCGGCGGAGCGGGCATTGCGGCGGCGCTGTTTCACGTCTGGACGAACGGCCTGACCAAAGGTGCGCTGTTTTTAAGCGCTGGTAACATCCGCCGCGCGGCGGGCGCACAGACCGAAGACAAAGTGGCCGGCATGGCCTGGCGCTCACCAGCATCCGCTCGGATTTTCGTCGTGGGAATTCTCGCGGTGACCGCTTGTCCACCTTTCGGTGTTTTTTTTAGCGAATTAAAAATAATCCTCGCTGGCTTCCAGACAAACAATTTTTTTGCCGCCACCGCGTTTCTCGGCTGCCTACTCTTCGCGTTCTTTGGAATGTCGCGTCTCGTGTTTGCCATCGTGGACGGACGACCGCGTGCCGCCGCGCGTGCGACCGGCAAACAGCTCCGCGAAACGCCCGGCGTCATCGTGCCGCCGCTGCTGTTCCTCGCGCTCTCGCTGTGGCTCGGCCTCGCCACGCCGCCGCTGTTGCGGGAAGCCTGGAACGCCGCCGCCAACATTTTATTGCCGACGCCATGAATTCAATTTGCGAATTTCTCTTGATGAGCAACGGCACAAGCGTGCCGTGGGCCGACTTGCCCGAGTGGCCAGCGGTGGAATTCGTCGCTGCCACCGCCGCCGAATTGGAACGTGGCGGACGCCTCTGCGCGTGGTTCGGCGTGCCGGAAAATTCTGGAACGCGCCTCGTCGCGATCATTGCGTTTGATTCGGAAAACACACTCGCCGTCGGTCGCAGCGCGCCGGTGACGAAAAGTTATCCATCGCTGACGCTGCTGCATCCGCAGGCGCATCTGTTCGAACGCGAAGTTTGGGAACAACACGGCCTGGTGCCCGAAGGCCATCCTTGGCTGAAGCCGGTGCGGCGACAAAACGGCGATCATCCGGCGAACGGCAAATTTTTTCAGGTGGCCGGCGGCGAGATTCACGAAGTCGCCGTCGGGCCGGTTCACGCCGGCATCATCGAGCCGGGCCATTTTCGTTTTCAATGTAACGGCGAGGAGGTGTTGCACCTGGAAATTGCGCTTGGCTACCAGCATCGTGGTGTCGAGGAAGCGCTCACCGGCGGACCGCACCGCGCGACGATGAGCCAGCTGGAAACCGTCGCTGGCGACACGACCATCGGCCACGCGACCGCTTACGCGACAATCCTTGAAGCGCTTGCCGGCACGGAAGCGCCGTTGCGCGCCCAATGGCTGCGCGCCATTGCGCTAGAACTGGAGCGGCTCGCGAACCACACCGGTGACCTCGGCGCGCTCGCGAACGACGTGGCATTTTTACCCACGGCTTCCGCTTGTGGAAAAATTCGCGGCGATTTTCTGAACCTCACCGCGTTGATTTGCGGCAACCGTTTCGGACGCGGCCTGGTCCGTCCGGGCGGCTGCAAACACGATTTGGAAACGGAGCGCGCGGCGCAGTTGTTGGCAAAACTTCGCGTCGCGCTGGCTGAAGTAGACGAAGCTGCTGAATGGCTGTGGGACTCAAATTCCGTGCGCGCCCGCTTTGAGTTCATGGGCACCATTTCTGCCGCCCAAGCCGCTGAGATTGGATTGGTCGGCGTGGCCGCCCGCGCCGCCGGCCTGGTGCGTGACGTGCGATTTGATCATCCGGCGGGCTGGCATCGTTTCGCGCCCGTGCCGGTCGCGGTCTGGCCGGATGGTGATGTGCTGGCGCGGGCGCGCGTGCGCTGGCTGGAAATTCAACGCTCCGCCAAGTTCATCGAGGAACAACTCGCCGCCCCGGCGGAAGGCGAAATTTTCTCCGCCAACGGCGAACTAGCTGGCGACGCGCTGGCGGTGGCGCTGGTCGAAAGCTGGCGCGGCGAAGTTTGTCATGTCGCGCTCACGGATGTCGCCGGAAAATTTCGTCGCTATAAAATTGTGGACGCGTCGTTTCACAACTGGATGGGCCTGGCGCTGGCGATGCGCGGCCAGGCGATTTCGGATTTTCCGATTTGCAACAAAAGTTTCAACCTGTCGTATTGCGGCTTTGACCTTTGACCATGTCTGCCTTCGATCCCATCACTCATCGGCTGCGACACGGCTGCCAAACCATGGCGTTTCCCGCCGGCCCACCGCCGGCGTTGCCCGATCGACACGGTGGCGCGCTGCGTGTCGAGGCAGCGAAATGCGCCGACGGCTGCACCGCGTGCGTGCCGGTTTGTCCGACGCAGGCCATCACACGGACGCCCGAAAATCCGGTCGCGCTCGATCTGGGCAAATGTATTTTCTGCGCCGCGTGCGTTGAAGCGTGTCCGACCAAAGCGATCACACAGACCAGCAATCATCAAATGGCCGTCCGGCGACGCGGAGACTTGCTGCTCGGCAATCCGGGCGAAGATGAATTGCGGCTCGCCGTCGCTTTGGACGAAAAACTGAAAAAACTATTGGGCCGCTCGTTGCGGTTGCGGCAGGTGAGCGCGGGCGGCTGCAACGCTTGCGAGGCCGACGTGAATGTCCTCGGAACCATCGGCTGGGATTTGAGCCGCTTTGGAATCCAGTTCGTCGCGTCGCCGCGACATGCGGACGGATTGCTCATCACCGGCGCGGTCAGCCGCAACATGGAACTCGCGCTGAAGAAAACTTACGATGCCGTGCCGTCGCCGAAAATTGTCATCGCCGTCGGTGCCTGTGCGATTTCCGGCGGCCCGTTCATCGGAAATCAGCAGATTCTGGACGGCACAAGTTCCATCGTTCCAGTTGACTTATTCATCCCCGGTTGCCCGCCGCATCCGCTGACAATTTTGGATGGCTTGCTTAGGCTGCTGGGAAGAATGGGGTCCCTGAAATGAGATAAAACAATCCTTCCCCAGGTATAATATTCCACTCACCACTGTCCAGTTTAGAAACCAAGTAAACATTGGTGATTTCGCGGATTGGTTGGTTGGGCTGGGAGTGGAAGCGGAGAAAGCGCCTGAAAAATGGGCATTTTCTCAAAAAGCGTGAGGCTCAAAATCTGTAAAATAGTGTAGAGGCTGGCCCCCAGATAATTAATGCAAATGCCCTTTTCATCTAAGAAAACCTACAAACTCCCACACTTCCACGCAACCCTGAAGGTGCCGCCAATTAAATTTGCTTGAGAAGCATTTGAAATGCAATGTGCCTTTGGTTTATTAAATTTCCACTTGCCATCAGCGGCATTTCCCCTACTCTTGACACTGCCTGAACGCCGCGTGTGCGGATGGTTCATTAAGGCTGAGAAAAATCGTTAAACCAATAACCTAACCTTTAACCTCCGTTGCCGGTCTGCAGCGTTTGGTCGTTAGGCAATGGAGTCTTCAAGTTCCGCTGGAACGACAAGCCTCCCGCAGTTCATCATAGTAAAGTTATGCTCACAATGGAAGAAGCCCTGAAGCAACACGCCACGCGTTTTGTGCAAGGCGAAATCGTCAAAGGCACCGTCATCGAAGTCCGTCCCAAGGAAGTCATGGTGGACATCGGCTACAAGAGCGAGGGCATCATCCCCTCCAACGAATTTATCGAATTTGATGCCGTCAAGGTCGGCAGCCAGATCGACGTCCTCATCGAGAAGCTCGAAAACAAAGACGGCACCGTTGTCCTTTCGCACGAGAAAGCCGAGTTCAAAAAGAACTGGGACAAAATCCTCACCATCTGCAATGAAGGCGGCCGCATCATGGGCAAGGTCAAAGCCGTGGTCAAAGGCGGACTCATCGTCAACGTCGGCGTCGAAGCGTTTTTGCCGTCGTCGCAGATTGACGTCATCGTGCCGAAAAATCTTTCGGGCTTCGTCGGCAACAGCTACGAATTCAAGGTCGTCAAAATCAATCAGGAACGCCAGAACATCGTGCTCTCGCGCCGCGAATTGATCGAAAGCGAACGCAACGACAAGCGCTCGAAGTTGCTCGGCGAAATGGTCCCCGGCGACATTCGCAAAGGCACGGTCAAGAACATCACCGATTTCGGCGCGTTCATCGACCTCAACGGCCTCGACGGTTTGCTGCACATCACCGATATGAGCTGGGGCCGTTTGGGCCATCCGTCGGAAATTTTGAAAGTCGGCCAGGAACTCGACGTCGTCGTGCTGGATGTGAACAAGGAAAAAGAACGCGTCAGCCTCGGCCTCAAGCAGAAGATGGCCAATCCGTGGGACAATATCGAAGCGAAGTTCCCCGTCGGCCAGAAGGTCAAAGGCAAAGTCGTCAGCCTCGTGCCTTACGGCGCGTTTGTGCAGCTCGAACCCGGCGTGGAAGGTCTCGTGCACGTAACGGAATTGTCCTGGACCAAACGCATCGCCAAACCCGGCGACGTGCTCAAGCAGGATCAGGAAATCGAAGCGGTCGTTCTCGGCATCAACCGCGACGAACAGAAAATCTCGCTCGGCGTCCGCCAGCTCGAATCCAATCCGTGGGACGGCGCAGCGGCGAAATACACTGTCGGCACCAAGGTCAAGGGCAAGGTGCGCAACCTCACGAGCTACGGCGCGTTTGTCGAACTCGAAGAAGGCATTGACGGCATGGTCCACGTGTCCGACATGTCCTGGACGCGCAAGATCAATCATCCTTCGGAAATGATGAAGAAGGGTGACGACGTCGAAGCCACCGTGCTCGAAGTCGATCGTCCGAACCAGCGCATCGCGCTCGGCATGAAACAGCTCGAAATTGATCCGTGGGAAAAGATCGACCAGCTCTACAAAGTCGGCGATCTCGTCACCGGCAAAGTCACCAAGCTCGCCAGCTTCGGCGCGTTTGTCGGCCTGCAGCACGAAATTGACGGCCTCGTCCACATCTCGCAGGTCAGCGAAGAGCACATTGACAAGATCAAGAACGTGCTCAAAGCCGGCCAGGATGTCAGTGCGCGTGTCATCAAAATTGACCGCAACGAACGCCGCATCGGTTTGTCCATCAAGGCGGCCAGCTACTCCGACGAGCAGCTCAAGGAAGAGCAGAAGATGCTCGACTCGCTGAAACCCGGCGAAGACCTCGTGGCCTTGCAGCACGCGTTCGACGCGTTCGACGACGCCAAAGCGGAATAAGCTTCCAAGAAAAATTCAACCGGCGGACTGGCAACAGTCCGCCGGTTTTTTGTTTTGAATCAAATTTTGCGAAAGACAAATTTTTGAGTTCAACCATCCGCCGTCAAGGAAAACAGCGCGCGATGGCGGTAGTGCAAAATCTTGAACTCCGGTTCGTCACGAATCGTTTCGATCAAATCAAACTTGTCCTCGAACGGCGGGAAAAAAGCGTCGCCGCCTTCGATCTGGCGTTTCACCACCGTTAAAAAAAGATCCGAACAACGTGGCAATGCTTGATCATAAATCTGCGCGCCGCCGGCGATGAAAACGTCGTTCGGAAATTCCACTGGATCGATTTTGTCCAGCGATTTGAAAACCAAGATGTCCGTTGTCAATTTTCCCTCCAACTTTGTAAAATGAAGCTGGTAAGCGCGCTTGAGTTGTTGCCCGCCTCGCCATTCATGATATTCACCGAAAATCTCCGGATGCTTTTTGATGAGGCGTTGGGGATGCCTCGTCAGCACAAGATTTTTTCGATTAGGCAGCGGTTTGCCCAGGCTCTCGAACGTCTTGCGCCCCATGATGACGACATTGCCCGACGTCATTTTTTTGAACCATTTGAAATCCTCCGGCAAATGCCAGGGGATTTTGTTCCCCGCACCGATCACGCGGTTCAACGACATGGCGGCGATGGCTTTGAAGTGTTTCACTTGTTGGTAGTCGTGATGTTTTGTGAAGCCGAAGGCAAATTTGTGTTTCCAAATTTATTTTCAATTCTTTGGCGAAAGAGACGCATTTTCTCTTGATGTTTTATTCCGGCATTTTCTTCTCCCATAGCCGCCAACAAGGAAAACGCCAGCGCAATTACTCCAAATATCCGGTAAGGCCAAGAACCGAAACCCAAAGGAATAACTGCAATGCAAGCCAGACCGATATAAAGTGGAACATTTGCAGGGGGAATAGAAAGCATCATACCCGTCAGCACAAGGCCGATCACCCAGACGACCGCAGCAATTCTGACAATAGATTGTTTCATTTGCTTACACCGCCACCGGTGCCTTGATGGCCGGATGCGGATCGTAGCCGACGATTTCAATGTCCTCGTATTTGAAGTCGTGGATATTTTTCACCGCCGGATTTAATTTCACCTGCGGCAGCGGACGCAACTCGCGCGAGAGCTGCAGCTTGGCCTGTTCGACGTGGTTCGCGTAAAGATGCAGGTCGCCAAACGTGTGAATGAAATCGCCCGGCTTCAAATCGCAAACCTGCGCGACCATCAAGGTGAGCAGCGCGTAGCTGGCGATGTTGAAGGGCACGCCGAGAAAAATATCCGCGCTGCGCTGGTAAAGCTGGCAGCTCAATTCGCCGTCGCTCACATAAAATTGGAACAGCGAGTGGCACGGCGGCAGCGCCATGCTTTGGATCTCGCCCGGGTTCCACGCGCTGACGATGAGCCGACGGCTGTCGGGATTTTTTTTGATTTGCGCGATGACGTCGTCAATCTGGTTCAGCGAGCGACCGTCGGCGGTGCGCCAGTCGGTCCATTGGGCCCCATAGACGCGACCGAGGTTGCCATCCTTGTCCGCCCATTCGTCCCAGATGGTCACGCCGTGGTCGTTGAGCCATTTGATGTTCGTGTCGCCGCGCAAAAACCAGAGCAGCTCGTAGAAAATGGACTTGGTGTGGACCTTCTTCGTGGTGAGCAGCGGAAACGAATCGCGCAGCGGGCAGCGGATTTGCGCGCCGAACAGCGAATAGGTGCCGGTGCCGGTGCGGTCGGCCTTGAATTTTCCGTGTTCGTGGACGTGGCGGAGCAAATCGAGATATTGGATCATAAAACGGCGCACTGATTAAATTGAAATCGGCTCGCCACGCCAAGCTTTTGTTGTGAAACTTTGCGCGTCATGCGAATCCTCGCCCTCGATCACGGAACCAAGCGCATCGGCGTCGCGGTCAGCGACGAGCTGAAAATGATCGCGCAACCGTTGGAATATATTCTCACGGAGCCGTTCGGGCCGTTTCTGGAGCGGCTGAAAAAACTCATCATCGAGAAGGAAGCCGAGCTGATCCTCATCGGCATGCCGCGCAACATGGACGGCAGTTACGGTCCGGCGGCGCAAAAGGTGGAGACGTTCGTGGCCGTGCTGCGCAACGCCGTGGCAGTGCCCATCAAAACCCTGGATGAGCGTCTGACGTCCGCCCAGGCCAACCGCGTGCTCATCCAGGGTGGCGTCCGCCGCGACCAGCGCAAGGAGAAGGTGGACAAAATGGCGGCGGCGATTTTGTTGCAAAGCTATCTGGACGGAATTTAGTTTTAGCCACAGATGGACACAG
>CAISEZ010000057.1 GCA_903884535.1 uncultured Verrucomicrobia subdivision 3 bacterium
CGGATCGCAATGCCAGCGATGCCTATGGCCGGGAGCTGACCGACTTAATCACCTTGCTGCGCAAAGATCTCAAGGTGCCGAATCTGCTATTCATCGCCGGCGAACTTCCGAGTTTTAATACCAATAACGCTGCCGCCACGAAACGGTTCAACGCGGTGGTTCAGGGCCTGAAGGAAAAAAACTACGCCTGCGTTTCCGCCGAGGGACTGCATCACAAGGGCGACGGTTTGCACTGCGATGCCGAATCCGCGCGAATTTTGGGCCGCCGTTATGCTGAGAAAATGATCGAGTTGCAAAAGTAGCGGCTGGACGGGATGGCGGTTTTGTCAACTCAGTGAAAACGGCGGGAATCAACCGCAATGAGGCTGTCATTTAATTGTCATGAAAAAACTGCTCATCCATAGTCTGGCACTAACGCTATCGCTGGGAACACTCCTTGCCGCCGAGACTGCACCGCGACAGATCACCGTGGATTGTCAAAAGCCCAAGGGTCCAAACAATCATTACGAAGCCGTCTGCGTCGGCGCTGGACGGGCCGGAGAGCTCTTGCGGAAAGCCGCCGTGGATCAGCTCAAGGATGTGCGTGAAAACTGCGGTTTTCAATATCTCCGCTTCCACGGCCTGTTTCATGACGATATGGCGGTCTATTCCGAGGAGAAGGGAAAGCCCGTTTACAACTTCCAGTATGTGGATCTGGCGTATGATGCGATCCTGGATACCGGCATGAAACCGTTTGTGGAACTGAGTTTCATGCCCGCCGCTCTGGCCAGCGGATCCAAGACGGTGTTCTGGTGGAAGGGCAACGTGACGCCGCCGAATGATTACAACAAGTGGGGTAATCTGGTCCGTGAATTCACCGCCCACATGGAACAACGCCACGGGCGTGACGAGGTGAAGCAGTGGTATTTCGAGGTCTGGAACGAGCCGAATTTGCCGAATCTTTTTTTTGACGGCACGCTGGCGGATTACCTGCAGCTCTACGATGTCTCCGCAAGAGCGGTCAAAAGCGTGTGTGCCGACTATCGCGTGGGCGGTCCCTCAACCGCCGCAAACGACTGGGCGCCCGAGCTGATCCGCCACTGCCAAACCAACGCCATCCCGCTGGATTTCATATCCACCCACACGTATGGAGTTCGCGGGGCGGTGGACGAGTTTGGCACCAAGGTCCTGACCCTGATTCCCGGCGACGATACCATCGCGGGGCCGGTTCGCGGCGTGCGTGCGAAGATTGCCAAATCCGCCATGCCCGCGCTCCCGCTGTTCTACACGGAGTGGAGCGCTTCCTATTCGAGCCGAGACGCCGTGCATGATTCTTACATTTCAGCGGCCTTCATTCTGAACACGCTCAAGCGCTGTTCCGGCTTTGCGCAAGCGATGTCCTATTGGACTTACACGGATGTTTTTGAAGAAGCCGGCCCGGGGCCAACGCCTTTTCACGGCGGTTTCGGCCTGATCAACTTACAGGGACTGCACAAGCCCTCGTATTACGCCTATAAATTCCTGCATGAACTCGGCGACACGGAACTGGAATGCGGTGATGCAAGCGCGACGGTTTGCCGGAGCGAGAGCGGGGTGCAAGCGCTGGTCTGGAACTACACCACGCCCAAGCAGGACGCCCCGGACAATGTTTACTTCAAGCGCGACCTGCCCGCCCAGCCCATTGCGCCGGCGCAGTTGACGATCAAGAACCTGCCCGCCGGACGCTATGCGCTGAAAGTCTTCGCGGTGGGCTACCGGCGCAACGATGTCTATGCCGATTTTCTCGACCTAGGCAGCCCGCCCAACCCGACGCGCCAGCAAATTCAAACGCTGAACCAAAAGAACAGCGGAGCGCCTATGCTCAGTGAAACGGTGGAAATCAAGGCTGGCGAAAATTTTCAACGCACGCTGGAGATGCGTGAATACGATGTGTATCTGATAACCCTGCAGGCACTAAAGAACTAGACGCTCAACCCGTTGATTCAGCAGTAACATGAAAACAACATTCTCGAATATAAATAACATCGCCTACGAAGGCCCGAAATCGAAAAACCAGCTAGCCTTCAAACATTACAACGCCGATGAAATTGTCGCCGGCAAGACCATGCGCGAGCACCTGCGCTTCGCGGTGGTTTACTGGCATACGTTCCGCGGCACCGGCAGCGACCCGTTTGGCGCCGGCACGATGCAACGCCCGTGGGACGATGGCTCCAACTCCATCAGCAACGCCCAGAATCGCGCCCGCGTGGCGTTTGAATTTATCAGCAAGCTCGGCGCGCCGTATTATTGCTGGCACGACCGCGACGTTGCCCCCGAAGGCAAGAATCTCAAGGAAACCAACCAGAACTTCGATGCCGTTGCCAAGGTCTTGAAGGAGGAACAGAAGCGCACCGGCGTGAAACTGCTGTGGGGCACGACGAATGCGTTCTCGCATCCGCGCTTCGTCCATGGCGCGAGCACGAGCTGCAACGCCGATGTCTTTGCGTTTGCCGCCTGTCAGGTGAAGAAGGCGATGGAAGTGACACACGAACTCGGCGGCGAAGGCTACACCTTCTGGGGCGGCCGCGAAGGTTACATGACGCTGCTGAACACCGACATGAAGCGCGAGCAGGAACATCTGGCAAAGTTTCTCCACCTCGCCGTCGCGCACAAGAAGGCCATCGGTTTCAAAGGCCAGTTTTACATCGAGCCGAAGCCGAAAGAACCGACGAAGCATCAATATGATTCCGACGCCGCCGCGTGCCTGAACTTTCTCCGTGAATTCGATTTGCTGCCGCACTTCAAGCTGAACATCGAGACCAACCACGCCACGCTCGCGGGCCACACGATGCAGCACGAATTGGAAGTTGCGGGCGCGGCGAATGCGCTGGGCAGCATTGACGCGAACACCGGCGACGAGTTGCTCGGCTGGGACACGGACCAGTTTCCGACGAGCATTTACCTGACGACCTACACGATGTTGAGCGTGCTGAAATACGGCGGCTTCAAGACCGGCGGCGTGAACTTCGACGCGAAGGTTCGTCGCGAGAGCTTTGAGCCGATTGATTTGTTCTACGCGCACATCGGCGGCATGGACGCCTTTGCGCGTGGCTTGAAGATTGCGGCGGCGATTCGCAAGGACGGTCGTTTGGCCGAGTTCGTCAAAAACCGTTACGCGTCATGGGACAGCGGTATCGGAGCGAAGATCGAGGCGGGCAAATCCAGCTTCAACGACCTTGAAACTTATATGCTCAAGAAGGGCGAAGCCGCCGGAAGCAGCAGCGGCCGCCAGGAATATCTCGAAAACCTCATCAACGAATTCATTTGATCGATCATCACTTAATAGATTTATGTATATGACAAACCTCACTCCATACTTCGCCGCCGTCGGCGGAACAACATTGAACGGCCTGGACTGGCTGGCGATCGCTTGTTACTTCGGCGTCCTGTTGTGTGTAGCTTGGTGGGTCGTCGCCCAGCGTAAGGACACCGCCAGTGATTACTTCTTGGCATCGGCTCGGAAACACATCGGACGCCATAAACTGACCGCTAAAAACGAGAATGTTTCCAAATATAGCAGTAACAACTACTAATGGCATAATGACACACATGCCGCTTGCTCTCGCGATGGCCACCTCAGACAACTCTATCAATTTGACCGGCATAGATTGGGCCATCGTCGCCTGCTACGCTTTGGTCATCGTTTCCATGGGCTTGTTCATCACCCGCAAGCCCAAGAACAGCGAAGCCTACTTTCTCGCCGGACGTTCCCTACGATGGCCGATGATTGGCGCGTCATTGTTCGCCGCCAATATCTCGGCCGAGCATTTTGTGGCCTTGGCTGGCAGCGGCTTTGCCGTTGGTATCGCCATTGGCGCCTGGGAATGGTCAGCGGTGTTCTGTCTGGCTCCGCTGATCCTGCTTTTCCTCCCGTTCTATATCCGGAACAAGATCTATACCGTGCCGGAGTTTTTGGAGCGTCGGTTTGGGCCTTCGGTGCGCCTGACGTTTTCACTGTTCATGATTGTGCTCTCCGTTCTGGCGAAGGTCTCGATCTCGCTCTGGGCGGCGTCCCTGGTGATGACGCCGGTCTTTGGGCTGACGAACGGGGTCAATCTCCTGGGCGTGCATTTGGGCGGACAGACTTTGCTGATCTGGGGCATCGGCCTGCTGACCGCAATCTACACCATGAAAGGCGGCCTCAAGGCGGTCGTCGTCACTGATTCGCTCCAGTCCACGGTGCTGCTCATCGCCGGGTTCATACTCTTGTGGAAGGGCATGGATGCTGTTGGCGGTTGGAGTGGGATGAAGGTCGGTTTGGACATCGCCCATGCCAAGACCGGCCGCGACTACCTCAACATGATTCAGCCGGCCACGGACGAATCCGTCCCCTGGTTTGGCATGATGACGGCGACCATACTCGTCGGCTCTTTCTACTGGTCAATGGATCAAGTGCTCGTGCAGCGTGTGTTTGCCGCGAAGAGTCTCAACGAAGGCCGGTTGGGGGCAACCTTCTGCGGCTTCCTCAAATTGACGACTCCGTTCATTCTGGTCATGCCTGGCATCATTGCTCTCTCGCTCTATCACCAGGGCAAACTGGCCATGCCATTGGACGGACAGGGCAAGGCGGTCAACGACGCGGCCTACCCGACCATGCTGGGTGCGCTGATGCCACACGGGTTGCTCGGCCTCACCGTCGCCGGCATTGCCGCCGCGCTGATGGGACACATCTCGGCCACCTACAACTCGATCTCCACCCTGGTCACGCGCGATATTTTTCTAAAGTTCCGGCCCGACGCTGATTCGGACACGCAGATCCGGGTCGGTCGTTGGGCCGTGTTAATCGTTTTTATCTTGGGGGCGGCTTGGGCTCCGCTCATCGGCAAGGCCAAGTCGATGTTTGACTACCTACAGGCGGTGCAGTCCTACATGATGATCCCCTTCGCCGGGATTTTCTTCCTGGGTGTTTTCTGGAGACGCATCACGACCGCCGGCGTGCTGACTTGCGTCGTTGCTTCTGTCGTGATCTCCTGCCTGTTCATGTATAACAGCGCACGAATGAGTGCCGGCGCGGGCACCTTCCTGCCCTACATGGATAATCCCTACCTCAAGCCTTTCACGCACAGCGCGATGGTGGCGGGCGCACTCAGCGTGATGGTTTTGATTATCGTCAGTCTTTTCACCAAACCATCCAGCGCCGCGCAACTGGCCACGACTACCATTCAAGGAGCCACCTTCGCCGAGGCGGACGAGAAGGTCGCGTGGTATGCCAGTTACCGCCTCTGGCTGGGACTGGCCATCGCTTGTTCGGCTGGTCTCTGGATTTGGTTCAGCAGATGAAAGCGTTTTTATTTGACGCGGACTCAAATGTGACCACCTGAATTTGCGGCAGCGCCAATACGTGCTTTAACATCGTCCGATAAACTGTTTTAAGATCAATAAAGACAACCGTGATGAACTCCGCATTCCCCAACATCACGAAGATTCGCTACGAAGGCACGAAGTCGAAAAACCCGCTGGCGTTCAAACATTACAACCCCGCCCGCCGAGAAGGTGGCGGGCAACCCTCTTGAGCTAACAAGCTATTCCCTCAAAACAAATAAGATCGAAAACAAACTTATGAATAGCTTTTCTGGCTTCAATCCATCGAAAAAATTGTGGGGCCCGCTCCGTTGGACATTCCTGGCGCTGTTCATACCCTGCCTCGCCATCGCCCAAACTCAACCGGTGGCCGTGACAGTGGCAGCCCCCGGCCAGTCGGCTGAACTCTCGCCGCGCTTTCTAGGCTTGAGCTACGAATCTTCGATGCTGCTGCCGAAGGAGGGACGCTACTATTTTGATGCCAACGATCAGGCGCTCGTGAATATTTTCAAGACGCTCGGCATCCAAAGCCTGCGCATCGGCGCCAATGCGGTGGATGATCCGAGCATTCCGATTCCGCAGGAAAAAGATATCGACGCCTTGTTCAGCTTTGCCCGGGCAGCCGGGGTGAAAGTGATCTATTCGTTCCGCCTGAAAAATGGCGATCCCGCCGATGCCGCACGGCTCGCCAGCTACATCGCCTCGCACTACGCAGATCTGCTCGACAGTTTTTCCATTGGCAATGAGCCGAATTTTTACTTCAAAACCTACGAATCCTTTTTCGCGGAATGGAAACCCATCTATGACGCCATACTTAAGGCCGTCCCCCAGGCGATGCTGGATGGGCCGAGCACCTCGCCCAATAAATTCACGGTGGAACTGGCGAAAGATCTGTTCGCCGGTGGCCATCTGGCCATGGCGAGCGATCATCATTATTTCCTGAAATCCGGCCGGGCGGGCGAGACCAATCCGCCCGCGACCCGCGCCCGGTTTCTGGCCAACAAACTCCATGACGATTATGAAAAGGACTATGCCCAGGTCGGCGCGGTTTTGGCCGCCCGAGGAGTGCCCTATCGGATTGACGAGATGAACAGTTGCTACGATGGCGGGGCCAAAGAGGCGAGCGATACCTACGCGTCCGCCTTGTGGGCGCTGGATTGCACGCATTGGTGGGCGGCGCATCATATTCAGGGTGTGAATTTTCACACGGGAGAATTGGTGGGGCGCGATGGCAAGTTTGGCCCGCCGAATTACGCCGCGTTTCTGCGTCAAGCCGATGGCCAGGGATTTGTCACCCGGCCGCAAGGTTATGCGTATCTGGCTTTCAGCCAGGGCGCGCTGGGACGCCCCCTCGAAGTCAAGATATCCACGGCCTCCACGTTTAATTTCAACGCCTACGCTTATCAAGATGCCGACGGATCCATTCATCTGACCTTGATCAACAAAAGTTACGGCGACAAAGCCCAGCCGGCAAAAGTTTCTCTCCAATTGCCCCCCGGCACGAATTCGGGCGCATGGCAACAGCTGGATTTAACCCAGAAAGATTCGGACGTGGCTGCCAAATCTGGAGTCTTGCTGGGCGGAGCTGTGGTTGATGCCCAAGGCATCTGGCTGGGCCAATGGAAAAAGATGAAGGGCGGGAAGGCTGGCAAGCTGACGCTACAGGTTGCACCTGCTTCCGCGACCATCCTGCAGTATTCTCCGGCGAAGTGATGCCATGAAAAAAACACTCGTTCTGTTGTCGCTGTTGGCGACGAGCGGGGCCGGATGGGCCGCCGAGTCGCGGTCGAACATCCTGTTTCTTTTTGCTGACGACCAGCGGGCGGACACGATTGCCGCGCTGGGGAATCCGGTCATCAAGACGCCCAACCTCGACCGGCTGGCCCACGCGGGACTGGCCTTCAACCGCGCCTACATGCAGGGCGGATGACGCTGTTATTTACCATGAAAAAAAGGCATTGACTACGGGAAATACTTGGTTAAGGTGGCAGGGTGATAACTCGCAAAACCGAATCGGAATGGATCCGAACGGCTTTGAAACGCAGCCGGGTGGTGGCCCTGCTCGGCCCGCGCCAATCCGGCAAGACCACCCTGGCCCGGTCGTTTGTGCCCGCCGGGTCACTCAATTACTTTGATCTCGAAGATCCCGCCAGTCTGGCCCGCCTCACCGAGCCGGAACTGGCCTTGCGCCCGCTCAAAGGATTGGTGGTCATTGACGAAATCCAACGGCGACCGGAACTTTTTCCGCTATTGCGCGTGCTGGCCGACCGCCAGCCGCTGCCCGCCCGTTTCCTGATCCTCGGCAGTGCCGCGCCCGATTTGCTAAAGCAATCCTCGGAAACGCTCGCCGGTCGGCTCGAAACCATCCCGCTCGAAGGGTTCCGGCTGGCCGATCTCGGGGCGTCCGCGCAAGCCCGGCACTGGTTGCGCGGCGGATTCCCCTTGGCCTACACGGCGCGCACGGAGTCCAACTCGCTGGTGTGGCGGCAGCAATTCATCCAGACTTTTTTGGAGCGGGATCTGCCCCAACTGGGCGTGACCATTCCCGCCCTCGCCCTCCGGCGTTTTTGGAACATGCTCGCCCATTACCACGGCCAGATTTGGAATGCGGCCGAACTGGCGCGCGCCCTCGCCGTGAACGAATCCACCGTCCGCCGCTACCTCGACCTGCTGACCGGCGTGTTCATGATCCGGCAACTGCCGCCGTGGTTCGAGAACCTCGGCAAGCGCCAGGTCAAGGCCCCCAAAATTTATGTGCGCGACAGCGGCCTGCTCCATGCCTTGCTGGGTATCACCAGTCAACGCGATCTCGAGCATCATCCGAAAGTGGGCGCCTCGTGGGAAGGTTACGCGGTTGAGGAAATCCTCAAGGCGATGCGTCCCGGCGAAGCTTACTTCTGGGCCACGCACAACGGCGCAGAGATTGATCTGGTGCTCTTCCGGCGCGGACGGCGCATTGGCATAGAATGCAAACGCACGGACGCCCCCACGCTCACCCCTTCGATGCGCATCGCCCTGGCCGACCTGAAACTCGACGAGCTGCGCGTGGTGTATCCCGGGGAGAAATGCTATTCGCTGGCGAAGAATATTGAGGCCGTTCCGCTGGCGGAACTGGTCACCGCCAATTGAATCCTGGCTCTGGCGTGTCCGCCACGTTATTGAAAACCCCGCTTTTATCCGGGGCTCTCCGCAGATAATTCGCGCAATGCGTGTCCCCCAATCCGCCCGCCCGCCTTTGCCCCGGCTTCCGCCGTCAAGATGGCGTCAGCATTTTCGCAACGATTTCGTGGTGTTCGTGAGGGTGCAGGATGTTTCGTGGTGTCGCCTCGTTGCGCGTAATTGCAACGCCCTGGAACAGGGCCTTTCCTCACCCGCAAACAGGGCTCAGCGGCCCCCTATGCAGTGCGTGTCGGAAAAATGTCTCTTCCGCGAAAGCATAAACGAAAAGAACCGCCCCTAGGCACGACGAACCGACTGTCCAGATTGCGTTAGAATGATTTGATCTAAGCCCCCTCGCACTGGGCTTGTATACTTAACAAACGCAGATTATTGAAATCCTCAATTTTTATTGGGTTAAAGCCAGCGTTTTGGTGTGTTCGACAGGCAGGCGATTCCTTCGTCCTTCGAAAGATCGTTTATGGTGCAGAACCCCAGTATTGACGACAATTCAAGCATGGCTTCCCTGCAAACGACGGTCCGATGCGTTTGTTAAGTATACAAGCCCACCCTCGCCCCCCCCCCCCCCCACGTTTTACGGGGTAGGCAAATTTTAAAAATACGCGACGATAATAAACATTCAACCCGAATCTATGGCGGTGGATGAAATATTCCGTGGAGCCGGGGCAGTAAAAAATGAACGAAACACAAATATGCAACCAGCCGATTCGATACCCACGTCAGCCAATGAACCGCTCCAGCCACTGAAACCCCGTCCTCAAACTATGGCCAGCCCAAACCACAACCAAATACCGCACATGAAAATAAACATTCGCACACAAGCCCTGCTTTTGGGGGCAACCCTCCTCGGAACGATCCTGTTCACCGGCACGCCGGCGGCAGCGGTCAACATCACCAACACCGTCGATGAGGTTTCCCTCACTGCCTCAAATTGGAATTCGTCGGTTTGGGGAACGCCCGCGGCCGTGCCGTTGGCCACC
>CAISEZ010000058.1 GCA_903884535.1 uncultured Verrucomicrobia subdivision 3 bacterium
ATATCACGGCGTGTTGCAGGCCAAAGGCATCAAGCCGCATCGCGCGTTGGAGGACGATTTGAAAATCACTGATCAGACGATGAGTTACGACGGCAGCGCCGCGCGCCGGGCCACGGTGGAAATCCGCAACAATCCTTTGGCTATGATCACGACCCCCATCGCTTGGGCCCAAGCTGAAAATAATTCTGCCGGCTGGCCCAAATGCGCCGATGGTTCACCGGATTTTGCACGCATGAATTCCGCCCAACGGCTCGCCTATCCATTATTACGTTCCGACCGCAACAGCGTGGCAGCGGCACGGCCAGCGCACTACGAGATCACGCTGGCGCTTGGCGCAGTTTGCTTCTTGGGCTTGACGGCAGCCTCGGTGCTGCACGCCTGCAAACTCGACCCGAAGATTGCCGCCGGGCCGCTCACGCTCGCGCTGACGAAAATCTTCACGCTGGCAGCAGTGCTGCTGTAAGCCGCGTCGTCGTGTCAGCGGTTCGGGCCAGCGCTGTCTCGAAAAATGGTCATTTTTCAACGAGTTCACCGGCACTGCGGCGACCTGTGCAACCGCGTGACTTATGCCCAATGGTCTGTTCCCTCCGAAACCATTTTCTGCACCAATGCAGACGGTTTGGTCGCCTGCGCGTCCATGATTTCGTGCCGGTTAAACTCAAACTTGATGCTGCTATCTTCGGCTCTTTTGTCGTCAATCCATTGCCGCTGCGCGGCGGTCAAATGGAACTGTGTCGCCGCATAGGGCTGTTCGACGGACATGACGCCGTCATGCATGCCGACCCGCATCCAGCCGCGCACGTGCATCCAATCCCGGATGGCCACGGGCAATCCGTCCGACGGAACGTCGTTGCTGATCCGAACGACAACGGCGCGCGGCATGATGTGCGTCATTGCCGCCGCAGCGTGATCAGTGCCTGCGTCTAACGCTTGGCCGTCTTTGTTTACCCAGAATTTCACAATAGAAATGTAGCACTTTTGAATAACGAGTCACCGTTACAATTTAAGGATCAGGCATCGGCGGGCTTCGCTAGCACGAGCACCAGAGGCTTTAGTTCCGGTCCGTCCGACCAGATGGAGGCTTCGGGTGCGTCGTGCTCGATATGCTTCCGCTCGCCAGTGCGCGTATCGACAACTGAAATGCTTAACCCGTGTGCCTCGGCAATGCCGATGGTGGCGCTCGGCATGGCCTGCTTCTTCGGCCAGACCGTGGCCGTTCAGGAACTTGCTCTTGAACACGAACGGACACGCGGTCGCGGCAGTTAAACTGGTTTGGGCCAAAGTTCGAGCTGCCGTTTAGTTTGACGACGGGGCGCTTGCCAGACGCCGGGCGAGCCGTAATCGAACATAAAAAAACACCGTAACTTGTCCTTGCGCCAGTCAAGGATGGCGAACTCATTTCTTGTCAGGCGGATGCCACCTTTTCTCAGCACCGAACTAATTTGACCGATGGCCGTGTCCTTGTCCGAGGCAAGCGCGAAAGTTTTACGCGTCGTCGTGAACAGCCAGTACGGAACGTCTTCCTCGCGCTTGATCCAATCGGTGCGAAACCCGGCAGCAGCCAGAACACGCCGGATTTTTTCATGCCAGAACAGATCGCCTTCACCGACGAGCATATCGACGAGGCGATGCTGCGACGGTGCGGCGTCGAGTTCGGTGATGGGTGCGCGGCAGATTTTCCGTTTTTTGGTTGGCATAGGATCAGGATGTTGATGCTTTAAAGGACCGGTTTGCGTTCGATTGATTAACTGCTAAAGGGACGGGATTTTTTGGATAGCCGCGCGGAGACTGTCCATTTCATGATGTGTGTATTTCTGATGCTCGCCTTCGGTCTTGTGGCCGGTGAGCTTCATCCGCACTTCCGCCGGGACGCCTTGGTTTGCCAACGCGCTCGTGAAACTGTGCCGCAGCGCATGAAACGTGCGACGGGAAAGCTGCCGAACGCCTGCGCTTTTCACCGCCTGCAAATCCAACCCCGCCTTGCGCATGATCCGTTTAAAGGTCTGGGAAAGCCCGTTACGCCCGCCAGACTTCAATCCCGCCATGCGAGGCATGATGAAAACCTCAGGTTTGTCGGTGCCTGCGAGCTTTTCCAAGTGCGCCAGCAATTCGCTGTGGATGGGCAAGGTCACTTTTTCCCCTGTCTTGGCTTGCGTGTAAGTGATAGTTCCTTCGCTCAAGCTCGCGTCCGCCCATGCCATGCGACAACAATCCGAAAGTCGCGCGCCGGTGTAATATGCTAACAGAATCAGAGTTTTCCATTCGCCTTCCGCCACGGCCATGAGAATTTTCACTTCCTCTGGCGTGAAAGTTCCGCGCTCGACGCCCTTCGTTTGGGGTAGTTCCACGGCTTCCGCAGGGTTCGTCGTGATGATGCCTTGCCGCCGGGCCGCGTTCAAAGCCGTGCGAATGACTTTGATACTCAAGACAACGGTGGACGGCGAAAGCTTCTCATCCGCCCGCGATTTCATGAAATGTTCAACGTCCCGCGACGTCAGCGAAGTGAGCAGCTTTTCAGCTTTTTTTCCCAGCACGGCAAAAAAGTTTTGCACGGCACCATCGTAACGTGCATTGGTGGACGCGGCCTTGTGCACTTTTTTCGCCGCCAGCCATTGAGTGAAATAATCTTTGATTGTGGGAGATCGAAGGGTTTCTTCCCCGCCTGCCCGTTCCATAATGTCGGCAACGATCTTGCGCGCCTGCGCCTCGACAAGGTTCCCCGTACCGGCGAGCTTGGCGGCACGCTCGTATTCAAACGCGGAGGCGAGCGCTTTGGACCGGTCTGTGCATTTAGTGGAACGTAGTACTAGCCGACCGTCTGACGTGCGAAATGCCGCGTGCCAGTATTGAGATTTAGGTCGGCGATGGATGCTTGCCATAACACTGCTAACTTTACTGCTAACGTCCAGCAACGTCAATGACGTATTGGCTGTCAATAAAGGCTTAAATACGCATCTCCAGCCTTGCGGAATGCTCACGAGGGTTCGATTCCCTTCGCCCGCTCCATTTTTTCTGCAGCCACTTTGCCGGACCGATTCCATCACCGCAGTTTTCAATTCATTTTTTGGTTGAATTCAATCAGGTTTAGGTTCAAAGATTGACTGAATTCAATCACTTATCATCCGCATGAAAAATTCTTTGATTCCATTTTTGGCCTTGGCCGCCACCGGCTGTTTGCTGGCGGGATGCACCACCGAACGGCCGGTGATGGTCGCGCCCCAGGTGGCGACCGCCGACACGGTCAACGTCGGCCAACCCACGCAGCCGCCGCCGGCCGATCAGCAGGACGTGGTGCCGCCCGCGCCGGGACAATTGGCGCAGTGGTGGTTCATTCCGGGCAACTGGGTCTGGCGCGGGCAATGGGTCTGGATCGCCGGCCATTGGCGGCCCCGGCCGCATTCTGGCGATGTCTGGCTCGTCGGCAAGTGGGTGCAAAAGGATAACGTCTATGTCTGGCAGCGCGGCCGCTGGCGGTCGGGCGCCCATTACGACGAAGAATCGAACGAGGGGCGCTGAGGTTCAATCGCCGGGGCAGCGCATATGATCGGTTCCAACTTTGTCTCCAAGACAAGTGCTCTGCATCCACGATTAACTCAAAGCGGACAAAGCCGGTTGGTCGCAGCTGACACCACTCGGTCCTAGCCCGGTTTCACGGTCGAATAGTCGGATTCAGCGTGGACTAAAATCCGACTCCTGATTTGATTTCCAACCTCGGTTGCTGGTTGCTTCCGCTGCCAAACTTGCCTA
This sequence comes from uncultured Verrucomicrobia subdivision 3 bacterium, assembly GCA_903884535.1. Lineage (GTDB taxonomy): Bacteria > Verrucomicrobiota > Verrucomicrobiia > Limisphaerales > UBA11358 > UBA11358. The sequence continues at coordinate 3,748 of CAISEZ010000058.1, forward strand.
GCCGCGCGGGTAACATTTTCCCTTCACCATCCGGAAATCCCGCAAAAACCCAATAAATCCTAGGTGGCATGGTCGCTGCTAGCCGTGCAGTGTATGGATGTCAGCCTTTACCAATCTGCCGCCGCGATGAACGCGACGGAGCGCTGGCAGGACATGGTGGCGGAAAACCTCTCCACCTCGTCGCTGCCCGGCTCGCGGCAGCAGGCCATCAGCTTCTCGGCGGTGCAGGCCGGCATGGCGGGCGCCGGCGGCGATAATTTTGTCATGCCGCAGGCGAGCTACCTGACCAATTTCCAGCAGGGCGAACTGCGGTCCACCGGCAACAATATGGATTTTGCGGTGCAGGGGCCGGGCTTTTTCACCGTGCAAATGCCGGATGGTTCGCCGGGTTACACGCGTGACGGCGAGTTCATGCTCAATTCCACCGGCCAGCTCGTGACGAAAAAAGGTTATCCGGTGACGAGCTCTGGCGGCTCGCTGCAATTTGATCCGAACAACACCAGTCCCATCATGGTGAACGCCGACGGCGACGTCAGCCAGGGCGCGGACCTCAAGGGCAAGCTGGCGATTGCCGAATTTAGCAAGCCAGCGAAACTTTCCTCGCTGAACGGCGGCTATTTCCGTTCTGACGATCCGAACATGCCGCCATTGCCGGGTGCCAACACCAAGGTGGTGCAGGGTTCCACCGAGGCCGCCAATTCGTCGCCCACGCTGCAGATGGCCAGCCTAGTCACGGCCATGCGGATGTTCGAGAGCAACGAAAAAGTGATGACGATGCAAGGTGACCGCATGAGCAAAACCATCACGGATCTGGGAGGAACTTCTTAAAATTATGTTGCGCGCCCTTTACTCCGCCGCCTCCGGCATGGAATCCCAGCAGATGAATCTGGACGTCATTTCGAACAACCTCGCCAACGTCAACACGACGGGGTTCAAGATGAGCAAGCTGCAGTTTCAAGACACGCTTTACCAGACCACGCACGCGGCCGGTTCGCAGGCCGGCGGCGGCAACATCATTCCATCCAGCTTGCAGGTCGGCCAAGGCTCGGTGCCGGTGGCCACCGAACGCATTTGGACACAGGGCGATCTCTCGCAGACCGGCGGCACGCTGGATGTGGCCATTCAAGGCTCCGGGTTTTTCCAAGTGCAAATGCCCGACGGCACACTCGCCTACTCGCGCGACGGGGCCTTCAAGACGGATGCCGCCGGCGTGGTGATGACCAGCGACGGTTATCCGGTCCAGGGCGGTTTTCCGACCGTTCCCGCCGGCACCACCAACATCACCGTTTCGCCCAGCGGCGCGGTCAGCTACACCACGGCTAGCGGCGTGACGACCGGGCAGGTGCAGATCGTGCGGTTCATGAATCCGGGCGGACTTGATGCGATGGGCCACAATCTTTACAAGGAAACCGGCGCGTCCGGCACGGCGGAACTTGGCACGCCCGGAGCCAACGGTTTCGGCAGTCTCCAGCAAGGTTCGCTCGAATTGTCCAACGTCAGCGTCGTGCAGGAAATGGTCAATCTCATTCTTGCCCAGCGCGCCTACGAAGTGAATTCCAAGGCGGTGCAGGCCGCCGACGAAATGATGCAGCAAAGCAACGGCATGATGCGCTGATGAAATTTCAAATTCCATTTCAGTCCATGCGCCCGCTGCCGATAGGGAAATTGCTGGCACGGAAGTCCTGTTGGTTACTTCTGTTCACCCGCCTGGGCGGTGGCTTCAACTCTCTCTCGAGTGCCAGCGAAGCCACGCCCTTTCAATTGTCCGCCGCCGCGCAAGTCAGCGGCGACGGCGTTTTCCTGCCGCAGATTTTTTCCGCCGCGCAGCCCCTGCCCGCCATCCGCCTGTGCGACGCACCCACGTTCGGAAAAAATTTAATTCTCACCCGCGCCCAGATCACCGAATTGCTCGCAGCCAATGCGCCGGACTGCGCCACTAATTTCTCCGGCCCGGATGCCGTCCGCATTTCCCGCCGCAGTCGGACGCTGGGCGAATCGGACATTCTCGGCCTGCTCACCGCCGACCTGCAGCACGATTACATCAAAGACAAAGGCCAGCTGGAATTGCACCTCGCGCAGCCGTGGAACCCGCTGCTGCTGCCCGATGAACCGCTCACGCTCGACGTTTTGGAAATGCCCGCGCTCGGCGTCACGCCCAGTTTTATTATCCGCTTCACCTTGCGCACGACGCACGAAACGCTCGGCACCTGGGCGGCGAATCTGCAGGCGCACGTCTGGCGCGAAGTCTGGGTGGCCAGTTCGCAACTCCAGCGGGGCGACGCCGTCACGCCGGATTTGTTCGCCCGCGAACGCCGCGACCTGCTGGCGGTCCGCGAACCGGTGGCCGATCTCGACGTGAACGAAACTGCCTGCGAACTGGCTGAACCGATTCCCGCCGGCGCACCGCTGCTCGCTAGGATGCTCAAGCCACGCACGGTCATCCATCGCGGCCAGCGCGCCGACGCGCTCGTGCAGGACGGCTCCTTGAGCGTCAAAACCAAGGTGGAAGTCCTCGAGGACGGCGCGCCCGGTCAAGTCATTCGCGCCCGCAATTCATTCACCCACCGCGATCTCACCGGCAAAGTGCTCGACGAAAAAACCATTTTAATCTCGCTATGAAAATAAAAAATTCCGTCACAATTTTTGCGGCGCTCGCCGCGTTTTCCCTGCTCGACCAGGCGGCCGCGCCGGCGCAATCGCTCTGGCACGATGAATCTTCGCGGCTGATGTTCGCCGACAAACGCGGCGCGGGCATCGGCGACATTCTCACCGTCGTCATTCAGGAAAATACCACGGCCAACAAAAACAACGAGACCAAGACCGAGCGTTCGTCGAGTTTGACCGCCAAGATTTCATCATTCTTTTATCCGGGCATTCTGGCCAGCGGTGGTTCCATGCCAGCCGTGGACATGAGTTCCGACCACAAGCATGACGGCCAAGGCCAGATCAATAATTCGGAAACCATTGTCGCACACATCGCGGTCCAAGTGATTGACGTGCTGCCGAATCACAGCCTGGTCATCGAGGGTAAACGTGAAACATCCTTCTCCAGCGAACACCAGACCATCACGCTGCACGGCATCGTCCGGCCGGAAGACGTCGGCTCCGACAACACGGTGTTGAGCTACAATGTCGCCGACGCGACCATCCACATCGTCGGCAAAGGCGCGGTCACCGACAGCACCAACAAAGGCTGGTTCAACCGCATTTGGGACAAAGTCAACCCGCTCTGATTATGCCGCTCGTGCCCCGCCAACTTCGTCCCCGTCAGCGCATCGCGGCTGAAGCCCGCGCGTTGCCGGTGGAAATTTTCCACCTGCGCACGCCGGAAAAAAATTGCGGGGGGCGCCGGAAAAAGCATTTGGCCGCGACACTCGCTTTGCTGCTGACGCTGCTCGGGCCGATTTCAATTTTGCAAGCCGACGGCGTCCGCGTGCGCGATCTGGTGATGATCGCCGGCGCTCGCGACAACCAACTCGTCGGCTACGGGCTTGTTGCAGGTCTCGCCGGCGATGGCGACAAAGATCAGACTTACACCAAGCAATCGGTTGCGAACATGCTCATGCGTTACGGTCTGAACGTGCCCGCCTCGACGATGTCCTCGAAAAATGTCGCGGTTGTCATGGTCACCGCGGACATCGGACCGTTCATCAAAAATGGCGCGCGCATTGACGTGACAGTGGCTTCGATGGGCGACGCGAAATCACTCACCGGCGGCGTGCTGCTGCAAACGCCGCTGATTGGCGCGGACGGAAAAGTTTATGCCGTGGCGCAAGGGCCTTTGTCCATCGGCGGTTTTTCCGCCGGCGACGGCGGCGCGGGCGGCGCGACCGTCACTAAAAATCATCCGACCACCGGCCAGATCGTCAACGGCGCGTTGGTGGAAAAAGAAATTCCCACGCAATTTGTGCATGACAACATGGTGGAATTATTGCTGCGCGATCCGAGTTTTAATTCCGCCTCGCGCATGGCCATCGCCATCAATCAAGTGTTCACCAATTCCGCGCACGCGGTGGATTCCAGCACGGTGCAAGTGGAAATGCCCAGCGCCGCGGCCGGCCAAGCAGTGGATTTCATCGCGCGACTGGAACAGGTGGAGCTGACGCCAGATATTCCAGCGCGCATCATCATAAACGAGCGCACCGGCACGATTGTGGCAACAGCGGCGATTCATATTTCAAGCTGCGCGGTTGCGAGTGGCAACATCACGATCAACGTCGCGTCCTCGCAGGATGTCTCGCAGCCGAACGCGTTTGGCGGCGGCACGACGGCCGTCACCAAACGCACTTCCACGCAGGTGACGGAAAACAAATCGCTGCTGGTGCCGCTGCCGGAACTGCCGACGGTGGAAAAAGTGGCGACGGCCTTGAGCGCGCTCGGCGCGACGCCGCGCGACATGATGGCGATTTTCCAGGCAATGAAACAGGCCGGCGCGTTGCAGGCCGAATTAATTATCCGCTGACATGCAAGTCGCCGCCATCCAACCGAATATTGACGCATCGCATCTCTCGCCGGAAGAGCTGGCCAACAACAAGCGGCTGACCAAGGAGCAGAAAATCGCCGAGGCGAGCAAGCAGTTCGAGGCGATCATGGTGCGGCAGATTCTGGCCGAGGCGCAGAAGTCGTCCATCAAAACCGAGTTCACCGACAACTCGACGGCGTCCAGTATTTACAAGGATTTTGCGACAACTCAACTCGCCGACAGCATGGCGCACGCCGGCGGAATAGGTCTGGCAAAAACATTTGAACAACAACTTTCGCACCCGGTAAAAAACCACGGCGTGCCCGGAAAATTTTCGCAACCATGAAAGAATTATTATCCAATTTGATCGAAGCCCTCCGCGAGGAGTTGAAGCAATACGGCGAGATGCTCGCGCTGCTCGACCAACAGCAGGCGCTCGTCGTGCGGCGACGGACGGCGGAACTGCCGGACAATGTCAGCAGCGTCAACGCGCAGGCGGCGGTGCTCGCCGTGGCGCGGCAGGAACGCGAGCAGCGCCAGCGGCACATCGCCCGCGCGCTGGCGGTGCCGGAGACGTCCGGGTTCGCGGGGCTGATTCCGCAATTGCCGGCCGATTACCAACCGATCATCGGCGCGCTCGTGGCGGAAAACAACGAACTGCTCACACGCGTCCAAAGCCGGGTGCGGCAAAATCATCTGTTGTTGAGCCACTGCGTTGACCTGATGCAGCAGCTCATCCAAGCGATTTTCCCGACATCCGCGCCGGTGACTTACAACGACGCTGGTCGGTTGCCGGTTTCGGAAACCAATCCCCGGTCGCTTTATCAGGCGGTCGGCTGAATTTTTTATGCTCGGATTATTTGGCACGTTGAACATGGCGGCGCGGTCGCTGCAAACGCAGATGACGGGCGTGGAAGTCGCGGGGCAAAACCTCGCGAACATCAACACGCCCGGTTATTCACGCCAGGTGGTGAATATCTCCGAGAGTTCCGCCTTCGGCACCAGCGTCGGGCCGGAAGGCACGGGCGCGAACGTGACCGGCATCCAGCAAATCGTCAGCAGCTTGTTGAACAGCCAGATCCAGTCGCAGGGCAGCACGGGCGGTTATTGGAATGCGCAGCAGACGACCTTGCAAAGCGCGCAGAATGGGCTGAACGAATTTCTCAACGGCTCCGGCGCAACGACCAGCACGACCACGACAAATTCCGGCACGACGGATTCCGGTTTGTCCGGACAGTTGACTTCGCTGTTCAATGCGTTCAGCAGCCTCGCCACCTCGCCGTCCGCGAGCAGCCAGCAGACGGTCATCAATGCGGCGCAGCAATTGGCGACGACCTTCAATCAAATCAGCGCACAACTCGGCACCGCGCGCGAGGCGGCCAACACCTCGTTGACCAACGACGTGGCTTCCGCAAACACGCTGCTTTCAAACATCGCCGCGTTGAACCAGCAGATCGGCACGGCGCAATTTTCCGGCGGCACGGCCAACACTCTGCTGGATCAGCGGGAACAGGATTTGGAAAAATTGTCACAGCTCACGAACATCACGACCAGCCCCGGCGCGAACGGCGCGGTGAACGTGACCATCAGCGGACACTTGCTCGTCACCGGCAACGCCGTGAATGACACGCTCACCACGCAGGATGCGGGCGGCGGGCAACTGCTGGTGAAAACCCTGGCCGGCAACCAACCCGTGAGCCTTACTAGCGGCTCGATGCAGGGCGCGATTGCCGTGCGGGACGGCGAACTGACGACGATGCAGAACCAGATTGATTCGCTCGCGTCAAACCTGGTCACCGCCGTCAACACGATTCACAACGGCGGTTTCAATTCCGCCGGCGGCAACGGCAATGCTTTTTTCACCGGCACCAACGCGGCCACCATCGGCGTGAACGCGGCGCTGGCGAACAACCCGGGGCTGATTCAGATTTCCAGCAGCAGCACGCCGAACAACACGAACACTTCGCTGGCGCTGCAAATTTCGCAACTAGCAGGCACGGCGCAGACCAGTTTGAACAACCAGACCTTTGGCGATTATTACGGAACGTCGGTGGCCGGCCTGGGCGGTGCGCTGGCCAACGCCAACACGAAGGTCACCGACCAGGCCACGGTGACGAACATGCTGCAAACCCAGCGAGGTTCCATCAGCGGCGTCAACACGGATGAGGAAATGACAAATCTGATGACGTTTCAACGCGCCTACCAGGCGTCCGCCCAAGTTGTGACCACGGTCAATTCGATGATGGCCGATCTGCTAGCCATGAAGGGCTAATTTAATATTTTATGCGCATCTCACCCAATGCCTTTACAAATTCGATGTTGAGCCAGTTCAACTCGTTGTCAGCGCAACAATACAATCTGCAAAGCCAGGTTTCCTCCGGGTTGAGCGTGCAGGCGCCGTCGGACAATCCGACCGAGATGCAAAACACGCTGACCGATCTCGCCCATCAGTCCACGCAGACGCAATACAGCGCGAACATCGCCACGTTGCAGACGCGCGCCACCAGCGTGGACAGCGTGTTGCAGTCGCTGCAGACGATTTCCATGAATGCCGGGGAAATTGCCACGTCCGCGGGCAGCCTGGCCAATGCGACGGGTGGAAATACCGCCAATAACCAGGCTACGCTCAACAATTATGCCGACTCGATCAACAAGTTGATCAACCAAGTGGTCGCCGCGGCGAACACGAAGGATCCTTCGACCGGCAACTATTTGTTCGGCGGCACGGCATCCGGTGCCGCGCCCTTCACCAAGACTACGGATGCCAACGGCAATGTGACGGGCGTGACTTACAACGGGAATAGCTCCGTGAACCAGGCGCAGATCGGCGACGGCCTGACGGCGTCGGCGGATCTTCCGGGCGTGAACACCAGTGGCACCGGGCCGCACGGCCTGATCACCGACAGCGCCACGGGCGCGGATTTCATTAATCATCTGATTTCATTGCGCGACAATCTGACCGCCGGCAACACGACCGCCATCACCACCACCGACAGTGCGAATTTGGCGAAGGATGAAAACAACATCGCCTACCAGGTCGCCAACAACGGCGTGATTCAGACCCAGTTGAACACGGCGTCCACCTTCGCCTCGAGCAGTTCGTCGAACTTGAGCCAGATGATTTCCAATTCGTCGAGCGCAAATTTGATGAACACGATGGTGGCCTTGAGCCGGGCGCAGACGTCGTATCAAGCCGCACTGCAAAGCGGCGCCAAGATCATGCAATTGTCCCTGTTGAATTACCTATGAAAGTAAACTTTCCAGTGTGCGCTGGCGTCACCATCGGCGGGGAAATTTTGACCCGGCCTGCAACTTTTTTGCCGGGTGCGCCGACCGCGGCACACCCGACCACAGGGTTCGCCGGGCAAAATCTGAATTATTCGCCCATATTTGCGGGTGTTTTGAATTTTAATCTGACAAAAACCATGATGGCACAACCGCTGCTTAAAGGAGACTTGCAATGAAATGCGCTGAAATGATCGAGCCGGAAACCGAAACCGTGGCGGTGGACAACCGCCAGGTATTGCGGCTCCCGATGGGCCTGCTGGGCTTCGAGCAGATCAAGGAATACATTTTATTGTCCAACCCGGAGGAGGCGCCATTTCGCTGGCTGCGGGTGGAAGACAATCCGGCGCTGGCGTTCGTGGTCATTGACCCGTTCGTGGTGCTGCCGGAATACGCCCCGGACATTCCGAAGCCGGACGTGGAATTTTTGAAATTAAAAGAACCGGCGGACGCGATGTTGCTGGGCATCGTCACGATTCACGATGCCGGCCGCGCGACGATGAATCTGAAAGGGCCGGTGGTGTTCAACCGGCACACGCTCATCGGCCGCCAAGTGATCATTGCCAACGCCAATGCCTATTCAATAACACATCCATTGCCAGTGGCCGACAGTTCGGACTAAAATTTGGCTATGTTAATCTTGTCGCGAAAACTCGGTGAGACCATTGTCATTGACGGCCACATTCATGTGACGGTCATGCGGGTGGACGGCGAAGTGGTGAAACTCGGCATCGCGGCGCCGATGGAAGTGCCGGTGCATCGCAAAGAAGTTTACGAAGAGATCCAGCGCAGCAACCAGCAGGCGCTCACGAAGCAAAGTGCGCCGCTGCCGAAAATGCCCAAGATGCCGAAGCTGGTGGCCGGCGCGCTCAAAAGCGCCGGGGCTGTGAAAATTTAAGCGCCCGCCGCCGCTCGCGGCGAGGCTGCTGACGAATGTCAGTGATTGGCTGTTCACTAACCACGACGGCGGACCACTGGCTCCTTCCCCGGGCGGATCGGATCGCTTCCGGTCCGCCCGGAATGGAGAAGGCTTTGAACCAAACCCGAGACCCCGAGGTGCTATGACCATTCCCGTTCCTGACCGCAATGACAACGCTTCTTGCCCGGCCTGCCAAAGCGCCGCGCCGGAAGTGATTGTCAAAAAAAATCACCGCTACCACGCTTGTCCCGCCTGCGGCTGCGTGTTCACGGCGAAACTGGTTTCCGAAATTATTGTCACCGAAAACAACGGCCATTCCGGACGGCACGACCAAAACCAGGATGCAATCCGGCTGCAGCGGTTGCTGGCCAAGCTGGGCCGCTCCGCCGAACTGGTGATTGATTTCGGCTGCGGCCAGGGCGAGACCACGCGTTTTTTGCAAGCGCAAGGCGTCAACACCATCGGCATTGACCAGGACACGCCGGTGCAATTGAAAGATCTGGCCGACGCGTCAGTGGACGGCATCATGATGGTGGAAGTCATCGAACATCTTTTTGAGCCGAACGCGATTTTTCAACAGTTCAACCGCGTGCTCAGAACCGGCGGCGTGGTTTACATGGAAAGCAGTTTTGCGGATAAAAAAAATCTCGCGGACTGGGATTATCTCGATCCGGCCATCGGCCATTGCACGCTGCACACGCTCAAATCCATGGCCGTGCTCGCGGCGAAAAACGGCTTTGCGGCAGCTTGGCTCAACCCAAATGTGTGCAGTTTTTCCAAGGTGGTCACGGTTCAAAACTCTTCCAACCAACCGGTGCAGGATGCGCCGACGAATCCGTTTGAAATCATCGGTGAAGGCATCGCGGATCCGTTCGTGTCCGTGGTGATTTCCGCCTACAACTCGGAAAAATACATGCGCGACTGTCTGGCCAATCTCACGCGCCAGACCATTTTCAATCAGTGCGAAGTCATCGTCGTGGACAGCGGTTCGCCCACCGACGAACGCGCCATCGTCGCGGAGTTTCAGAAAAAGTTTCCCAACATCCGCTACGTTCGCACCGCGCGCGAAAAAGTCGCCGAGGCGTGGAACCGCGGACTGGCGCTGGCGCGCGGCCGCTATTTCGCCAGCTTGAGCGCCGACGACACGATCCGCGACGACGGCCTCGCCGTGATGGCCGCCGCGCTGGAACGCCACGCCGACTGCGGTTTGGTTTATGGCGATGTCGGCTGGACCAGCAAACCGAACGACACATTTCCCTGCGCGAATTTGACCCGCACGGTGAAATATCCCGATTACACGCCGCTGGAGACGATGTTTTATTGCCTGACCGGCTGCGTGCAATTTTTCCGCACCTCTGCTCTGCGCCAGGTCGGCGGATTTGATCCTTCACTTTTTTGCGCCGCCGATTACGAAGTCATTTTGAAAATGGTGTCGGCCAAAATGAATGTTGTTCACGTGCCGGAAGTGCTGACCCTGTTTTATCAAAACACCGGCGGCATTTCGCAAAGCACCAACCGGTCGGCGGAGGAACATGCGTTTCTCACCAATCGCTACCGCACGAACATGGACATCGCCGAGGTTTTTCAAGTCGAGCCGGGCCAACCTTCCTCGGCCGCCGATGCGTGGGCCATGCTCGGCGTCAGCGCCACCAAAATCCGCGTGCCGTGGGAAGACCAGCCGTTTGAACACGCGGATTTTGCTTTCGCGTGTTTTGAGCAGGCGCTGACTTTGGATCCGGAAAATCTCGCCGGCGGAACAAACCTGATCGCTTTGTGCCACAAACTCGAACGGCTGAATCCGCAGGAAACCGAACTTGTCACACGCTGGCCAAAGATGCGCCAGTGGATTGATAATTTCCGGCTTGGCGAAGGTAATCACCTGCCGTCGGTCAAGCACGCAATGCTTGGACCGGTGTATCGTCCGGCGGAATTTTCAAACCGGCCGACGGCCGAACAACTGGCGAGCGAGCCAAAAGCGTTGCAGCCGTGGATCACACGCATTGACGGCCGCCACGTTTATTTGAGCGAAGATTTTTTCCCACGGCCCGCCGGTCTGCGCTACACGTCACAGGAGCTGAATGACACTGGCAAAAAATTGGTGGAACTGATGATGGCGCTGCCGCCATTTTACGCGCATCTGGGCGGCGCGGGCGATGCGCTGCTGTTGCTCGCCTCGTTTTACGACCAGAAACCAAACAGCGCGGTGTTCAGTCATCCCAACGGCGTGCCGGCGGCGAAGGCGTTTTTCGACGCGTTCCCTGGCCTGAGCAAAATTTATTTTCTGCCGCAGCACGCCGAACCATTTTTTCACATCTCGCTCCGTTACCTGGTTTGCACACTGCGCAATTGCCTCGGCGCGGGCGCCACGCCGAAGGACGATTATGTCGTGGAATGGAAAGCCGGCCTCGACCTCGAAAAAAAGTATCGCATCAAAAAAACGCCGCGCTGGGCGGCGGCGTTCCGCAAAAATTCCGGCTCGCGCAAAATCGCCGTCGCGCCGAAAGGCAGCCTCTCCGGCATGGTCGGTTCCAAGCGCAACATCATTGCGCCCGAAATCTGGCCGCAAGTCATCGAGCATATTTTGGCGCGCGGTTTTGAACCGGTCATTCTCGGCATGCCGGCCGAGGCGAAAGAATATCCGGCACTGCCCGGCTGCGTGGACGCGCGCAAAGAAACTTTCACCGGCCAGATGCAGCGCATCGGCGAATGCACCGGCCTGGTCGGCGCAGATTCGTGGGCGAAATCATTTTCCGCGCTCGCCGAAATTCCCACGCTCGTTTTTGAACCGCTGAAAAGCGCGGACCTCGTCACCTGGAAAGACGCGTCGGACTGGATTTTCATCGAGCCTTGGTCGGCTATCAAAATGCTCAAATCACTCGATCAGTTCCGGACGGAATTCGATTCGCGCATCGCAAAAATTCCCGGCAGTGCGCCGGTGAAAAAATCCGCGCCGGTCATCGCCTGGCAGGGTTCGTTTCTCGATTACGGCAGCCTGTCGCACATCAACCGCGAGCTGACAAACCGGCTGGCTTCCACGCTGAATCCCATTTGCGTCGGCTCCAACATTCTGCCGGCTAAAGTCGCGGCCGATCCGGTGATGCAGCGGTGCGCGAAAAAAATTTCCGTCACGCCACCCGCCCGCGCCACCGTCACCGTGCGGCATCAATGGCCGCCGGACTGGTCGCGTCCGGCCAGCGGCGCGCTCGTGGTCATCCAGCCGTGGGAATTCGGCTCGCTGCCAAAAGCGTGGATTGACGAGGCAAAAAACGTCGATGAATTCTGGGTGCCCTCGCCGGCTGTGCGTTCGATGTATCTTGATTCCGGCATCGCGCCGGAAAAAGTGCGCGTCGTGCCGAACGGCGTGGACACGAGAAAATTCTGTCCCGGCGTCCGCCCGCTCAAGCTGGCCACGCGCAAAAAATTCAAATTCCTTTTTGTCGGTGGCACCATTCACCGCAAAGGCCCGGACATTTTGCTCGACGCCTTTTTGAACGCGTTCACGGCAAACGACGATGTTTGTCTCGTGATCAAAGATTTTGGCGGCGACAGTTTTTATCAGGGCCAAACCGCGGCCGACCTCATTCGCCAAATCCAGAAAAACCCCAACACGCCGGAAATTTTGCATCTCACCACCGACCTCGCGGCCGAGCAAATGCCCGCGCTTTATGCGGCGTGCGATTGTCTGGTGCATCCGTATCGCGGTGAAGGTTTCGGCATGCCGGTGCTGGAGGCGATGGCGTGCGGCTTGCCGGTCATCGTCACCGGCGGCGGCGCGACGGACAGTTTTGTTTCCCCGGCCGCCGGCTGGAAAATTCCCGGCCGTTTTTTGCGCCTTGGCGGCCGCGTCGGCGATCTTCCACTCGTCAAATCCGGCTGGCTCATCGAGCCGAGCAAGCCGCACTTGGTCGAGTTGCTAAAATTCGCTTTCAGCCAGCCGGAAGAATGCCGCCAACGCGGTGCAGCCGGTCGCGAAATTGCCGAAAAAAGTTTTGATTGGAGCGACATCGCCGCCGTCGTGGCCCACCGCTTGCGCGAAATCGCCGAAAACGTTCCGCAGACTGAATGCGGTGGGGCTGATCTGCCGCTCAGCCAAAACGTCGCCGCGCCCGCCAAAGGTGACCCGCAGGTCAGCCCTACCAAGATTTTTTCTTTGCCGGCAGTGGCGCGCATTGGACAACTCGATGATGCCCGAGAATTATTCGCGACGAAGAATTTCGAGGCCGCGTGGACAGCCGTGCTTGCGGCGCTAGCGCAACGCCCGTTTCATCCTGAAGCCTTTTTGCTGCTCGCCGAAATTGCGCTTGCCATCAGCGCAGGTGATATTGCAAAACTTTGCGCGCAGCGCGCCCGCGATCTGGCTCCCGGTTGGAATCTGCCAAAACAATTTTTAAGCAAACCGCTCAAAGCCACGACCAAACCGGAATGGCTCGCGCTGCCACCGGCTCTCAACTCTCAACTCTCAACTCTCAACTCAAGATTGTCCGTCTGCCTCATCGTAAAAAACGAAGAGAAATTTATTGAGCAATGCTTGCAATCCGTCTTCGGGCTGGCCGCACAAATCGTAGTGCTGGACACCGGCTCGACGGATCGCACCATAGAAATCGCTCGTCAATACGGCGCGGAAGTGCATTCCGTTGCTTGGGCGGATGATTTCAGCGCGGCGCGTAATGCGGCGCTAGCCCACGCCACCGGCGACTGGATTTTGATGCTGGATGCCGACGAGGAATTGCCGGCTGAACAGCATCCGAAGTTGCTGGCGGATTTGAAAAATTCCGGCGTCATCGCCTACCGGCTGCCGCTGGTAAATCGCGGCCAGGAAAATGAAGGTCGCAGTTTTGTGCCGCGTCTGTTTCGCAACCTGCCAGGCATCTTTTTTCGCGGGCGCATTCATGAACAAATTTTTTCCAGCTTGCTGCCGTCGGCCAAAAAATGGTGCCTGCGCACGGCGCTCGGCGCGGCGGAGCTGCTACACCACGGTTACACCCAGGAAATGTTGCGCGACCGCAACAAGGTGGAACGCAATTTGAAACTGCTCCGCGCCGCCGTCGCGGAAGATTCGGCGGACGCGAATCTGGTGATGAATCTCGGTCTCGAACTGGTGCGCTCCGGCGACCTGGCCGGCGGCATTAAAAAATATCGCACAGCGTTTGAGTTGATGTCGGCGCAGCCGGCCGCGGAAGTCGTGCCGGAATTGCGCGAGGCGTTGCTGACGCAGTTTGTTTGCCAACTTTACAAGGTGAACGGCCACGAAGAAGTTGTGCAGGTGCTGACGTCGCCACTGGCAAAAAATGGCGGCCTCACTGCGTCGCTGCATCTTTCGTTCGGACTGTCGCAGTTTGAACTGAAAAATTATTCCGCCGCCGCCGACCAGATGCGGCATGTGCTGGCGAAGCGAAAACAAACGGCGTTGACGCCGATCAATCTGGAAATCCATACCGCCGCGCCCCTGCACTGCCTGGCACTATGCCATGCGCGGACCGGCGAGGTGCTGGGCGCGGAAAAATATTTCGCTGAAGCCGTCGCCGCGCACAGCCGCACGAACGAGGCGCGCGTGGATTTCGCCAAATTTCTCATGGAGCAACAGCGGCCGACCGAGGCACTGCAACAGTTGCACGCGGCCATCACCTCGAACGCGGAGTGGGTGCCGGCGTGGCGGCTGGGCGGAGAAATCGCCTTGAGTTGCGCGGAGTTTCTGGAATTCGCCCGCGACTGGACCGGCGAAGCCTTCAAAAATCTGCCGGGCAATCCGGTCATCGCCGCGCAACACGCGGAGGCGCTCATGCTGAACGGCGACGCGACCGCCGCCGCCAAAATCTGGGATAAGATTTGGCGCAGCGAACCCGATGCGCGTCCGCTAGCCGCGCTGATCTTGTGCGAAACTATTTCCGCCTCGGCGACCCATGCACCGAAAACTGGCGAAGACGAACTGGCCACGAGCCGGGCGTTCATCGCCTGGTATCAAAAATTGATCACTGTCCAAGCGCACGCCGTGACCAACCAGCTCAACGGCCAGTTGGATAAATTGTCCCGCGCCCTGCCCTCCGCGGCACAGATGCTGCAGGTTGCCTTGGCTGAGGCGGCGACGCCGGCAGAAGTTTAGACTAAGATTTGATCGACTAAAGCCGTGATGCCATGCATCACGGCTTCAATTTTTTCAGGAGAGCGGCGGCGGGCGCGTAGTTTTGCTGCGCGGAAAGTTCTAGGCAACTTTTCGCCTGAGCATCGTTGCCGAAGGCGTGGTAAAAGACACCGAGATTGTAGTTCGCCAGAAAACTGCCGGAACCGTGGACGGATTTATATTTGTCCGTCTCACCGAGCGCGAGGCTGCGCAGGAAGCTTTGTTCAATTTTTGGAACGTCGGAAATATATTTGGCCGGATTGCTGCCGATGAACCGCATGTAAAACAAGCCGCAGACGTGGTGAAAATCCGGAAAGTCGGCGAGTTGGCTTTCGCTCGCCCGGATGGTTTCGAGACCAGCTTCAAACTGTTTCAGTTCCATCGCCGCGTAAAGAAAATCCACGATGACGTTCGGCGCGAACGGGTCAGACGGCGACAAGTGCGCGCGAGCTTTTTGCAGGCTGGCAAAGGCGTTTTGCGGCTGGCCGAGCGCGGTGAATTCCAACGCGAGCTGAAAATGGAGATAGGCGCTGTGCGGTTGACGTGCGATTTCCGCCTGCAACATTTTCACGTTGCGGTCGAATTTTTTGGTTTCAAGATAGCCGTCGTGCCACAGCTCGCCGCGCAGATTCACGCGCGGAAGCGAGGAAACAATCTGCTCGTGAATGCGGCCCTCAAATTTTGCTCCGCGCGGAAACAGCCGCGAGACGAACGTGCTGGAGCGCTGCGTCTGGCCGTTGTGTTTGAAATCGCTGACGATTTTCAACCGGCCGATCTGCGCGGGGCCCGCGATGAAATTTTTAATTTCCTTCGCGAGATTTTCACTGGCCCATTCGTCGGCATCGAGCACTAAAATCCAGTCGCAAGTCGTCTGTGCGAGTGCAAAATTGCGCGCGGCGGAGAAATCCTGAGTCCAGGCACAGTGCGAAACGTTAGCCCCATTTTCACTGGCGATTTTTACCGTGTCGTCGGTGGAGCCGGTGTCGGTGACGATGATTTCGTCGACAATTACCCGGACGCTCTGCAGGCAGCGCGCCAGACAGCGCGCCTCGTTTTTCGCAATCAGGGCCAGCGACAATTTTTTCGCGCTCATGCGGCGAGGCGGGGCTCAGCTCGCCACCGGTTTGGGGTCATACACGCAGGCGAGGTCGAGCACCTGGCCGCAGGAACATTGCACGCGAAGATGGGTGACGCGATCGCCATCGCGCTGGACGGTGACGCGCGGCTCGCAGTTTTTTTTGCCGACGGTGGTAGTCGGGGCGTCGAGTGTGTGAAACGAGTCGGCGCGATTTCCGGAATTGGTGACCGTGACGCGGAATTCGCGCTGCTCCGGTGAAGCCGGCACCGCCGTGAGCGGGACAAAAGATTCGGTGCGCGGTGGCGTCATGGCTGGATGGTGGCCGCCGAGCCGGCCGCAGCGTCCACGGACTGCTTGATTTTAATCAGCACCGTCACGCGCCGGTTGACCTCGTCATCGGGCGTCGTGTCGGGCATGGGCACGGTGTCGGCAAAACCAGAGACTTTGCAGATTTGTTCGGGCAAAACACCGCCGTTCACAATCTTCCGGCGAGCGGCGTTGGCGCGTTCCGTGGACAGCTCCCATTTGTTTCCGGATTCGCGGCTGACATCTTTCTGCATTTCGGTGTGCCCTTCCATTTCGATGTGAAACGTGGTGTAGCGCGCGATCTCCCAGGCGAGCGTGTCAAAAATCCAGCCGCCGTAATCGGTGAACACGTCGGTGTAATTGTTAAAAATGGGTTTGTGGGCACGGTCAAAAACATTGATGCTCAAACCTTCGGTGGTCACATCAATCTTGATGCTGTTCTGACCGGTCTCCTGGTCTTTGAATAATTTGGCCAAATCTTCCTTCAAATGGTGCATCGCTTCAATTTCCAGCGCGGACATGGAGGAAAATTTTCCTTCCTGTTTGAAGGTGCTCGACGCGTCCTTGTTCGGAATGATGCCGGTGGATTCCTTGGTGACGGAGGAAAACGGATTGCGGAAGGCGCGTTCGACGGCGTCCTTGATTTTCTGGTCCTGCGACGTGAGCCACAAGCAGAGGAACAGCGCCATCATCGCCGTGACGAAATCGGCATAGGCCACCTTCCAGGAACCGCCGTGATGCCCGCCATGACCTTTTTTTGCCATTTGCCAGAATTTCTATTTGCCGGACTTGAGCGACTTGAACATCAGTTCCAGTTCCTCCGCCGTCGGCCGGAATTCGCTGCTCAAACCACGCCGGCCAAGTTCCACGGCGGTGATCGGTGCCATGCCGTTGGCAAAGCCCGTCACGCAGGCCGCGATGCAGCGCGTGAAATCCAGTTCCGCCTCGCCGACAAATTCCAGATTTGTTGCGAGCGGGCCCATGAATCCGTAGGCCATCAAAATGCCGAGAAACGTGCCGACGAGTGCGGCGGCGACGTGTTCGCCGATCGCCTCCACGGCCCCGCCAATGGAACCCATCGTAATGACAATGCCCAAGACGGCGGCCACAATCCCGAAGCCCGGCATGGCATCGCCGGTTTTTTGCAGCACGGAAACCGGCGCGTGATGCTCCGTTTCCAAACGGTCAATCTGCGCGTCCAGCAGCAGCCGCAATTGATCCGGTTTGATTTTGCCGTCAATGATCGGCCGGAGCGCACCGCACAAAAATTCCACCGAGTGATGGTCGTTGGAAAATTTCGGGTATTTTTTGAAGACAGAACTTTTCGCAGGTTCCAGAACATGTTCTTCCAAGGCGATCATGCCGTTGCGGCGGCCGAGCAGAAACAATTCATACAACACCTTGAGCAGATCGTCGTAGGAAGCCTTGCTGTAAGGCGCGCCTTTCAAACAAATGCCCAAGCCCTTGAGAATATCCAGTAGGATTTTTTTCGGCGACATAATGATGAGCGACCCGGCGGCGCCGCCGATGATGATGAGCACTTCGTTGACGGTGGCATGCAGAATCACGCTCATGTTGCCGCCTTCCAGCAAAAAGCCGCCGAAGACGCAGACGATAACCGTGATGGCTCCGATGATGATGATCATTTGCAGCGGGCGGTTGCGGGACGTTGCTGGGTCAGGCCGGATTCAAAGCGTTGCAGATAAGCGCGCATGGATAAAATCGCCTGCGAATGAATCTGGCAGATGCGCGATTCCGTGAGCCCGAAGACTTCGGCGATTTCGCGCAAGTGCAAATCTTCGACGTAATAAAGTGCCAGCACCTTGCGCTGCATGTCCGGCAAATCCTGCAAGCGCTCCAAAATAACCTTTTTCAATTCGTTGGTAGAAACCTGTTCCACGGGACTTTCGTTGGCGGAATCCGCGATCACTTCATACAGCGCCCCGCCGTCGCCATCCTCGCTGGAACCGGCCGCGTCCAGGCAGACAAACGCCGCCGGCCGGACTTCGTCGAGCAGTTCGGCATATTCGTCCGGCGTCAGTTTCATTTCGCGGGCCATCTGCGCCTCGGTCGGCGTCCGGCCAAGCTGCTGTTCGAGCGCGGCCATCACCGCTTTGATTTTGCGCGCCTTTTCGTGAATCGTGCGCGGCACCCAGTCCATCCGGCGCAATTCGTCGAGCATCGCGCCGCGAACGCGGACGCGGGCGTAGGTTTCAAACGCGGTGCCGCAGGCGGGATTGTAATTCCGCAGGGCCTGCAACAAACCCACCAACCCGGCGCTGTAAAGGTCATCGTGGCTCACATGTTCCGGCAAAGTCATCGCGAGCCGGCCCACGACGGCGGAAACGAGCGGAAGATATTTTTGGATGAGTTCGTTTTCGGTGTCGGTGTCGGACTGGCGGTGGTAGCGCTTCCACAATTCCTGTGCGTTGGGCGCGGGCGGAGCGACCCGAATATTTTGATCCACCGACATGTCCCACGGCGCTGGCGCGGCGGGCGTTTCAGTGTCGGCGACGGGGGCGGTGCAAATACTCATACTTTAGCGGGTTTTTTGTTTTCTGAAGCGGCGGCGGCAGTGCGATCACGACGTTGTTGTTCCAGTGCATCCGCCAAGCCATCGAACCACATGCGACCCCACCAACGACCGAGCAGTCCACCGAGCAAGGCACCCACACAAGCGTGCCAGAGAGCGGTGGACCAGAGGCAATTCCCCAGCAGGCTGCTGCCCACACCGAGGAGGAATCCTGCAATTGAACCCAAAATCATCATGGCTTTCATGTTCCGGTTCCGTGTTTAGCAAGCCCTTTGCCACCCGATAAATCGCTGATGAACATTGCGTGAATCGCCAATGTTCACCGAGGATTTGTGTGCGGAAATAAAAGTGAGGACTCGGCGCGGTTGAAGTCGCCCGGTATTTTTTGCCCACCGCTCAACCAGCTCAACGAGCAATTTGTGCCCAACACAAAATTCCACAATTTCACGCGGCGCGGCTCTTCGTCGAGGTGCGTGAAGATCACATCCTCCGGCATGAACGGCGCGAACGCGTTGAATTGCTCGAACAACAACGTCGTTTCATACGCCGCATTCAAAACCAGGTGCAGATGCGGCTGCGGCAGCGAAAACAAAAGTTCGCGCAGCACTTTCAGGCTGGCCTGGTGGTGATAGTCCACGCCCGGCAGATCCACGAACAACAAATCCTCCTGACCCGCCGGCTCGCCCCAAAAGCGATCCACCGGCACGCCGATCATTTCCGCATGAATCGAAAGAAATTCAGAGGTGTTCGCCGTCTCGCCGTCCAACCGCCAGACGCGGGCGCGATTTTCGCCGCGCAGCACCGAGGCCGTCAGCCATTTGCACAGCGCCGTGGTTTTGCCGGAGCCGGGCGGCCCGATGAAAACGTGCGGCCGGCCGGTGCCGGCAAAATTGGTCCGCGCCGGTCGCCAGAATGTCGCCAGCGTGTCGCGCACGACATTCCATTCCGCGATCGGCATCGGCGGCGGCACCGCGCCGTGAACTGCGCGCACTTTGTTTTCCAGCCGGTCGGCAAATTCCGGCAGCAGGCCCAGCGATTCCAGCCACGCGATGCTGCGCCAGCGATGCGGCCGGTGCGTTTCCTCCGGCGCTTCGTCCATTTTCTCGCCGAACGGAACATAAGCATCCACGCCCGCCGGCACGCTGTGCCGCGGCGTTTCCGGCACAGTCGCTGTCACTTCAATCTGACTGTTGCGCGACAACAGCCGCGAAAAACCGTGCGAAGGAACTTTACGGACGCTGATGATGACTGCGTCCGGCCCCAGATTTTCATGCACCAAGCGGACGGCTGACGACGCGTTTTCCGCCGTAAATGAAGCGAGTTTCATAATTTATTCCAGACAGGGAATGACCGCCGCGTTTTGCACCTGCACGCGCGGCGGAATCTCCGCATACGACAAAACGGAAAGGTCGTTGAAGGTATTTTCAAAGAAACGCCGGAACGCCAGCCGCAGCGGCGGCGCGCACAAAACCATCGGCTGCTGACCGGCGGCAAGCATTTGCTGGATCAGTTTCGAGAGTGAATCAATGACGTGCCGCGCGAGACGTGGCTCGATGACCAGCGCGACTTCGCTGGCCGACTGGCGGATGCCTTGCGACAACTGCGCCTCCAGCTTCGGATCAATCGTGATGGCGCGCACACTGCCGTTTTCCGTGGTGAACGGCTTCGACAATTGCGACACCAGCGCCCGGCGCGCGTGTTCGGAAAGTTCGTCGGGATTTTTGGTGATCGTCGCGTAGTCGCCGACTTTTTCCAAAATGCCGGCGAGGTTGCGGATGGAAATGCCTTCGGCCAGCAGATTTTGCAAAATGCGCTGCACCGCGCTCATCGAAAGCTGCGCGGGAATCAATTCGTTCACCACCGCCGGATGCGTCAGCTTCAAATTGTCGAGCAACACCTGCACGTCCTGCCGCGTCAAAATTTCGTGGCAATGCCGCCGCACCGTCTCCGACAAATGCGTGATTAAAACCGACGGCGAATCCACCACGGTGAAACCGGCGACTTCGGCATTTTTGCGCTCTACTTCCGTGACCCAGGTGGCAGGCAATTGGAAAACCGGTTCCACGGTCGGAATGCCTTTGAGCACGGCCTTGCTGTTCGTGGCGTTCATCGCGAGCCAGTGCTGCGGCATAAGCTGGCCCTGCGCGATGGGATTGCCCTTCAAAACAAAGCGATATTCGTTGTTGCCGAGCTGCAAATTGTCGCGCAAACGAATCGGCGGAATCAGCAATCCCATGTCCGACGCGAACTGACGCCGCACACCGGTGACGCGTTCCAAAAGATCGCCGCCTTTTTTGCCGTCGGCCATCGGCACGAGGCCGAAGCCCAATTCGATTTGCATCGTGTCGAGCGTGAGCAGCGTTTCAATTTTCTCCGCCGCTTTTGCGTCCGCCGCCGTGGCCGCGCCGGCCACGCCGGTTTTTGTTTCACCCGGTTTGCCCGGCGCGGTGCTGGAACCATTCATGGCCGTGCCGGTCTGGGCCGCCAGTTCCGGCATGCCGTGTTTGTGGATGGAATACGAAACCAAACCCACGACCACCGAGAGCACCAAAAACGGCATCGTTGGCAGGCCAGGCACAATCGCCATTACGCCGAGCATTACCGACAAAATCGTCAATGCTTTTGGGTAGAACATCAATTGCCGGCCCAGTTCGCGGCCCAAATCATTCTTCGACGTGGCACGCGTCACCAAAATACCGGCGGCCACCGATGTGATCAGCGCCGGCACCTGCGACACCAGACCGTCGCCGATGGACAGCATCGTGAACCGCGAAAGCGCTTCGTTCATCGTCATGCCTTTTTGCATGATGCCGACCGCGAAACCGCCGATGATATTGATCAGCGTGATCATGATCGCCGCTATCGCATCACCGCGCACAAATTTGCTCGCACCGTCCATTGCGCCGTAAAAATCCGCTTCCTCCTCGACGCCGCGCCGGCGATTGCGCGCCTCGGTTTCATTGATCAAACCGGCGTTCAACTCGGCATCAATCGCCATCTGCTTGCCCGGCATCGCGTCCAAGGTGAACCGTGCCGCGACTTCCGCGATACGACCGGCACCTTTCGTGATGACGATGAAATTGATTAAAACGAGAATGCAGAAAACGACGAGGCCGACGACATAGTTGCCGCGCACCACGAAATTGCCAAACGCCTCGATGATGTGACCGGCATAACCATCGAGCAAAATCAACCGCGTGGAAGCCACATTCAGCGCCAGGCGATACAGCGTGATGAAGAGCAGCAACGTCGGAAAGCCGGTAAATTCTGCCGGAGTGCGCAGGTAAAGAATGACCAGCAGCGTCAGCAGCGAAAGTCCGATGCTGATCGTCAAAAGCAGGTCCAGCAGGAACGGCGGCACCGGCAAGATCAGCAGCAGGATCGTGCCGAACAGGGCAAAAACCAGCCACAAATCGCCGTATTTTAGCAATTTCCGCATTCTGTCGCTCAAGGTGCCCATGATATTTTTTGGTCCAAACTCATTCCGCAAAATGGCGGAAGGCGCCGGCGTTACGCCGTTGCTGGAAGGTGATTAGCAGGAAGCTCGCCAGCCGAGATTTTAAGAATGAATTTTGAAGCTAACTAGCGCGAGCGTCTGTGGCAGCCGCACATAATTCCCGAGCGGAAATTGGTGGAAAAAATGGGAGACGATGTGTCGCTGCCGCACGCTGCCGAATCTGATCAAGAACCGTTTCAGCTCTCGACGGATTCCGGCTCGTCTTCGGATTTCGGCGAGGTGCCGTTGTATTCGTGAAGCTTGTTGCGCAGCGTGCGGATGCTCACGTCGAGCATTTTGGCGGCGTGCGTGCGGTTGCCGTTGCAACGCTCCAGCGCGGCGAGAATCTGCCGTTTCTCCAGCTCGGCCAGCGTGGAAAATTCGCCGCCGCTGAGGCTGCTGACAGAACTGGTGCCGGTGGCGGCGGGCGGCGTGCTCGAAATCGTGGCGGAAGGCGAATTAATCGCCAAGCCGAGATGCTCAGTCTCCAACATGCCGTTGTCGCCGCACAAAATCACTGCGCGCTCGACGACATTTTGCAGCTCGCGAATGTTGCCCGGCCAGTTGTGATCCAGCAACGTCTGCGCCGCGCTGTCGGTGAAACCTTTGATGTGGACGCCATGTTTGCGGGCGAACCGCTTCATGAATTCACCGGCTAAAACCGGAATGTCCTCGCGGCGTTCGCGCAAGGCCGGCACCGGCACGGGCACGACGTTCAGGCGGAAAAACAAATCCTGGCGAAATTCTTTTTTCTCGACGCTTTGCGCAAGATCACGGTTTGTGGTGGCGATGACGCGCACGTCCACCTTGATGGTGCGGTTGCCGCCAACGCGTTCCAGCTCGCGCTCCTGCAACACGCGGAGCAGCTTCGCTTGGACCGCCGGGGAAATTTCGCTGATTTCATCCAGCAAAATCGTGCCGCCGTGCGCGAGTTCAAACCGGCCTTCGCGCTTGGAGAGCGCGCCGGTGAAGGAACCTTTTTCATGGCCGAAAAATTCGCTTTCGATGAGGTTTTCCGGCACGGCGGCGCAGTTCACCTTGATGAACGGCGCACTGGCGCGGGGACTTTCGCGGTAAAGTGCGCGGGCGACGAGCTCCTTGCCCGTGCCGCTTTCGCCTTGGATCAAAACCGTGGCTTGTGTGCGCGCCACCTTGCGGATGAGCGAGCGGAGATTTTCCATCGCCGCGCTGCGGCCGATCAGTTCATGTTCGCCGTCGTCAGTGTCCTGGCTCAGGAAATGGTTGACCTTGAGGAGTTGGTTAAAATCCTGCGCCTTGCGGAGCGTCACCTCAATCTGCTCCATCGAAAACGGCTTGATGAGATAATCAAACGCGCCGTTTTTCATGCAGTCCACAGCGGATTCGACGGAGCCGAAACCGGTCATGACCACGGCGAGCGGTTTTTGCGGCCGCGTCTGCAATTCCTTGAGCAAATCAATGCTTTCGCCGTCCGGCAGCCGCATATCCATGAAGATGAGATCGAAATTATCCTTGTTCAGATAATCGCGGGCCGCCGCCAACGTGGGCGCGGAGGCTACGTCATAGCGCTGCCGCCGGAGAAAATTCTCCAGGTTCGCACGGATGATCGCGTCGTCTTCGAGAACGATGACTTTTTCAATGGACATAGTTCAAACCGCAGTGTTCCGCTGATACAAATTGGCGACAAAATTGGGTCGTTGCACGGCGACCGACGGCAACTGGGAGGCGGGGAGCAAACCGCGTCGCAACATTTCCTGCTGATTTTCACGGTCCAGCAGAAAAATCCGGGGCAACAAATTTTGTATGTCCCGAAGCAACATTCCGGCTTCCCCGCAGCGTGCCCGTTCTTCCGGCGGCGCCTGCTGCCAAATCTGGCGGCAACTGCGAAGCTTGATTAGCACCGATTCCAATTTCGGAAGCAAGTGCTTTCTTTGCGCGTCAAAACTGCCGGTCACCCACGGGACCGGACTGCGCAAGGCCTGGTTCTCCTCGGTGGCCAGCGCGAGAAACCGCCGGCAGAGGTCCAGGTGTTCGCGCAGGTCGCTCATAAAGTTGGCCATGAAATTTTGCGGCACGTCAGTGTTCATTTTTGAGTGAGGGTAAGGTTGGTGTTGGAACTGAAATTGGGCTGGTCGTCGGGTTGGTTGAAAGCCTGCGCCCGTTTCTGCCACTCCAAAAAATTCAGCCGCCAGCGTGACATGTCCACGACCGACTGGAGGCCGGGTGAACGGTTTGTGCCGAGGTTCGGCGCGGCGTTGGTGATGAAGCGGTAAGCGGCGATGGCTTCCTCCGGCTGAAGCAGTTTTTCGTAAGTGATCGCGACTTGATACCGCACGGGTAATTGCCACGGCAGCGCCGGATCCAGTTTGGCGAGCGTCTGATAAACTTCCAGCGCCTTGACGAAATCGCCTTCCTGATACAGCTCGTTCGCAATTTCATTGCCGACGCGCTGCTGCCAGTAAGTCCAGACTTCCGGATGATCCATGGTTTTGGACCGTTCCTCTTTCAGAAACACGAGGACCTGCTGGAGCGCTTCGGCGTTGCGGCCCTGCCCTTTGAAAGCCTGCGCCAGATCGTAACGCACTTCCGGTGCTTCCGTTGAATCGGCGAACCGCGCCAGAAAATCCTGCGCCTGCGTGGCCGCCTCGGCAAACTGCTTAATGGCACCCAGCGAGCGGATCAGCCGGAACTGGATTTGCGCGTGGTCCAGCGCCGGTTCATCCTGCTTGAGCAAGCGCGCATAATAATCGGCCGCGTCCTTGAATTCGCCCACGAAATAATGCGTCTCCGCAATTTCCACCTGCGCCTGGAGCACCAGCCGCTTGAAAAAGGGCAACTGGTCGTTCTTCAGCGCCAGCGCCGCCGTCATCACCGCGTAAAATTTGGTCAGCGCCAGATCGCTCAAGCCCATCTGCCGGAAAATCTGGCCTTGGTGCAGATAAATTTCCGGCATGTGCTCGTCCGCCGGCCAGCGCTGGACATATTGCGTGTAAATGGACTGCGCCCGCGACAGGTCGTTTTGCGCCTGCACATTTTGGGCGAGTTCAAACAGCGCGGTTTTTTGAAAATCCACCGGCACGTCGTCGGCCAGCAACTTCACATAATTCGCCTCGGCCTGGACAAAATCCCGCGTGCTGGCGGCAAACCGCGCGGTGGACAAAAGATAATTAAAGCGATCGAGTTCTCCGGGCGAAACTAAGTTGGTCGCCGACACGGCGAGCGGCACGGGTTCCGGCAAAACGCCGGGCGAATTGGATGGCTGTGCCCGCAGGCCCGTCACGCCGGCCAGCGCCAGAAAAACGACCCAATAAATTGGTTTCAGCCGGATCATTTCACGATGTATTCGGCGTGGCTGGAAGGCGAAGATTTGATTGCGGGCGGCATGAACATGACCGGCACGGGAACGGCCACTCCGGGCCCGTCGTTGGTGCCGCGCGCGATGGGATGAAAAAAGGCCGTGAGCATCTGCGGTGTGATGTTTAACAATTCTGGCGGGGCCAACGCAAATACCGCCGGCGCGAACGGATCGTCTGACACATTGCCGGCGCCGAGCGCGATGGGCAGCATGTCATCCGTCGAGTTGGTCTGACCGGTCAAGGCCGCGGCGTTGAGCGCCAAAAATTTATCGGATTCATTGGTCGCCAGTTCGGCCGCCATGTTCGTGTCGGCGGATAAATCCAGCGGCACCAAAACCGTCACCGGTTTTTTGGCCGCCACTATCCGTAAGGGCGGCGGCCCGACGAGTGGCAAATAGCCCAAGCCGGCGTGCGCCACAGCCCCGAGGCCGAGCATCAGAATGAAGGCTTTCCACAAAGCCCGTTCCGCGATGCCGCGATTTTTCATAACGATTGATGAACCATCTGCTCTCTCATCGGAACGAACGGCCGGGACTTAAGGAAAATTTTTCCGGCCGGATTTTTTTCGATTCCAGTTCAAGTCCCGCCGCCGGCCGCCGATAATTGCCGCAGGACAATTTGTTTTAATATCCTGTGCAAACCACCACTCTCACCCGCCTTGTCCCGCTGAATGCCAGCGAGATTCAAACCCAGCTGGCCCGCTGCCCGTCGCTGCCGTCGCTGGGCAGCATCAACAAAGCCTTGCAGGGCCTGCTCGTGAACGAACAGCGTTACACGGCGCAGATCGCCGAAATCATCCGGCGCGATCCCAGCCTGACCGCCCGGTTGCTGCGGCTGGTGAACTCGGTTTATTTCGGGCTGACCACGCCGGTGAACAGCATCGAGGAAGCGGTGTTTTATCTGGGCGTCCGCCAGATCCGCCAGCTCGCCATGGTCACGCCGGTCATCGAAGATTTTCAGCGGCTGACGCGGCAGTGCAGTTTTCCGTGGCGCGAATTCTGGCAGCATTGCATCGGCTCGGCGATTCTCACCCGCGAAATCACCACCAATGTTCCCGGCCCGTCGGAGGATTCCGATTACGTCGCCGGGCTGGTGCATGACGTGGGCAAAATCGTCATGGCCTGGACCTTTCCCGATCATTTTTCGGAAATCCACCGGCAGGCGCTGGCCGGCACGCGGTCGCTGTCGGAAATTGAAGTCGAAATCCTCGGCGTGAATCATTCCGAACTCGGCGCGATGTATCTCGAACGCCACCGGCTGCCGGAACTGATGATCCATTCCGCGCGCTTTCATCATTGCCCGGAAAAGTCGCCGCAGTTCGATCACGTCATTGCGGCGGTGCAACTGGCCGACTTGCTGTTGCGCAGCGAAGGCATCGGCTGCAGCGGCAACTATGTGCCGGTGACGCGCGAGGAATGCTTCGCCGCGCCGGTCTGGAATTTGTTGCTGGCCAAAACGCCGGAAGCGGAACAGGCGCTGGTCAAGGCCGCCATTTCGCGGACGCTCGAACAAATCCCCAGCATGTTGGAAGGCATGGTTTGAACCCAAGCTCCAGTCGTTTTAGAAAACAAAAAAGGCTTCTGAAAAATCAGACGCCTTTTTCATTTTCAAAATTTAATCGTTCCAGGGATTGGCCAGATTGGTTTTTGTTTTCGCAGATTCAACTTTTGTTTAGAAAAGGTCCGTGGCACGCTGCTCCTCGGCTACGGGAGCGGACAAAACTTTTCTCAAATATGAAACCGTGAAAATTTTGATTAAAACTTTATTCGCGTTGCTGGTCCTCTGCCGGAGCGGACAGGCGCAAAGCTTCGTGAATCTAAGTTTTGAGAATGCGTCTTTCCAATCAGATTCTTCCAGTGGTTTTTATCCGTATCTCGTGTATGCCAGCAACGCGATTCCTGGCTGGACGCCTTATGCCGCAGGGGTTCCGCAGACCGAGATATTGTCGAACAACATATCCCTCAGTGGTGGAGCTGTATCAATTACTGGAACAAATTGGGTATATCCACAAATCGAAGGGAAATATTTTGTTTGCTGATGGGATTTAATTACCCCGGATTTGAATATGCAGTTTCAATAGGGCAAACCGGAACCGTTCCAATTGCGGCACAATCCTTGATTTTCTGGGGAAATGTTGGCGCGAATGACGTTTCCTTCCAAGGGCAAACCTTGTCGCTTGCGGTGCTAGGAAGCACTGCAAACTATAACATTTATGAAGCCGACATTTCAGCGTATTCAGGTCAGACAGGGCAATTGCTTTTTACTGCTCTTGGTTCAGACAAGATTGACAACATTCAATTTTCCAGCACCGCTGTTCCCGAACCGAGCGGGTTTGCTTTGGGCGCGCTAGGCGGCTTGCTGTTTAGCTTCCGGCGCCGGCAGAGTTTTTCGAAAATATTTTAAGACGGAAACGTCAGTCGTTCCAGGGATTGGCCGTGACTTCGACGAAGATGTGAATCGCGCCGGCGCGAAAGGCCAGCCGCTCAATGCCGCCGCCCGGTTCGATGGGCGTGCTGAAATTTTCGGAGAGGCCGACTTTCGGCGGCTGCAGTTTGCAATCCAAGCCGGCGTCGCACAGATTGGATTTGAAATTGCCGGTCATGATGTTCGACAGCTCGCCGATCACGTCGCTGACCTCGTCGTTGCCGCCGACTTCCTCCGGCGTGATCCCGAGAATGCCGGCCGCGACGGTTTTGGCGGAAGCCAGACTCATGCGCAAATAAACGTGGCCGGTCACTTTGCCGGCGAAACCGATGGAGCCGCGCATGTGCGGCCCGGTGAGGCTGTCGAGCTGGTGCGTGTCCACGGCCTCCAAATCCAGCGAGAGCATCGTCTTGAACGTTTTGATCAGCGCCAGCGAGAGCGGCGTGCCCATGGCCAGCAGCAATGCGCAACCGATGCCGTTGCGCAACAACGCGGCTTCCACCGTGCCCACGGTGTATTCGTCCTCGTTCTCCGCGTGCGGATTGGCCACGCGCAGAAGCCGGGCGCTCAAGCCGGGATCTTTTTCGATGACGCGGACAATTTCATCCACGTCCGCATCCTGCCGGGCCACGAGGGCGGTCAGTCGCGAAACGCTTTCCGGCGTCGGCCCCAAGCCGTAGCGGCGGGCGAGTTCCTTGTATTGGCTGATGTCGGGTGGCGGTTGCATCAGATGAGTCAAGCGGCGGGCACCACCGGGGTTGCCGGGGCGGCGGCGCGTTTCACCAGAGTAACACAGCGGCCGGCTTTTTCAATGAGCTGGTCTTCCTTGAACGGTTTTACGAGGTAATCGCGCACGCCGAGCCGAGCGATCTGCAAAACATTTTCGCGGCCGGATTCCGCCGTGAGCATGATGACGGGAATCGCCTTGAGTTCGGCGTCCTCTTTCAATTTGGTCAGCATGGTCACGCCGTCCATGACCGGCATGGTGACGTCCAGAATGATGAGGTCGGGTTTTTCGCGCGCGGCGACCGCGAGTCCTTCCTCGCCGTTGCCCGCTTCGACCAGGGTGCAGTCGTAAGGTTTGAACGCCTTGCCGACGATGAGCCGGATGGTGCGGCTGTCGTCCACGCTTAAAATTTTTGTCGCCATAAATTCGTCCTGTTTTTTATCCAAGTTTGATGTGAATTTCAACCACGATGCGCTGGTCCGCGCACGCAAACACCAGACACTCGCGCGACACTTCGGGCATCGCTTCGATGGTGTAAGCCGTGCCCCGGATGATCGCCGGCGTGCTGACCGCGCATTCCGCGCCGGTATCGCACAGCCAAGATTTGAGGCCGCCGGTGATCATGTTCGTGGCCTCGCCAACCACGTCGTTGACTTCATTTTCGGAAGTGATTTCAGCCGGCGTGATGCCCAGCATCGCGGCGGCGACCTGTTTTGAAAACGGCTCCGAGAGGTGCAGATAAACCGCGCCGGTGACGTGTTCGCCGGCAAAGCCCACCGACCCGGTGACCCGGCCGTCAAAGACCGGCAGATCATTGCCGGGCACCAGCACAGCCTTCATCGAAAGCATGGTTTCGAACACGTCCACCAAATGGCGCGTCATGAAATCGCACACGTCCGGGAGTTCAATGGTTTGGTTCATAATATTGATTCACTGGGTTGAAACTGCTTTTCCGGTTTTGGCGGCGAAACCTAGCGCATGTATGATGGCGTGCGGCATCAGGTCCAATGACACGACCCGATCCACCACGCCCAAATCCACCGCCGCTTTGGGCATGCCATAAACCACGCACGTTTCTTCATTCTGGGCGAGGTTAACCGCGCCCGCCGACTTGAGTTGCTGCATCCCGAGGGCACCGTCGCGCCCCATGCCGGTGAGGATCACGCCGAGCGCCTGCCGCCCGGCGCATTTGGCGGCGGCGTTGAACAACACATCCACCGCCGGCCGGACATAATGCATCGGCGGATCCTGCCGCAGCCGGACGCGATAGGCATTGCCGTCCCACTCCACCAGCATGTGAAAATCTCCCGGCGCAATCAGCACGCTGCCAGGCCGCACTTCATCGCCGTGCGCCGCTTCGCGCACCTCCAACTCGCAAGTTTCATTCAACCGCTCGGCAAAAGTTTTGGAAAAAACCGGCGGAATGTGTTGCACGATGCAAATGCCGGGCAAGCCAACCGGCAATCGGGCCAGCACATCTTTGATGGCCTCGGTGCCACCGGTGGATGCCCCGATGACAATGAGCTGCCGCGCGGAATAATGATCGGCCGCGATCAAATTCTGCGAGTCCGCCGACGCACTGGCCGTCGGTTTGAAACTGGTGAGACGGGCGCGGGCCGCGCCTTTGACTCGGTGCGCCAGTTGTTCGCGGAGGCCGCCGAGATTCCAAGCCGAGGTCGGTTTGGCCAGCACATCCACTGCGCCGTATTCGAGCGCGGTGAGCGCGGCGGTGGAACCGGCCTGCGTCAGCGAGCTGATCACCACCACGGGCATCGGATGATGCTGCCGCAAAATTTTCAGGAACGTCAGCCCGTCCATGCGCGGCATTTCGATGTCCAGCGTCAGCACATCCGGTTTCAGCTCGATGATTTTGTCGCGAGCGATGTAAGGATCGCACGCCGTGCCGACCACCTCGATGGCCGGGTCGGCTGACAGCGCCTCGGAAATCATCCGCCGCACCACGGCGGAATCATCCACGACCAGCACCCGGATTTTGCGTTCGGCGCTCATGACATGCACATGAACTGATCCACACGGTCAAATGATTCGCGGACTTGGGCAACCAGCGCCTCCAGTCGGGCTTCGTTGATGTTGAGCACGGCGACGGCCTTCGGATTCACGCGCACGGCAAACCCATCCCAGCCCGGCGCGGACCCGGCGAGATGCGCCAGGCAATTCGCCAGATGCGTGATGACCGAAAGCTGCGGGCGCGGTTCAAACACCGGATTGTGATGGTTGGCCGTGGCCTCGAGAATTTCTTCCGGCAAATTCCAGCCGCGCAGCAGGCACGCGCCGACTTCGCCGTGATCCGTGCCGATGATTTTTCGCTCGGCTTCGGAACGGGAAATTTTTTCAGCTTCAATCAACTGCCGGATGTTCGCCTGAATTTCCGGCGTGAGCGCCTGACCGAGCGCGAGCTTGCCGATATCGTGCAGCAGGCCGACCGTGAACGCCACGGGCACTTCGACATTCATCTCGCTGGTTTCGGCGACGATGATTTCGGCCGCGGAGGCGGTGATGAGCGAATGCCGCCAGAGTTCGTTGGCCTCGACCGCGTAGCCGGGGAGCGGCACGACCATCGCCGTGCCAAACGCGACGGTGAGGACGATGTGCAAAATCTGCTGGTGGCCCAACATCAAAACCGATTGATCCACGGAAGAAACCGGTTCCTCCAAACCGAAGTAAGGCGAATTACAAGCGCGCAGCAATTTGGCTGTGAGCACATTGTCGCACCGGATTACCTGCACCACTTCTTCGTTACTCACCTCCGCGGAATCGAGCAGGTTGACCAGCTTGAGCGCGGCCTGCGAAATGGGCGGCAGGTTTTTAACTTGGTTGACGATTTCTTGGGCAGTCATAAGAGATAAGAGTCCGCTCCGGGAGATTTGATGGAAACATTGCCGGTGGTTAAATCCATCCGCACAGTGCGCGAGGAAAGGCCACCGGTGTCGGCGGCGTGAATGCGCAGGCCGTTTTGCGAGATGATTTTTTCGAGCGCGGCGAAGTTGCGGAGGCCGATGTTGAAAATCCCCTGCTGATCGAGCATTTGCGCGCCGCCGGCCACCTTGACAACCAGCCGGCTGCGGTCGGCACCGAGATTGTAGGCGGCATGAAACAGCCGCGGCACGCCGGTGTCCACAAACATGTAAGGCATCGTGCCGGCCTTTACCGCATCAATGGTGGAATCAGGAAGCATGAGATGGAGCAGACCGCCGATTTTTTTCACCGGATCGTAAACCGTGATGCCCAGACAGGAACCGAGCGAATAGGTGACAATGTCCGCGCTGCTGTCGTTGCTGACCACCATGTCGGCCACGCCCACGACCAGGGTTTTGCGCGGCGGCGGGATGACCCATTGGCGTGTCGGCAACATAAATTAATTCAGCCTCGCCGCCCGACGGGACGGAGATCGGCTCGGACGCGCGCTGGAAATCGCCGGTCATGGAACATTTTTAATCAACGTCACGGCTGGAACCCGGCGACCTGCTCACTGCATCGGGTCCGGCCAATTACATCTCTGGCTGGGAAAGTATCGGCGGCAAACCGCCCCGCTTGAGGAAAATATTGCCCGCCCGCTTTGCCCTCAAGTTGTTTCTGGTTTAGTCGAAAAGAAGCCGGTGAATCTGGTTTGGTGAACAATCTGACATGACTGCGATTTTAAGCGAACCCCGCCCGGCTCTGGCCGAGCCGGCGGAAGCGGAAATTTTCCGTGCCTTGCCCGTCGGCATCGTGCGGTTGCGCAATCGCGTATTTACCCACGTCAATCCGTGCTTTTGTGACATGGTCGGTTTTGCCGCCGAAGAGTTGCTGGGCCGATCCACGCGTATTCTCTTTGCCAACGAACTGGAATTTCAGCGCGTCGGCGAAATCATATATGCCGACTTGGCCGCGCACGGCGTCGCCGCCGGCCAGACAGTTTTCCAGCGCCGCGACGGTTCGCTCATCCACGTCACGCTTACCTCCATCCAGTCGGATATTTCCCAGACGGACGCCACGTTCGCCATCACGGACATCACCAAATCGCGCGGCGCGGAACAGGAATTATTCTGGCAGAACCGCGAACTGACCGCCTTCCACCGCATTTCGGAAGTGATGCTTTCCGGCGAATCCGAGCAATCCATCTTCGACACCATCGCGCGGGAAACCAGCGGCATGACGGATTTTCCGATGGTGTCCATCGAGTTGTGCGACTTCAACCGCGCGCTCATGGTCTATCGCGGCGCCTACGGCATTCCGCTGCACGAAATGCCGTCACCGTTTGAAGTGCCGATGGACGTGTCGCTCTCCGGCCAGGTCGCGTATTCCGGCGAACTGCTGGTGGAAAATAATGTCGCCGAACGCCGCGAATATGCCGCGCCCATTTTACGCATTCTCGGCGTGCAAACATTCGTCTGCGTGCCCATCAAATCTGAAGGCCAAGTCGTCGGCACGCTTTCTCTCGCCCACCGTGTCTCCATCGAAGTGGAACCGCGCGTCATCAAAGCCGCCACCAGTCTGGCGAATTATCTCGCCAACTTGTTTGACCGGCTGCACGCCCGCGAAGCCGCCCGCCGCAGCGAGGCGGAACTGGCCACGGTCTATGACCGCGTGCCAAGCGTCCTTTGTCTTTTCGACGAGCAATTGCAAATTGTCCGCGCCAACCACGCCGCCAGCGAGTTTGCCAGCCACCGTTTGCACCTCGCCAAAAATCTTCGGATCGCGGAATTGTTTCATACCAACCCGAAGCATAACGCCGAATGCACCAACTCTACGGCCTGCCTCGGCTGCAATCTCCGGCGCGTCCTCATCGAAACGCTCACCACGGGTAAAAGTTTGCGGCAGGTCAAAATGACCAAGACGGTCACGCGCGACGGCCAGGACAGCCCGGTGGTGCTGCTCGTCTCCACCGAACGCATCCAGTTCGATGACACCGTGCGCGTGCTGATCTGTCTGGAGGACATCACCAAAAGCGTCCGCGCCGACGAACAGATCCGCGCCCAGGCCGCGCTGCTGGATATCACGCGCGACGCCATTTTGGTCCGCGATTTTTCCGACCGGATCATTTATTGGAACGAAGGCGCGCATCAGCTTTACGGCTGGTCGCCGGACGAGGCGAAAAAGCGAACCTCTTCCGAAATGCTGCAAACCGCCGACCCGTTTGAAGCGACCCGCGCGCTCAACGCCGTTCAGCAGCAGGGGGAATGGACCGGCGAGCTGAAACAAAAATCCCGCAGCGGACTCGAACTGACGATCCAAAGCCGGTGGACGTTGATGCGTGAAGCGGATGGCAAACCCAAGGCGATTCTCATCGTCAACAACGACGTCACCGAAAAGAAAAAACTCGAATCTCAACTGCTCCGCGGCCAGCGCCTCGAAAGCATCGGCACGCTCGCTAGCGGCCTGGCGCACGATTTGAACAATGTGCTCGCGCCAATCATGATGGCCGTCCAGTTCATCAAGGACAACGCCGAGGACGACAGCATGAAGGCCTGTTTTCAGACGCTGGAAACCTGTTCGCGGCGCGGCGCGGACATCATCCGGCAGGTGCTCATGTTTGCGCGCGGCGTCGAGGGCCAGCGAATTTTGCTGAACCCCAAGCATCTCATTCAGGAGATGCAGCGCATCGCGCGGGAAACTTTTCCGCGTTCCATCGAGGTGGCCACCAGCATTTCCAAACAGCCCTGCATTTTGCTCGGCGACGCTACGCAAATCCAGCAGGTCATCATGAACCTGTGCGTGAATGCCCGTGACGCCATGCCGCAAGGCGGCACGCTCACCATCGGCTTGGGCAAAACCGAACTGGACGCGGCCGGTGCAAAAATTCATCCGAAGGCCAAACCCGGCAGCTATGTGGTGATTTCGGTCGCCGACACCGGCACCGGCATTGCGCCGGAATTGCTGGACAAAATTTTCGATCCGTTCTTCACCACCAAACCGCTCGGGCAAGGCACCGGCCTCGGGCTGGCCACGGTGTTGGGCATCGCGGAAAACCATGGCGGTTTCGTTCATCTGGAAACACAGCTCGGCCAAGGCACGAAATTTCTGGTGCATATTCCCGCCGCGCCGGGCGAATCCGAGGCCAATGGCGCTGGCGCGGGCGAGGCCGAAACATTGCGCGGTCACGGCGAACTCATTCTCGTGGTGGACGACGAGCCGGCCGTGCGCCGGCTGGCCAGCGCGATTCTGGTCCGGCAAGGTTATCGCACGCTCACGGCGGCGGAAGGCCGCGAAGGTTTGGCCATCTTTCAGCAAAACCGCGCGGAAATCCGGCTGGTCGTGAGCGACGTGATGATGCCGCAGATGGACGGGCCGGGGATGTTGCGCGGCCTGCTGCAAATGCAGCCCAACCTCAAAAGCATCGTCATCACCGGTCTGGGCGAGGAACACCGCGTCGCCGAAGCCAAGGCGGCCGGCGCGAACGCGGTGCTGCACAAACCGTTCACGGCGGATCAACTGCTGACGCACGTGCGGCAACTGCTGGCGGAATTGAAATGAGCCTAGGCTCTCTCCAACCCGCTGCCGATAGCCTCGCCGAGTTCGGCTGGACGGAGGCCAAATTGTCCGATGCGGACTACGATTTTCTGTGCCAGTTGATTTACGAACGGAGCCGGATTCATCTCGGTGCCGACAAGCGCGTGCTGGTGGCGTCACGGCTTGCGAAACGGCTGCGGCAGCTTAACCTGAAAGATTATCGCGAGTATTGCCAACTGCTGCGCACGGCCGCTGGCGCGGAGGAACTGCCGTTTCTCATTGACCGCATCTCCACCAACCACACGCACTTTTTCCGCGAGCTGAAACATTTTGAATTTATCAGCCAGACCATCATCCCGGCGTGGAACGCGGTGAAACGGCGGGCGGAACCGTTCCGGATTTGGAGCGCGGCGTCCTCCACCGGCGAAGAGCCTTATTCGCTCGCCATTCATCTGGCCGAACAGTTCGCCCCGGCCGAATCCGGCCGCTGGCAGATCGAGGCCACGGACATTTCCACGCGCGTTTTGGACGTGGCGCGGCAGGCGATTTACGACCAGGAACGACTGGCTGGCATCAGCCCCGATCAGTTGCGGCGGCATTTTCAAAAGGGCGAGAAAAAATGGGCCGGCCAGTTCCGCGTCAAAGCGGAACTGCGGCAGCGCGTGATTTTCCAGCATCTCAATTTGCTGGGCGGCACGTATCCGTTCACGCAATTGTTTGACCTGATCCTGTGCCGCAACGTGATGATTTATTTTGACCGGCCGACGCAGGAGACGCTCGTGCGGCAGTTGTCCGCCCAACTGGTGCCGGGTGGCTATTTGCTCGTCGGCCACTCGGAAAGTTTGAGCGGCGTGAAGCACGCCTTGAAATTGATTCAGCCGGCGATCTACCGCAAAACCGCACCGTGATTGGCTTTGCATTTAGAAAACCAGAAACGGCTAAAGCCACCAGCCCAATAGCCGATGGAATAAGGTGGCGATGCGCCCAGCGCACAAGCTTCAACCAGTCTGGAACAAAAAAATTTATGAAAAACTGGACGATAAAAAAACGGCTTGCAGCCAGCGTCGCCGCGATCTGTGCATTGATGCTGGTGCTGACGGTCGTTTCTTACTTCATGCTCCGGCAGGCCAAGAATGCCGCCCACTTCATGAACGTGGTCGCGATGCCCGGCATGGATGCGATGTCACAAATCAAAGGGATCGGCAGCGACGTTCAAGTGGATGTGCTGAATGAATTGCTGGCCAAGACGCCGGAAGAACGTAAAAAGTTCCGCGCCGCCATCGAGGCCAGCCGGGAACCCATCCGGAAATTCGTGGATGATTATGAAAAAACGGTCACGACGAGCGAAGACCGCGAGTTGTTCGACAAACTCAAGGCGGCCCGGGTTCAATACATCACGCTCCGCGACCAGCTGTTGGACTTGGTTGATGCCGGCAAAGTGGACGAAGCAACGCAATTGAACAGCGCGAGCGTTTATTCGGCATTTGATAAATACGACACGTTGGTGGATCAGGCACTCGCGCTGAACATCAAAAACGGCGATCGGGAAACCGAACAAGCCTTCAGATCCACCGACCGGGCCACGGTGTTCATCATCGGCATTTCCATAGTGGTCCTGATCTTCGCCCTCGCCATCGGCGCGCTCATCAGCCGGGGTCTGAACGAGACGTTGCGGCAACTGGCGCTGACGCTCAACGATAGTTCCGCGCAAGTGGCCAGCGCCGCCAGCCAAGTGTCCAGCGCCAGCCAGACGCTTGCCGCCGGTGCCAGCGAACAGGCTTCGTCGCTTGAGGAAACCAGCGCGTCCCTGGAAGAGATGTCTTCAATGACTAAGCGCAATGCCGAAAATTCCAAACAGGCTAATGGGCTGGCCAAGCAAGCGCGCGAAGCCGCCGACCGCGGCGTGGGCGATATGCAGGCCATGTCCGCCGCCATGTCGGCGATCAAAGCTTCTAGCGACGACATTGCCAAAATCATCAAGACGATTGATGAAATCGCGTTTCAAACCAATATTCTCGCGCTCAATGCCGCCGTGGAAGCCGCCCGCGCCGGCGAGGCTGGCATGGGGTTTGCCGTCGTGGCGGATGAAGTCCGTAACCTGGCGCAGCGCTGCGCCCAGGCCGCCAAAGAAACGGCGGGCAAAATTGAAGGCGCGCTGGGTCGCACCGCCGAGGGCGTCCACATCAGCAGCAAAGTGGCGGAAATGCTGAACGACATCGTCGCCAAGGTTCGTCAGGTGGACGAACTGGTGACCGAAGTGACCGGCGCTTCGCAGGAACAAACGCACGGCATCAGCCAGATCAACGCCGCAGTGGGTCAGATGGACAAGGTGACGCAAAGCAACGCCGCCAACGCCGAAGAAAGCGCCGCCGCAGCCGAGGAGTTGAACTCGCAAGCCGAGATGACGAAGCAGGCGGTGGGCGAACTGCTGCAGCTCGTGGGCGGGCTTGACGCGAACACCAGCCATCCGCCCAAAGCCGCCGCTGCATCGGTCAGAAAACCGTTCAAGCCCGCCACCAACGGCAACAATGGTAACCGCCACACATCCGCATCCAACCAAAACGGCCACAGCCTGACTGCCCGCCGCAACGAGATTCCGATGGACGACGATTTTAAAAATTTTTAAGCGGCAGTAGCCGCTACGCAAACGCCGACAAATTGGACCGATAAAAAATTGCCATGAGCACCGAGACCAAATCACCTGACACGCTGGCGGGCAAATATCTCACGTTCGCGCTGCACCGGGAATCTTACGGCGTGGACGTGCTCAAAGTCCGCGAAATTATCCGCATGACCAGCATTACGGCCGTGCCGCAAATGCCGGATTTCATCCGGGGCGTGCTCAACCTGCGCGGCAAAATCATTCCGGTGATGGATCTGCGCCGGCGGTTTCAGTTTCCGCCCCAGGAAGACAACAGCCAGACCTGCATCGTTGTCGCGCAAGTGCGCCTGCCGGACGGCAAGGTCACGCCGATGGGCTTGGTCGTGGACGGGGTCGAGGAAGTCATCAACCTCAACAAAGCCGACATCGAGGCGACGCCGGATTTTGGCGGCCAGATTTGCACGGATTATATTCTGGGCATCGCCAAGGTCAAAGGCGTGGTCAAGGCGCTGCTGGACATTGACGGCGTGGTGGGCGCAGACTTGCTGAAAAATTTGCGGAACCTCGCGCCGGCGACAGCGGCCTGAAAACGGAGCGTCAGAAGAACTGCGCGCGGAACAAATTTAAATTTTGAGCGAGCATGATGGGCGTTTGTTTTTTGATTGCTATTATTTAAAAATCGGCAAACTACGGCAGTAATTCTGGCGGTAATAGCCATGTCCTCAAATGTCATGCGCCGTGCGGCCGGCCCCTTTCCATCGAATCGGGCCAATGCTGTTTTTTTGTTGGCATCACCGCGCCGGAAAATCATCAGCCTCGCCACCATGTTTCTTCCCGTCACAAAAAATAATCTGGCCGCGCTGGGTCTGGTCGCCTTGTGCGCCTGGCCGGCGGCGGGCAACGGCACCACCAACGCGGTGCCGGATTTCGGCGCGCTGGATCTGGCGCAACTGGCCAGCGTCAAGATTGACATCTCCAGCATCAATCCCCGGCCGGCCCGCGAACAACCGAGCATCGTCTCGGTGATTCAGGCCGCGCAGATCCGCGAAATGGGCGCGCGGGATTTGATGGATATTTTGCAGCAGGTGCCGGGCTTTGGTTTTGGCCAGGACGTGAACGGCGTGGTTGGCCCCAGTTTTCGCGGGCTGTGGGCTTACGAAGGCAAGCTGCAGTTGATTGTGGACGGCGTGGAGTTCAACGAATCGCTTTACGGCACCACACAGCTGGGCCATCACATTCCGGCCGATGCCATCGCGGAAGTGGAAATCATCCGCGGCCCCGGCTCGGCCAAATACGGCGGCACGGCGGAACTGGCGGTCATCCGCGTGACGACCAAGGGCGCCAATCAGAACGGCGGTTACGGTTCCGTGACGCCGTCCGTGGGCGCCGGCAAAGTGGGCACGGATTACACTGGTGGCTTTGGTTACACGCTGGGGGATTACCGCGTGTCGGCGAACGCCTATGTCGGCGAAAATTTTCGGTCCAACCGGCGTTACACCGCGTTGGACGGAACCAGCTTTGACATGACGCGAAACTCGGACATCCAATCGCGCCTGGTGGATGTGGACCTCGGCTGGAAAGATTTGGACGTGCGATTGATTTACGATCTTTACCAATTGAGCGACCGGATTGATTTCGGCGAAACCCTGCCGACGACCGAGCCAATCAGTTTTGAAACGCTGGCGGCGGTGGCGAATTACAATTGGAAAGTGAACGACTGGCTGACCGTGACGCCGAGCGTGACTTACCGGCGGCAAACCCCGTGGTGCGGCGGCGTGCCCGGCAGCACTTTGGAAATTGTCACCGACCGCTACATCGGCGAACTGACCGCTGTGGCAAATCTTTCCCCCGCCGCCACGCTGCTCATTGGTCTGCGCTATCTCCGCGACAGCGCCGAGGCGGAGGACACCAGTTTCTACGGCGTCGCGCCCGCCAATTTTTACAATCACGGCACCTCCGACACGGTGGCCTACGACACTTACTCGGCTTACAGCCAGTTCGATTGGGATTTGAAATGGGTCAACGTCACTGTCGGTGGCCGCTACGAAAATCAAAGCGCGGTCGGCGGCAAGTTCGTGCCGCGCCTGGGGCTGACGAAAACGTGGGACCGGTTTCATCTCAAGCTGCTTTACGACCAGGCCTACCGGACGCCGAACATCAACATCCTCAGTTCGCCGGCCAGCGTGTCCCTGGAAAACGGTTTGCTCATCGCCGGCCCACCGGCCAGCGTGACCATCAAACCAGAAACCACCACCAGCTACCAACTGGAAGCCGGCTATGTTTTCAACCACGGATTCGCCCTCACGGAAAATATTTTTTACATGGAGATCAAGGACCCGGTGGTTTATCTGGTGGATCCGGGAACCGAGCAGGACGGTTATGGTAATGGCGGCAAGGTCAGCACTTACGGCACGGAAGTGGAACTGCGCTACACCCGGCCGAAATTTTCCGCCGCGTTCGGCTACTCGCTTTATGTAGTGGATCAAAACACCGTGGCCTATTGGCAATCCGGCGATCCGCGCGAAAACCTCGGCCTGCCGGCGGACAAATTTTCCGCCAGCGCCACCTGGCATGTGAGCGACGCGTTGTCGTGGAACGTGAACAGCACTTTTACCACCGAGCAGCGCGCCTACATTTATCCGCACACCGAGCCGGTGGATATGAATTCCACTTTTCGGCTGAACAGCTTTGTGGAATACCGCTGGCCGCACGCCTCGATCGGCTTGGGCGTGGCCAATCTGCTGGATCAAAATCAATACATCGCCCAGCCGTATGCCGGCGGCGAAGCGCCGATGATTTTAACCGGGCGGGAATTTTACTTCAAATTTGGTTTTCAGTTTTGAAGCCCCGAACCGCAATGGAAATGACCACGCCCGCCCGTCAGCAAATGCGCCCCGGTTCCGCCCTCGGCGGCATCCTCGCAGCGCTGGCCTTGCTGGCGGGGCTGGCGCGCGGCGAGGAACGGCACACCACCAATCCGCACGAAGTCATGGCCGGTTATCTGCGGGCGCTGCCGGCCTATGTCGAGTGGCCGACCAACACGTTTGCCGCGCCGGATGAACTGTGGCGCATCGGCCTCCTGGGCATCGATCCATTTGACGGCATGCTGGAAAAAATTTTGCACGACCGCCAGGCGGCCGGCCGCGGTTTTGAAATCTGGCACGCGCCGAAATTGAAAGATCTGCCGCCCTGCGAAATCATTTTCATCGCGGGAAAAGATGCGGATGAAATCAAAGCCATTTTGAAGCAGCTCGGTTCGCGGCCGGTGCTGACGGTGAGCGAGCACGATAATTTTCTGGTGCTCGGCGGCGTCATCCAGTTGCGGGCGCGCGCCACGGTCCAGATGACCATCAATCTGGATCGCGCCCGAGCCGCCCATCTGAAGATTCCGGGCAAGATGCTCGAGGTGGCCAGCGAAGTCATCGAAAACGGCGAACGCCGTATCCTGAAAAAATAGGCATGTTCAAACTCTTCGGCATTCAAAAACGCGCTGCCACGGCCATTCTCGGCACGGCGGTGCTGGCGTTTTTGCTGGTGGGCCTGGGCACATTTCTGTTTCAGGCGAATTCGCTGCGGACCCGCGTGCAGCAAACCCTCGCCCCCTACGCGGAAATGGTCACCGTCAGTTCCGCCGTGGCCGTGGATTTTGAAGACATGCCCCGGGCGCAGGAAATCCTGAACAGCCTGAAGTCCAACCCGCAAATTTTGCGCGCCGATCTCATCCTGCCAAATGGGCAAGCGCTGGCCACGTATCCGCACGGCAGCCCGGCGCTGGAAACCGCCCGGTGGCACCGGCTGGATGGAATTTATTTTTCAACCGATACGGCCGAGTTGGTCCAGACGCTGCGCGGAACCGGAAGCAAATTGCCCCATTTGTTCATCCGCATGAGTTTGAAACAGGTGCAGCACCACGATGCGCAAACGCTGGCGGAACTGGCGCTGGCCGGTGCCGGGGTGCTGCTGGCGATTGCGCTGGCCCAGTTTTTTCTGCTGCGGCAATGGGTGCTGACGCCGCTGGCCCAGCTCGCCGCGCTCGCCGAGCAAGCCCGCACCCGAGGCGATTACTCGCAGCGGTTGCCCGCCCTAGGCCATGATGAATTCGGCCAATTGGGTAAAAGTTTCAACGCCCTGTTGACCACCGTGGAATCCCGGGAAGCCGCGCTTCAGCAGCTCACGCATTTTCAGCGCGCCATTCTGAATGACGCTGCCTACGCGATCATTTCGACCAACACCGACGGCTGCATCACCAGCTTCAATCCCGCCGCGGAAAAATTACTCGGCTACTCGGCGAAGGAACTCGTCGGTCAGGCCACGCCGGAAATTTTCCACGAGACCGCGGAAGTGGCCGCCCGGTCCCGGCAAATCGCGGAGGAACTGGGCGAGCCGGTGGCCGCCGGTTTCGAAACGCTGGTCGCCCGCTCGCGC
The DNA here is from genome assembly GCA_903884535.1 of uncultured Verrucomicrobia subdivision 3 bacterium. Lineage (GTDB taxonomy): Bacteria > Verrucomicrobiota > Verrucomicrobiia > Limisphaerales > UBA11358 > UBA11358. The sequence goes on from CAISEZ010000058.1 coordinate 45,908, forward strand.
CGCAACTTGCCGAACGAATACGAATGGACGTTCATCCGCAAAGACGGCGGGCGCGTGCCGGTGTTGCTGTCGGTGACCGCCCTGCGGAATGACACCGGCGCAATCAGCGGTTTTCTCGGTCTGGCGCTGGACATCACCGAACGCCTGAAGGCGGAAGCCCATTTGCGCGAGGCGCTGGAATTCAACCAGCAACTGGTTTCGGCTTCACAGGTGGGCATCCATGTTTTCACGGCGGACGGCGCCAGTGTCCTGACCAACGCAGCGGTGGCGCACATCCTCGGGGCCACCGAGGAACAGTTGGCCGCGTCGAATTTCCGCAAGATAGTTTCCTGGCGGGCTTCGGGTCTGCTGGCAGCAGCCGAGGCCGTGCTGGCCACCGGCGAATCCCGGAATCTGGAAGTTCATCTCGTCACGAGCTATGGCCGGGAAGTCTGGCTGGACTGCACCTTCTCCCGTTTTCACAGCGGCGGCAAACCGCATCTGCTCCACGTGTTGAGCGACATCACCATCCGGAAATAATTTGAACTGGAATTGCGCCAGAAAAATTCGCTGCTGGAAGCCACGCTGCAAGCGACGGCCGACGGCATTCTCGTGGTGGCGGCTGACGGCACGCTGACCAGCTACAATCAGCAGTTGGCGGACCTCTGGCAGTTGCCGCCGGAAATCCTGGCAGCCCGCCAAGCCGGTGCGTTGGCGGATTATTTGTTGCGGCAACTAGCGCATCCCGACATTGCGGCCACGCATCTCGCCCAATTCAACGACACGTCGAAGGCGGACACGTTTGAAATCCTGGAGTTCGCCGACGGCCGCACGTTTGAACGCTATTCCCGGCCGCAGCTCGTGGAGGACAAAGTCGTGGGCCGCGTCTGGTGTTTCCGCGACGTCACTGCCGCCCGGCAAGCCGAAGCGGCGCTGCGCGAAAGCGAATATAAATTCAAGACCCTGTTCGAGACTGCCCATGACACGATTTTGTTGATGAACCACAAAGTTTTTCTGGAATGCAATTTGCGGGGCGAGGAAATGTTCGGCTGCCCGCGCGCCAAAATCATCGGCGAATCACCCGCACACTTTTCCCCCGAACGCCAGGCCGACGGCCAGCGTTCGAGCGAAAAGGCCGCGGAGAAAATCCAGGCCGCGCTTGCCGGCCAGCCACAGTTTTTTGAATGGATTCACTGCCGCGCCGACGGCACGCCGTTCAACGCCGAAGTCAGCCTGAACCGGCTCGAACTGCACGGCCAGCCGGTCATTCAGGCCATCGTGCGCGACATCACCGCGCGCAAACAGGCCGAGGCCGCGCGCCGGGAAGCCGAGGAACTTTACCGCACGCTCGTCCACACCTCGCCCGACGGCATCACCGTATTGGATTTGGAAGGCCGCGTGCAGTATTCCTCGCCCAAGGCACTGGAACTATTTCAACGGCGGGCCGATCCCGCCGACCCGCCGCGCCACGCCTTCGAATATGTCGCCGCCGGCGAATTGGCCCGCGCCCAGAATATTTTGCGCGACGCGGTGGCGGGGAAAATCGCCACCAACGAGCGTTTCACCATGACTCGACAGGACGGTTCCCAGTTCGTGGCGGAATTAAACGGCGCGCTGTTGCGGGACGGCCTGGGCATTCCGCGCGGGCTGATGATCATCACCCGCGACGTGACCGACCGCCAGCGGCAGGAGGACGAATTAAAAAACAAAAACAGCGAATTGGAACGGTTCACCTACACGGTTTCGCATGATCTTAAAAGTCCGCTCATCACCATCAAAGGTTTCGCCGGCGCGCTGTTGTCCGATCTGGCCGCCGGCCGCACCAACCGTTTGAACGACGATCTCAAGCGGATCATTCAAGCCTCGGACAAAATGGCGGAACTGCTCAACGGCCTGCTGGAACTGTCGCGCATCGGCCGGATCGTCAATGCGCCCGTCCCGGTTTCCATGGCTAAAATCGCCGGCGACGTGGTGGAACTGCTGGCGGGTTCCATCAAACAACGACAGGCCAAAGTGACCGTGCAACCTGAGTTGCCGCCAGCCTTTGGCGACCCGCAACGGTTACAGGAAGTCGTGCAGAACCTGGTGGAGAACGCTCTCAAATTTCCCGCCGCCGGTCGCGCGCCGCAAATCGAGATCGGTTTCAAAAACATCGTGGACCAGACCGCTTATTTTGTCCGCGACCACGGCCAGGGCATTGACGCCCGCCATCACGAAACCATTTTCGGCCTGTTCAACAAACTTGACACGCGCTCGGAAGGCACCGGCATCGGGCTGGCCCTGGTGCGGCGCATCGTCGAATTTCACGGCGGCCACATCTGGGTGGAATCGGCGGGCCTCGGCCAGGGCACCACTTTTTACTTCACTCTGCCCAGCCACGCGGCACTATCTAGCCCGGCAATGGATAAAAAAGTATGAGTGGCCAGGCGCTGAACATCCTGCTCGTCGAAGACAATCCCGATCATGCGGAATTGGTGCGGCGCCATCTGGAAAGTTTCCCGGCGACCGTCCGCTTGCACCATGTCGAGGACGGCGAGGCGGCGGTTGATTTTATTTTTGGCCAGGGCCTTTACGCCGCGCGCACGCAATTTCCCGCGCCGGATCTGGTGCTGCTGGATCTGCGCTTGCCGCGGATGGACGGACTGGAAGTATTGCGGCGCGTCAAGAGTCATCCGGAATGGCACCGCACACCCATCGTGATGCTGACGACTTCCGACGCCGAGCGGGACGTGGCGATGGCATTTGAATCGCACGCCAACAGCTTCGTGACCAAGCCGGTGGATTTTCAGCGGCTGTCCCAGCTGCTGCAGGACTTGGGTTTTGCTGGACGCGTGGAAAATAAAAAAGCGGGGCCGAACCTGAAAACCGTTTCCCCATGAATCACATCCTGCTCATCGAAGACGAACGGGATCACGCGGAATTGATTCAGCGCGCGCTGGCCAATGCCACGCCCGCTTACAAAATTTCTACCGTGGAAAATCTGGCGGCGGCCCGCGCGCTG
>CAISEZ010000059.1 GCA_903884535.1 uncultured Verrucomicrobia subdivision 3 bacterium
AAGAATGGCGACCCTACCGGGAATCGAACCCGGGCTATCTCCGTGAAAGGGAGATGTCCTAACCGCTAGACCATAGGGTCGCAAAGGGCGTGCAATATAACCATTCAAACGCGCTTGTCACGCGGAAATTCACGTTTGCCTCGGTTCATTTTTTCGCGTAGCTTGTGCCTCTTTGCATGAAAATTTTCATTGATGGCAAATTATGCAGCGAACAGGACGCCAAAGTGTCCGTGTTCGATCACGGCCTGCTTTACGGCGACGGCATTTTTGAGGGCATCCGCATTTACAATGGCCGCGTGTTCAAATTGAAGGAACATATTGACCGGCTGTTTTATTCCGCCAAGGCGATTTTGTTGGACATTCCGATGTCGCACGCGGAATTGATGAAGGCCACGGTGGACACGTGTCGCGCGAATGATCTGCGCGTCGGCTACATCCGGCTGATCGTCACGCGGGGTGTGGGCACGCTCGGCTTGAATCCGCGCAGTTGCAAAAATCCGTCGGTCATCATCATAGCCAACACCATCCAGGTTTATCCGGCGGAACTTTACGCGCACGGCATGAGCATTGTGACGGTGCCGACCGTTCGTAATTTGCACAGCGCGCTGAATCCGGCGATCAAATCGCTGAATTATCTCAACAACATCCTCGCCAAAATCGAGGCGAACAATGCCGGCGTGGAAGAGGCCGTCATGCTGAACTCCGAAGGTTTCGTCGCCGAATGCACGGCGGATAATTTATTTATTTTGAAAAATGGCGCGCTGCTCACGCCGCCGCTTTCGGCGGGCGCGCTTTACGGCATCACGCGTGGAACGGTGATGGAACTCGCGGAAAAAGCCGCCCTCAAAGTTTCGGAGCCGAACCTGACGCGCTACGATTTATTCAATGCGGACGAATGTTTCCTGACCGGCACGGGTGCGGAAATCATGCCCGTGGTGAAGATTGACGGCCGGGTGATCGGCACCGGCCAGCCCGGTCCGCTCACGCGCAAGCTGGTCGAGGAATACCACGCCTTGACCAATTCAACCGGCGAGCCGATATATTAATACATGAGCGCAAAAAAAATCTGTTCCGTCTGCAAAGAAAAACCGGCCACGGTTTTCCTGACGAACATTTCCGCCGACAACAAAGTCCAGGCAATGGATTTGTGCGATGATTGCGCCAAGGCCAAGGGCGTGAACGACCCGGCGAGTTTTGCGATGGCGGATTTGATGCTCGGTCTCGGCGCAGCGCAGGGCTTGGACACGGCGGCCGGCGGCACCGAGTTGAAATGTCCGCGCTGCGGATTTTCGCAGGCGGATTTCAAGAAGTCCGGCCGGCTCGGCTGCCCGGAATGTTACCGCACGTTCGCGGAAGGATTGTCCGGCCTGCTCAAGACCATGCACAAAGGCGTGCGCCATGTCGGCAAGGCGCCGGAAGCGCTGCGGCAGACACGCGAAAATGTGGACCGTTTGAAAACCCTCCAGAAAAAACTGGCCAAGGCGGTCGAGGAAGAAAATTACGAGGCGGCCGCGGCGTTGCGCGATGAAATCAAATCCATGAGCAGTCCGTCCACGGCCAAAACACCGCGATGAAAGACATTCATTCCTTTCTTTGTTCGCCGGCGGAATCCACGCACCGGCATGGGCCGAACGACCGCATCGTGATGTCCAGCCGCGTGCGGCTGGCGCGCAATCTTCGCGAATCGGCGTTTCCCGGCTGGGCCAAAAAACCCGAGCGTGTCAAAGTCTGGGAGACCATTCAACCCGCCGTCAGTGCGTTGCCGGAGATGGCGGATTCCTTTGCCGAGGCGATGGATAATCTGACCGCTCTGGACAAACAGATTTTGGTGGAGCGCCATTTGATCAGCCGCGAGCACGCGGCGAAAAATGTCGGCAGCGGCGTGGTGTTGAACCACGACGAAACCTTCTGCGTGATGATCAACGAGGAAGATCATCTGCGGATGCAGGCATTGCGACCGGGTTTTCAAATCCGCGAAGCATGGCAGGCGGTGGACCGTTTGGATTCCGGGCTGGAGAAAAAATTGAATTTCGCCTTCGACAACGAGCTGGGTTATTTGACGGCGTGTCCGACAAATCTTGGCACGGGCATCCGCGTCAGCGCGATGTTGCATTTGCCGGGTCTCGTGCTGGCGGAGCAAATCAATCCGATCGTGCAATCGGTCAATAAACTCGGCCTTGCCGTGCGCGGGCTTTACGGCGAAGGCACCGAGGCGCTGGGAAATGTTTTTCAGGTTTCCAACCAGATGACGCTGGGAGAAAGTGAAATGGTCATTGTCGAGCGGCTGGAAAAAGTCATGGCGCAGATCATCGAGCACGAGGAAAATGCGCGGCAGACGTTGCTGGAGAAAAAACCGAAAGTCGTTTTCAACCATATCGGCCGCGCCTACGGCGTGCTGGCGAATGCGCACAGCATTTCATCCAAGGAAACGATGAACCTGCTTTCACTGATGCGGCTGGGCGTGGACTTGGAATTATTTCCGGGCGCGCATCGCGGCTTGATTGACGAATTGTTTCTGATGACGCAGCCGGCGCATCTGCAAAAATCGCTGTCGGATAAATTGTCCGCCGAGGAGCGCGACCTGGTCCGCGCCGACATGGTGCGCGACCGTTTGAAAAATGTCAGCCGGCCGGTGACCAAGCCGCCGGGCAGCGCGGCTAACTGATTCCCGCTGCTTTTTGTTGCGTGGGTTTCCGGCTCCCGGTTTCCCCGCGCGCGATTTAAAAGATCGATGCCGGCCGATCGATTCGCGTCTTTCGGAATTATTTTGGCGGGCTTGAGGATAAAAAAGCCTGCACTTTCTGATTTTTTCCTGTTGGCATTGGACAAATCTACCGACTCATAGCAGAATGTTTTAAGTATGAGCGATGAAGCAATGAGCAATTTTACGCCGCGCGCCCAGCAGGTGCTGGCGTTGGCGCGTAAGGAAGCCGACCGACTGAACCACAATTTCCTCGGCACCGAGCATCTGCTGCTCGGCCTGATCAAATTGGGGCAGGGCGTCGCCGTCAATGTTCTCACCAAGATGGGACTGGATCTCGAAACCGTTCGCTTGGAGGTCGAGAAACAGGTCGGCACCGGGCCGGATCAGAAAATGATTGGCAACATCCCTTACACGCCGCGCGTGAAAAAAGTCATCGCGCTGGCGCAGAAGGAGGCGAAAAATCTCAATCACACCTACGTCGGCACGGAGCATTTGCTGCTCGGGTTACTGCGCGAGGGTGACGGCGTGGCGGCGAAAGTGTTGCGTAGTCTTGACGTGGACATAGAAGTCGCGCGGCAGGAAACTTTGAAGGAACTGGATCCGAATTTCACCGGCCAGCCCGGTGAAGAACCACAGCCGCCCGGCGAAGCCGCTCCCGAAAAGGCCTCCGCTGGCACGGAGAAGAAGGGCGAGGTTAAAACGCCGGCGTTGAAAGCATTTGGGCGTGATCTGACGGAAATTTGTCGCAAGGGCGACATGGACCCGGTCATCGGCCGCAAAAATGAAATCGAGCGCGTCATCCAGATTCTCTGTCGCCGCACCAAAAATAATCCAGTTCTGCTTGGTGAAGCGGGCGTGGGCAAGACGGCTATTGTCGAGGGGCTTGCGCAGGAAATTGTCAAAGGCAATGTGCCGGAACTGCTGCTGACCAAGCGCGTCATCACTTTGGATCTTGCGCTGATGGTGGCAGGCACGAAATATCGCGGACAATTTGAAGAGCGCATCAAAGCGGTGATGGACGAAATTCGTCGCGCCAAAAATGTCATTCTCTTCATTGATGAGCTGCACACGATCGTCGGGGCTGGTTCTGCCGAAGGCACGATGGATGCGAGCAATATCATCAAACCCGCGTTGTCACGCGGCGAAATGCAATGCGTCGGCGCTACCACCCTTAACGAATATCGCAAATACATCGAGAAGGACGCCGCGCTCGAACGCCGTTTTCAATCGGTGAAAGTCGAAGCCCCTTCGATTGAAGACGCAATTGAAATTTTGAAAGGCCTGCGCCACAAATACGAGGAGCATCACAAGGCGGAATTCACCGATGCTTCCGTGGAAGCGGCCGTGAAATTGTCTGATCGCTATATCACCGACCGGTTTTTGCCGGACAAGGCGATTGACGTTTTGGACGAAGCCGGTTCCCGCGCCCGCATCAGCACGATGACACGGCCGCCGGAAATCAAGGCGATGGAAGCCGAGATCGAGGAGATCAAAGGCAAAAAAGAAAAATCCATCAAGAACCAGGATTTCGAGGGCGCCGCACAGATGCGCGACAAGGAAAAACAGGCCAAGGAAAAAATGGAAACGCTGCTCATAGAATGGCGCACCAAGGGTGACGAAAAACGCATCAAGGTGGACGAGGAAGAAATTTTGCACGTCGTTTCGAAGTGGACCGGCATTCCGCTTCAGCGCATGGGTCAGGGCGAGATGCAGCGGCTTCTCACGGTCGAAGTGGAAATGGAAAAAGTCGTCGTCGGCCAGCGCGAAGCGGTGTCATCGCTATGCAAGGCGCTGCGCCGTTCACGCGCTGACTTGAAAGATCCGCGCCGCCCGATCGGAACTTTTCTTTTGCTCGGCCCAACCGGTGTCGGCAAAACCCTGCTCGCCAAAACGCTCGCGGAGCAGATGTTCGGCGACACGAAATCGCTCATCCAGCTCGACATGAGCGAATACATGGAGAAGTTCAACGTGTCGCGACTCGTCGGTTCGCCACCGGGCTACGTTGGCTACGAGGAAGGCGGTCAGCTCACGGAAAAAGTGCGGCGCAATCCGTATTCCGTCGTGCTGTTCGACGAAATCGAAAAGGCGCATCCCGACGTGTGGAACATGCTGCTGCAAATTTTGGAGGAAGGAAAATTGACCGACAGCCTCGGTCGCGTCGTGAATTTCCGCAACACGATCATTTTGATGACGTCGAATGTCGGCTCGGACACGCTGCGGAAATCGTCCACGCTCGGCTTTGCGCCGATCACCGACGAAGCCAGCTACGAAAAAGCGCGCGAACGCGTTTTGGAAGAGGCCAAGAAAACCTTCCGGCCGGAATTTTTAAACCGCCTCGACGACCTGATTGTGTTCCGCTCGTTCACGAAGCCCGATCTCATTGCCATTTTGAGTCTGGAAGTCGAAAAGGTTTTGGAGCGGTTACGCAAAAAAAATCTCCGGCTCGAATTGGACGAGAAGGCGAAGGATTTTCTCGTGGAGAAGGGTTACGACCCGCAATACGGCGCGCGGCCGATGCGCCGCGCGGTCGAGCGATTCTTCGAGGATCCGCTCGCCGAGGAAATTCTCAAGGGCGTGCTGCACGAAGGCGATCTGATTTTGGTCACCGCCGACAAGGACAAGCTGATCTTCAATCAAACGGCCGCGACGCCGGATGCCATGTCGAAGTGATCCGAAGTAATTTAACAAGCCGCGTTGAAAAACGCGGCTTTTTTATTGGCGGAATTTATTCGCTAAATTTACACTGTTGCACAAATGAAAGGCATCATCCTCGCTGGCGGCGCCGGCTCGCGGCTGTATCCGCTCACGCTCGTGGCGAGCAAGCAGCTGCAGCCGGTTTATGACAAGCCGATGGTTTATTATCCGCTGACGACGCTCATCGAAGGCGGCATTCGCGAACTGTGCCTAATTTCCACGCCGCAAGACCTGCCGCGCTTCCGGCAACTGCTCGGCGACGGCAGCCGCTTCGGGCTGACGATTGATTATCGCGAGCAGGAAAAACCGGCGGGCATTGCGCAGGCGTTTCTCATCGCGGAAAGTTTTATTGGCAAAGCCAACGTGACGCTGATTCTCGGCGACAACATTTTTTACGGTGGCGACACGTTTCAAAATGCGTTTGCCGAATTCAAGTCCGGCGCGACGATTTTTGGCTACCACGTCAACGATCCCGAGCGTTACGGCGTGGTGGAATTTGACGCGCACGGCAAGGCGGTTTCCATCGAAGAAAAACCCAAGTCGCCCAAGAGCAATTTCGCTGTGCCGGGACTTTATATTTTTGACAACCAGGTCATTGGCATCACAAAAAATTTGAAGCCTTCCGCGCGCGGCGAACTGGAGATCACGGCGGTGAATGTCGAGTATTTGCGGCGCGGCGAGTTGCGCGTGCAGCGGCTCAACCGCGGTTTTGCGTGGCTGGACGCCGGCACGAGCAGCAGTCTGCACGACGCCAGCGCCTATGTGCAGACGATTGAAAAACGCGCGGGCATCAAGATCGGCTGTCCGGAAGAAACGTCGTTTCGGCAGAAATTTGTCTCGCTGGCGCAGTTGGAAAAGATTGTCGAGGCGATGCCGCACTGTGAATACCGCAGTTATCTGGAAAACGAGGTCGTGGCCGAGGCCAAACGCCAATAATTATGATCTTACTTCTCGGTGCCACCGGCTACATCGGCGAGGCGTTTGCCAAAGAATTGCAGCAACGCCAAAAGGAATTTCTTCCGCTGTCGCGCGCGCAGATGGATTACACCCGCTTTGATTTGCTGCTGGAATTTCTCCGCACAAAAAAACCTGCGTTCGTCGTCAACGCCGCCGGCTACACCGGCAAGCCCAACGTGGACGCGTGCGAACTCGACAAGGCGGGCACGCTCGTGGGCAACACCCTGCTGCCGCAAACCATCGCGCACGCTTGCGCCGTGGCCGGCATTCCGTGGGGCCACGTTTCGAGCGGCTGCATTTTCAGCGGCGCGAAGGTTTTTGAGAACGGCAAAACGCGCACCGAAAAAGATTTCACCAAACCGGAATTGCGCGCGCTTGTGGAAAACAATCCGGCGGTGATCCGCGGTTTCACCGAAACGGACACGCCGAATTTTTCCTTTCGCGACCAGCCGTGCAGTTTTTACAGCGGCACCAAGGCGCTCGGCGAAGAGGCGATGGCGGGACTTGGCCAGAGCTACGTCTGGCGGCTGCGGATTCCCTTTGATGAGTTCGATAACAAGCGGAATTATTTGAGCAAGGTGCAACGATATCCAAAGGTATACGACAACGTGAATTCCATTTCGCACCGCGCCGATTATGTGAAGGCGTGTCTCGACACGTGGGAACTGCGTGCGCCGTTCGGCATTTACAACGTGACCAATCCCGGCTTTGTGACGACGCGGCATGTGGTGGAAACGCTGGAAAAAATCCTGAAGCCCAAACATAAATTTGAATACTGGTCGAGCGACGAGGAGTTTTACAAAGTGGCTGCCAAAACGCCGCGCTCAAACTGCGTGATGGATGTTTCCAAGCTGCTGGCGGCGGGCGTGAAAATCCGCGGCGTCGAGGAAGCGCTTCTGGACTCGCTGAACAATTGGAAAGCGGAGTAACTTTCAACCTGCAACTTTCAACCATGAACTTACTCATCACCGGCGGCGCGGGCTTTATCGGCTCCAATTTAATCCACCATGTCATCGACGACACGCGGATCGCCAAGCTCGTTAATCTGGACTGCCTGACTTACGCCGGCCGTTTGGAAAATCTGGAAACGGTTGCCCGGCACGCGAAATATATTTTCGAGAAAGTGGATTTGCGCGACAAGGCGGCGACGCTGCAAGTCGTGGAAAAACACGCCATCACGCACGTCATGCATCTCGCGGCGGAATCGCACGTGGATCGTTCCATTACCGGGCCGGGCGATTTTATCACGACGAATATTCTCGGCACCTTTAATTTGCTCGAAGCTTGCCGGGGATTTTGGAACGGCAAATTTGCCGGTAAAAAATTTCATCACGTCTCGACCGATGAGGTTTACGGTTCGCTTGGCGCGACCGGGCTGTTCACCGAAACGACGCCTTACGCGCCGAACTCGCCGTATTCCTCGAGCAAGGCATCGTCGGATTTTTTGGTGCGCGCGTATCATCACACTTACGGCTTACCGACGGTCATCACGAATTGTTCGAACAACTACGGTCCGTTTCAATTTCCGGAAAAATTAATACCGGTTGTGATCCAAAGCGTGCTCGCGCGCAAAAATGTTCCGGTCTATGGCGACGGCATGAATGTGCGCGACTGGCTTTACGTCCGCGATCATGCGGAGGCGCTGTGGACGGTGGCGAATCGCGGCGTGCTCGGCGAGACTTACAACATCGGTGGCCACAATGAGTGGGCCAACATCCACATCGTGCAGTTGATCTGCGACACGATTGACGAATTCGCGCCGCAGCTCGGCGGCAATTCACGCAAGCTGATCTCGTTTGTCACCGACCGGCCCGGCCACGACCGGCGTTATGCGATTGACGCGGCGAAGATTCAGCGGGAGCTCGGCTGGACGCCGGCGCATAAATTTGAGGACGGCATCCGCGAAACCATCCGCTGGTATCTCGACAACCAAGCCTGGGTGAGCGCGGTGACGGCCAAGAAATAAACTGAACGTGACCGCCGATTTAACGCTCCAAACCACCGATGTTTAAATTGCGCCAAATTGTTTTTTGTCTTCTGCTGGCTGCCGGTTTGAGCACGCAAGCGACGGAGACAAACTCGCTCGTCTGGCTTGTCGCGAACGATTCGGTGAGCGCGGAACTGCGCGGCGAACCGCTCTGGCCGATGCTGGAAGACATTGCGCATCAGACCGGCTGGCATATTTTTGTGGAGCCGGGCGCGACGCATCTTGCGTCCACGAAATTTTCCGGGCTGCCCGCCGGCGAGGCGTTGCACAAACTGCTGGGCGATTTAAATTTTGCGCTGGTGCCCAAAACCAACGGCCCGACGCAGCTTTATGTTTTTACCACGGCGATGGAAAACGCCACACTGCCGGTCCGGTTGGCCAAGCCGGTGGTGAAACGGCAGGCGCACGTTGCCAACGAATTGATCGTGAAACTCAAGCCGGGCGCGGACATTGACGCGCTGGCGAAAGCCATCGGGGCGAAGGTGACCGGGCGCGACGACAAGACGGGTATTTACCGGCTGCAATTTCCCGATGCCGCCGCGACCGACGCCGCGCTGGCAAGCTTGAAAAGCAACGGCGACGTTGCCGCCGTGGATTACAATTATATTTTCGATCCGCCGCCCGCGCCGCAGCTGGTGGCCAATCCGCCACCGAGTTCTACACCGGCGCTCACGCTGGACACCTCGACGCCGAACGATCCGTGCAGCCCGGTGGTTGGCTTGATTGACACGCAGGTGCAATCGCTAGGCAGCCAGCTCAACCCGATTTTGTTGCCGGCCATTTCCGTGGTAGGTGATTTGCCGGCCAACACATCGGCGGTGCCCACGCACGGCACGGCCATGGCCAATGCGATGGCGCAGGCGATCGCGCAATCCGCGAATGGAAAAAGTCCGGTGAAAATTTTATCCGTTGTGGTTTATAATCAGGGCGAAACCACGACGAGCTGGAATGTGGCGCTCGGCATTCAGGCGGCGGTGAACGGCGGCGCAACCGTGCTCAACATGAGCCTGGCCGGCACCACAGACAGTCCCATTCTTGACAGCATCGTCCAGCAGGCGCTCGCCAAAGGCATCGTCATTTTTGCGGCGGCGGGCAATCAGCCGGTCAGCGCGCCGAGTTATCCGGCGGCGATTCCCGGCGTCAACGATGTCACCGCCTTGGGCCAACCGGGACAGTTGGCATCGTATGCCAATTTTTCCCCGCAAGTGGACATGGCGCTGCCCGGCACGACGATTTTTTCTTACGGTGGACAAACTTTTGCGGTGCAGGGGACGTCACCGGCGACGGCTTACGCCACCGGCGTGGCGGCCGGAACGAAAGGATTAAACTGTCCGACGTGGACGCAAATTCAGGCGGCAATGCAGCAGAAATTTCCGGTGCCGGCGCCTTGAAAATCAGTGCGAGAGACAGCCGTATTTGATGAACGTGCCGATGAACAGGAGCAGGGCGCAGATGAGCAGCAACGGATGCCCCGCCAGCAGCAGCAGGATGCCCCAGCTGATGAAGAAGGCGAACGAGACAAATACCGCGATGGCCATAGCAAATTTCATCGCGCTGATTGTATGAATATTTGTCCGCCGCGCAAGAATTTGAATTGGCCCGGAAATGCGGACGAAAGAATCTTGGTGCATCTGCGGCCAGAAATATTATTTTGAAGCCGCCATGACCAAATTAAGTTTTCCCTTCACCGAAGAAAAAATGCGCGCGCTAAAAGTCGGCGACGAGGTGTTGATCACCGGCACCGTGTTCACCGGGCGCGACGCGGTCCACAAGTATTTGCATGAAGGTGGCACATTGCCGCCGGGTGTGAGTTTTAAGGATGGCATTATTTATCACTGCGGCCCGGTCATGATGAAGCAGACCGACGGCAGTTATGTCTGCACCGCCGCCGGGCCGACGACCTCGATTCGCGAAGAGCCATATCAATGGCAGGTCATCCGCGATTTCGGTCTGCGCGGCGTCATTGGCAAAGGCGGCATGGGCGAACGCACGCTCGCGGCGTGCAAGGAATACGGCTGCGTCTATTTGCACGGTGTCGGCGGTGCGGCGCAGGTGTTGGCCGAGTGCATCAAGAAAGTGCGCAATGTCTATATGATGAAAGAATTTGGCGCGCCCGAAGCCATCTGGGAACTGGAGATCGTGGATTTTCCGGCGGTGGTGACGATGGATTCACACGGCCGTTCGCTGCATCAGGAGGTTTTTGAGGCAAGTCAGGCAGCATTGGCGGAAAGATTGTAGCGGCGCGTCGGCAGACCGCTGCTGACCAAAAATGGCTGCGCTCTGCCGAGCCGCCGCTACGCAATTTTATAATTCCATTCCCGCGTGGAATACTTTTCGCGGGCGAGTTCGGAGATTTTTTCCCGCGGCGGATTTTTCAATGCTTCATCGGCATTCCATTCCGCGGCTAGCGCGGCTTTCACTGTTTCGGCGGGCAATTTCAAGTTGGTCACAAACTTTTCGTGGGCGCGGCTGGCGCGGTAGTCGGGTTGCAGCGACGGCATCCGCAGGAGCTCGCCGATCAGTGCTAGGTCACAGTCGAGCAGCAGCGTGCCGTGAAACAATAGGAAATTTTTCCGGCGGCGCTGCGAGTTGCCGGCAAACTTCAAATCGCCGAGACAAAGGTCGGTGTGGCCTCTGACTGAAATTTTGGATTCCGGCAGAAGGGATTCAATCGCAACACGGTTTTTCTCCATGATGAATTGGTTTGCCGCAGTGATGTTCCGCGTCGGGCCGGTTTCGGTGATGCGCAAAATCAGGCTGTAATTCAATCCGCCCGGCATTTGCACCACCGTGCCACCGCCGGAGCAGCGGCGGTAGATAGGAATGCCTCGGGCGGCGCACGTGGTCACGTTCACTTCCGTTGCCACTTTATTCGCGTAGCCGACGACGACGAAGGTTTCGCGCGGTTCCCAGAAAATGAGCGTTTCCCCGCCGTGACCGGCTTCGCACACATCCAGCAAGACTTCGTCTGCCGCCAGATTTTCGGCGGGCGAGGGAAGTTCAAGGTTCAACCGTTGCATCCGGTTGCAATTTGGCTGGTGTTGGGAGGACAAAATCGGTTTAATGTTTCACGCATTGTCTTTGCGTTTGCAAAAATAGTTTAGCCAAGTGAAAGCATCAAAAAAAGAAATATCCGGTTCGCGCGGCGCATCCGCCTCCAACAGCAATGGCGACAAATGGTCGCAATCTTTGCAGTCGGTTTTTGAATTGTCGCTGCAAAGCCAGGGGCCGGAGCGCACCGCGGAGTTGCTCGAAAAACTCGCCGACCAGTTGCGCACCACGCCACGCGCGTCGGCAGGCTTGACGACGGCTTACGCCAACACAATTCCGCCGGAACAGCAGGCGGCGTTTCCGGGCGACCGCGACATCGAACGCCGCATTAAGAGCCTTATTCGCTGGAATGCGATGGCGATGGTCGTGAAGGCGAATTCCACGACGAACGTCGGCGGCCACATTGCGTCGTTTGCTTCGTCGGCGACGCTTTACGAAGTGGCGCAAAACCATTTTTTCCGCGGCGCGACGGACGAGTTTCCCGGCGACATTGTTTATTTTCAGGGCCACGCCGCGCCCGGCATGTATGCGCGCGCTTATCTCGAAGGCCGCATCAGCGAAAAACAGTTGCAAAATTTCCGGCAGGAACTCGCCGAGGGCGGCGGGCTGTCGTCGTATCCGCATCCGTATTTGATGCCGGAGTTCTGGCAGTTCCCCACGGTCTCGATGGGCCTCGGCCCGATCATGTCGCTGTATCAGGCGCGCTTTAATCGCTACCTGATGGCGCGCGGTTTGGTGAACTGGAAGGAAGAACCGAAGGTCTGGGCGTTCCTGGGCGACGGTGAATCCGATGAACCGGAATCACTTGGCGCGATCACGCTCGCGGCGCGCGAGAATCTCGACAACCTCATTTGGGTCGTGAACTGCAATTTGCAGCGGCTCGACGGGCCGGTGCGCGGCAATGGCAAAATTATCCAGGAACTCGAAGGCTTGTTCCACGGCGCCGGCTGGAATGTCATCAAGGTGATTTGGGGCACCGAGTGGGACGAGATTCTCAAACGCGACAAGACCGGCCTCTTGCTCAAACGCATGGAAGAATGCTGCGATGGCGATTACCAGAAATACATCGTCGAACCCGGCAGCTACACGCGCAAACATTTCTTCGGTAAGTATCCGCAGTTGCTCGAACTCGTGACGCATTTGAGCGACGAGCAGATCAGCAAGCTTTTGCGCGGTGGTCATGACGTGCGCAAAATGTATGCGGCCTACAAATCCGCGATGGATCACAAAGGCCAGCCGACCGTCGTGCTCGCGAAAACCGTCAAGGGCTACGGCCTCGGCGAAGCGGGCGAAGGCAAAAACATTTCGCACCAACAGAAAAAAATGAACGAAAAGGAACTCCGCGAGTTCCGCAAACGTTTTGACATTCCGTTGAGCGACGATGTCATTGCCGACATGCCATTTTATCGTCCGCCCGCCGACAGCCCGGAGATGAAATATCTTTTGGCGCAGCGCAAAAGGCTGGGTGGCTTTGTGCCGGCGCGCATCGTCAAGCCAGCCAAGCTTGATGTGCCGACGATGGCTCACTTTGCCGAAATGGCGCGCAGTTCGACGCGCGAAGTCTCAACGACTATGGCCTTCGGACGTTTGTTGAGCCTGATGCTTCAGCACAAAGGTTTGAACAAGCATCTCGTGCCGATCATTCCTGACGAGGCGCGCACGTTTGGCTTGGACACGCTGTTCCGCGAAATTGGAATTTATTCGTCCAAGGGCCAGCTTTACGAACCGGTGGACAGTAAGACGCTCTCGTATTATCACGAAGCCAAAGACGGACAAATTCTCGAAGAAGGCATCAGCGAAACCGGCGCGATGTCGTCGTTCATTGCCGCTGGCACGAGTTACGCCACGCATGGCGTGCCGATGGTTCCGTTTTACATTTACTATTCGATGTTCGGTCCGCAGCGCGTCGGCGATTTGTTCTGGCTCGCCGGGGATATCCGCGCCAAAGGCTTTTTGCTCGGTGCAACATCCGGCCGCACTTCGCTCAACGGCGAAGGCTTGCAACATCAGGACGGCCATAGCTTGCTGCACGCGAGCACGATTCCGACCTGCCTGCCATACGATCCCGCGTTTAGCTACGAACTCGCCGTCATCGTCACGGACGGTTTGCGCCGCATGTATGTTGAGAACGAGGATATTTTTTATTATCTCGCCGTCTATAACGAAAATCATCCGATGCCCGCGATGCCGGCGGGTTGCGAAGACGGCATTTTGAAAGGGTTGTATAAATTCAAGCCCGGCGCGGAAGGCAAAAAAATCAAGGCGCACATTTTTGGCAGCGGCTCGATCATGCAATCGGCGTTGAAGGCGCAGGAAATTCTCGCGGAAAAATATGGCGTGAGCGCTGATGTGTGGAGTGCGACCAGCTACAAGCTGCTGCGCGCTGACGCGATCCGTTGCCAGCGCTGGAACATGCTGCACCCGACGCAGCCGGCGAAAAAATCCTACGTCGAAACGCTGCTCTCTAAAGAGCAGGGCGCATTCGTCGCCGTTTCCGATAACATCCGCACTGTCCCGGATCAGATCGCCACGTGGGTTCCCGGCGGTTTATTCACACTCGGCACGGACGGTTTTGGTCGCAGCGACACGCGGACGCGGTTGCGCCGGTTCTTCGGCGTGGATGTGGAGTCCACCGTCATCGGCGCGCTTTACGCGCTGGCGGAGAAAAATCTGATCGAGCGCAAAGTCGTCGCGCAGGCGATCAAGGATTTTGGGATGGATTCTGAGCAGTTGCAGCCGCAGCTCGTTTAAGATTGGAAAATTTTCCAACG
The DNA here is from genome assembly GCA_903884535.1 of uncultured Verrucomicrobia subdivision 3 bacterium. Taxonomy (GTDB): domain Bacteria; phylum Verrucomicrobiota; class Verrucomicrobiia; order Limisphaerales; family UBA11358; genus UBA11358. The sequence goes on from CAISEZ010000059.1 coordinate 14,165, forward strand.
CGCCATTTTTCAATGGCGCGTTTTTTATTTTGCCGGTTCGCGGCCGGCGGGATTTTTCAATGCCTCCAAACGCGCGTGGATTTCCTCCCACCGGATCGTTCCCGCCGGCGAGTTGGTGAGGCAGATGCTGAAATGACGGATGGCCTGATTGGTGTCGTGCCGTTGTTGGGCGATTTCGGCGAGGCCAAAATGAACGCTGAAAACATTCGCCGGTTGGCTTTCCAGTAGGTGGTAATCCGCCTCCGCCGATGGCAGGTCCCGGTTTTGCAGATAGGCGATGGCGCGATTGAGCCGGATTGACGGCGCATTGGTGATGGCCAGCGCCCGGTTCAAAACCGGAATGGCATCGGCGGGGTGGTTCATCTGAATCAAGATGGCGGCCTGATTGTTCAACGCGGGAATGTTTTTGGGTTCACTGACGAGCTGGTCATTTACGATTTGCAACGCGTTGGTCAGATCGCCGAATGCCAGATACGCCTTGAAGACCAGGTTCGCCGTCGGCGTGTCGTCCGGGTGCTGTTTCAAAATGGACTGCAAGATGCGCCGCGCGTTGGGAAGATTCGTTTGCGACATCCAAGACTTGGCTTCCAACAGGGACAGTTCCACGTCCACTTCCGCCAGTTGGTTGGTGGGCAGCGCGGACGTGGTGGCGCGCAGGCGTTTGACGCTTTCAAAAACCTTGTCGTCCATCCGGTAGTGGGAATACAACTCGGCCAGCAATAGTTCCGGCGGCAACGCGCCGGGCGCGAGGGTTTTCGAGCGTTCCAGTTGCTGCACGGTCTGGCGTGGCCAACCGGCCTGTTCGCAGGCGCGGCCCAGCAGAAAACACAGCCCCGGTTCGTCAAACGACCCGCAACTGTTCATGGTCAGGATGAGGTGCGGCAGGTCTTTAAACCGGCCCACCATGGCTTCCAGTCGGTCGAGCGTCATTTTTTTGCCGGCCTGAAGATTGGTGTTGCACTCCAGATTGATGGCGGCCGCCACATTGTTGGTGTTCAACACCAGCGCCTGTTCAAAGCGGCGCTGGGCTGCGGGCAACCGGCCGCTGCGCTGCAATTCCACGCCCCAATTGTCGAGGGAAATGGAATGCCATTGGCTGAGCAGCCGGTTTTGCGGGGCGGGCATCGGCTCCAGATAAAAACAGTCCGCCAAGGTGCCGCAGATTTTTCCCCAAACCGATGGTCGTTGCGCCTCCGGCGGGCGGAGCGGTGCCATTTGATTTTGCCAGGCATCGTCCCAGAATTTTTCACCGTCCGCAAATTCCTGCGCGGTCAGCGCTGGTCCGCCGGTCTGGTCCTTCTCGTAGAATTTCAATTCCGTAATGGCGGCGTGCGGCTGCGGATAAAATTGCTCGAAGAAATATCGTCCCGGACTCGGCTGCAAATAAAACACTCGGCGCGCGCGCGCCATTTGGTCGAGCAGGCGGATCTGCTCCAGCGGCTTGAGATCATGCTGGGTTTGCGCTGTCACCCAGCCGAGCGGCTGCCGGCGTTCGAGCGCGGCGCGGTAGGCCGGAAACGGCAGATACCGGAGATCCACCACCAGCGTTGGGTGGCCGGCTTTTTCGTGCGCCAGGGCTGCTTGAAAAACATTGAGCTTGTTGACGTCGTCGCCCAAAACAATGCCGCCGTCGGCCGGCAACGAACGGACTGCGAGCGCGCCGAAAGTTTCCAGCGCCGGCCGGCGGGCCGAAAAAATAGCCGGCGCATTGCGGGTCGCCAAAGCGATAATAATTATTCCCGCCGCGATGGCCAGCAGCGTTGGCGCGCCATGCCTCACCCAGGATTCAATTTTTTGGGAGAGATTACGCCCGCGCCGTTCGGGCCGGATTTGCGAGACGAACAAAAGATTGCCCGCCAGAAAACCGATGCCGAGCGCGTTCAAATAATCGAAGCTGAGCAGCGGCAGTGAAATGCCAAATTGCTGCCGCAAGACCTGCTGCGGGCCGATGCTGGGGTCGAACGCCAGCCAGAGGCACGCGAACAGCAGCCCGCCGCGCAACGTCCGGTAAATCCAGATCTGCAACCGTTCGACTCTAGATTTATTATTGGCTCCGCGATCCTGCAATCGCACCAGACAGGTCAGCGTGGGCACCAGAAAATACAGCAGCACCGCCACCGTCATCAGCCGGTGTTGCGCCCAGAATTCCACGTAGAGCACCCAAAACGTGTTCTTGGTATATTTCACGGCGACCAGCCAGCCTTCGCCAAAACTCCAGGGCGAATGCGGGTTGAAACCGTTGACCAGCGGCGGCAGCGCATAAACGGAAAATCCCGCCAGCCCCAACAGCGCCATGCGCAGCAGGAAATCCCATTTTAAAAAACGCTTCCGGCGCAGCCAGATCAGCGCCGCCACAAACAACGGCAGGTTGAGCAGCATCACCCAGCTTTCCGCCATGCCCAGACCCCAGATCACTGCTGCGGCGTTCAGCCAGCGCGAATCCTTGTCGGCGCGATATTCCAGCAGGCACCAGATTCCCGCCGCGAGCAGCAACTGGTTCAGCATGACGCCGCCGCCCGCCGTGGCCTCCTGCCAGAAATTAAATTCCAAACCGCCGACCGCGCAGGCCAGCAGCACCGGCAGGGATTTGATCCACGGTTTGTTTTCGTCCGGCGGACAATCCCACGGCAACAGTTCGATGGAGCGCGCCAGCAAGCCGAGCGTCAGCGCCCCGGTGACGGCAAAAAACAAATGGAGGCCGGCGGGAATCCAGCCCGCGGGCAGCCCGCGCAACGGCGCGATGAGCAGCCAGAGCAGCGGTTCACCGGTCAGCGGTTGCCAGTCCCAGCCCGCCACCTTGGCGGCCAGCGACAGGCTATTCAACGTGACGCCCCAGCTCAAGGTCAGGCCATAAACCAGCAAGGCGGCCACGGCCACCAGGCGAGGAAGGCGATGCGGAAATCCAGTCACGGCGAAATTGTTTGGGAAAGCCAGGAGAAAAGCCATGCGGAAATGCTGGGCGGAAGATTTGCTAGAAACGGCGGCTTGCTTTTGAAAAGCAAATTTAGAAATCGCTTCGTGAAATGAAAGTGGCAGCGGACGTGAGTCCGCTCACTCTTCTCCGGCGGAAAAGTCAGAGCCGGCTCACGCCGGCGGCCACGCGAATTTATTGAAACTGCAAATAAACCCGGCTGCCGTCCGAGCGCACGCCGCCGGTCTGGCTTTCGGTCAGGAAAAGTCGCGCCGCTTCCACGTTGCCGGTGGCCACCAGATACGCTTGGACCGCCTTGGCGCGCGTTGCCGCCAGCGTGGCGAGGTCGCCATCGTTCACCGGAATCAGCGCGGCCAGCAAGGCTTCTTTCGGGTCGGCCGGCGCGGCCAACTTGAGCGGAGCCAAAACCACCGCGGGCATAGCGGGCGCGGTTTCCACTGGGTTCATCAAAAGCGTTGCGCCTTTTTTTATCTGGCTGGAACGCGACGGAATTTGCGCCGCGATGGCCGCCAGATCGGTGTTCGTCGCAAGGATGGCCGGCGTGATTTTACCGCTGAGCGCTTCGGCATAAAGTTTTTTCACGAGCGACGCGCGGTCGTCCGGCGTCAAAATTACCTGATCCACCGTGTTTGTGCCTTGTTCGGACTTGCGGAGCGAGAGCCATTTTTTCGCGCGCAGCTGACGGTCGAGTCCGGCGCGCTGCAAACCGTCGCGGTCGTTGACCGGGTCCACGCTGCCGGCAATCGCCAGTTGCAATGCGGGCCGCTCGTTCAAACCCTTCACCAGCGAATCCAATTTTTTCATGTTGTCGGGCGACAGTTCCGCGTTGCCCGGCGCAAAATCCTGGTAGCTCATTTCCTCGCCACCGCCGCCAAACGCCGCGCCCAGCAAGGAGAACGGCGAGGTCGCCACTTTCACCAGAATGTTTTCGATGACGCGCACGACAACTTTGCCGATGCGGAATTTCGGGTCGTCGAGGCTGCCTTCAATCGGCACGTCCAAAACAATTTTTCCTTCGCGGTCCTTCAAAATGGCGATGGCCAGCCGCACCGGCAAATGCGTGGCGTCGGGGCTTTGAACTTTTTCGCCAAACGTGAACTGGTCGAGCGTGATGACATTTTTCGATGCCAGTTTTTTGCCGACCAAATTGTATTCGAGATCCAGATTCAATTTGCCGCGCGTGATGCGGTAGCCGGCAAATTTCCCGGCATACGGACTCGCCGGCGTCAGGTCCATGTCTTTCAGGGAAATTTTGATCTGGTTGGTTTGCGTGCCGCTGAACGGATTGATATGGCCGGTGATGTCCACCGGACCGACGTTGTCCACCAGGGCGTGCAGGTTCAGGTCGGCGTGCTGCAAATCTTCAGTGGAAATGCCGGCGATGGTGCCGCTGGCTTGCTGGACGGCCAGATTCACGTTCGGCGTCAGCGAGCGGTCGGTGAAATTGATTTGCGCGTTGGTGAGGACGATGCTGGCGATGGAAATTTTCGGAAGTGAATTGGTGGCCGGCGCGGCAGAATATTTTACGACGACCGGCGCGTTGGTTTCGGTCGGCGAACTGGCATTGGCCGGATGCAGCGCGGTGATCAGGTTGATGGCTTTGTTCGTTTCGATGACGACGCGGACGTAGGCGTTGTCCACGGCGATTTCCTGAATGGCGACCGTCGGCGGATTCAAATTTGCGTCAATGGCGTTGAAGCGGAGCGAACCCCATTTCAACAAATCCTCGGCCGTCTCGCCATCCACGGTGTGCAAGTCGTCGAGCCGTGCGTTGCCGTGAAATGTGACGGCGGGCAATTCGCCCGGCGGCGTGCGCAAATGAATCTGCCCGTCAAGGCCCAGCCGGCTGTCGAGGATGAGCAGATTAACCATCGGTTCAAGATACGGATCAAGCGTGCCGAGATTGAGATTGGTCAGCGCCAAATTGATGTCAGCGGTCGGCGGCAAAAAGGACGCGGTCACGGCGGTGTTGATCGAGCCGTTGGTATTCCAGCGCAGCGACAGCGTCGCCGTGAGATTCGTGCCGGGAATATTGGAAATGTTTTTTGCGTTGAGCGAAATCTGGTCGAGGTCCAGTTTCGCCGGGCGGGAATTGACAAGGTCTTCGACGTGCAGTGCGCAGTTGGTCACGGCGACTTCGTGGATTGTGCCGCTCCACTGGTTCGTGCTGTTGAGCAGCATCGCGACGGCGTTGGTCACGGAATGCAGCAGCAGCAAAATGCCGCCCGACGCATTGGCTGCGGTTGCCGGCGGCTTGGAAATTTCAACCAGGTTGATAGCTTCAGTTTTGCTCCGGCTCAAAAATAATTTGCCGTCCGCTGCCATGATTGAATTGACCGAAGCCTGATGTTTTTGCAGGTCCACGTTGGCGCCGGTCACATTAAACAGCGGCAGGTCCACGAGGTTGTTGCTGTCGCCGGACACGCCAATCTTGAAATCGCGCAGCGCGAACGCCGAGTCCTCCACGGCGGCGACGCGGTTGGTGGCGCTCAATTCCATGCGGTATTTCGTATCCAGCGCGATGGTGCCGTCGCGGATCTGGAAGCGCACCAAATCCTGATATAGCGGCGCGTATTTATTCAGCGTGAAATGGAACAGTTTTAATTCGCCTTCCGAGCGGAGCGGAGTGAGCGAGAAAAATCCGCTCCACGAAATCATTTCACCGGCGTCCGTCGTGCCGCTGAACGAGTAGGGATTTTTGTTGTCCGGATCGGTGCGGAAATTATCCAGCGTGATGTCGAGCGGACCGACGATGCGCTTGAACGGTTCACGCGTGGTGAAATCCGCCAGCGCGGCCGAAGCGCGGCCGATATGCAGGCGGTCCACATGCAAAATAAATGGTTTGCCGGCCGGCTTGGGCGCGGCGGCGACGGCGGGCGCATTGGTGGAAAATTTCGTCAGGATGTCGGAGAAATTAAACGTGCCGTCCTGATTCATCCGCACGGAAACATAGGGCTTGGTCGTGCTGATTTCCTTGAACACCCAGGCTTTTCCGAAACACGAGGCGAGCTGGAAATTCACATAGACTTCGTCCCACGACACGAAAGGTTCGCCGTCCTTGTCCTTGATGAGCAATCCGTCCACGGTGACCGACAAGACGAACGGATTTACTTTTATTTTCGCGATGGAAACGTCGCGGCCAAGCTGCTGGGAAATTTGTTTCACCGCCACGCTGCGGAGGATTGGCGGCAAAATGAGAAAGCCGACCACCGTGTAAAAAAACAAAAGTCCCAGCGTCCAAAGAATGAGTTTGCGTTGTCGGGGTGTGAGCGAACTCCAAATGACGGCCTTCATAATTCCAATGCCCAAAGCATCCGGCTAAATGCCGGCGACGTCAATTCAGGAAGCAACCGTCCGGCGTGACGCAATTTACCGGCCGCGTGTTCCGGCTAGGCCTGGTCAAGGATGCCCCGCACGGTGCGAACAATTTCATCGAGTTGGTAAGGCTTGGTGATCAGTCCCGCGGCGCCTTCCTGCCGGGCGCGATCCGCCAGATTCTGGCCGCCATAACCGGTCGTGAGCAGCACCGGGATTTGGAGATTGATGGCGCGCATTTGTTTCAGGCATTCCCATCCGCCCATGCCGGGCATGCCGAGATCCATCACCACGAGTCGAATGGCATTATCCGATTCTTTGAAACGAAGCAGCGCACTTTCCCCGTCGCTGGCGGAAATGACCGAGTAACCGAGCTTGCTGAATGCCCGCTGCACCACGGTCCGTATGGGCGCTTCATCATCCACGATGAGCAGGGTTTCATTCCCGCTCGGCGCGGTGGACTTGGTTTGGGGCGATACTGTCACCGTTCCGCCGATAGCTTTCAATACGGGGAACAAAAGTTTGAAAGTGGTTCCGGCGCCGACTTCGCTGTGGCATAAGATGAGGCCGCCGTGATCTTTGATGATGCCGTAAACCACGGCCAGCCCCAGCCCGGTGCCCTCGCCGACTTGCTTGGTGGTAAAGAACGGTTCGTAAATCCGCTGCATGGTTTGCTCGTCCATTCCGTGGCCGGTGTCCGACACGGATACCTGAACGAACGCGCCGGGTTGCAGTTCCGGATGCGGCCGGCAGTAGGCGGCATCCAAATGCACATTGCGGGTTTCCAGCGTGAGCGCACCGCCGGCGGGCATGGCGTGGGACGCATTCACGGCCAGATTCATGAGGACTTGGTGCAGTTGATCGGCCGAACCGTGGATCAATGACAAATCCTCCGCGAGCTTGGTGCCCAGCGTGATGTTTTTCGGGAACACGCGCTGGAGCATTTTTTGCAGGTCCCGGATCAACTCGTTAAAACGCAGCGAACGCTTTTCTTGTTTGGCCACGCCTTTCCGGCTGAAGGTCAGGAGTTGGCGCGACAACGCCGCGCCGCGATCCGCCGACTCGGAAATCAGATCCGCAAATTCCCGCTGCTCGCCGCCGGTCGGGGCATCATTCCGGATCATTTCCGCGCAGCCGGAAATGGCCATGAGCAGGTTGTTGAAATCATGCGCGATGCCGCCGGCCAGCGTGCCCATGGCTTCCATTTTTTGCGCGTGTAAAAATTCCCGCTCGAGCAATTTCTGTTCGGTCTGGTCCCGCGCGATGTGAACCACATGGAGCAGGTTCCCCTCCGCGTCGGTCACCGGAGTGCCGGTCAGCAGATAGTCGGTGGCCGGAGCGCGATAATTTTTCTCGGCCGAGACCGTTGTGCCCGTCTGGATCGCCTGCAGAATCGGACAGTTCTCGCAGGGCTCGCCGGCACAGTGGAAAAGTTCGTAGCAGCGCCCGCCGATAATTTTTTCCAGCGGCTGCTTGAGCGCCTTGACCGTCGCCGCATTGGCGCGGATCACTTTCAAATCCGGACTCAACAGGGTCACCACATCCGAGAAGGAATTGAACGTGCGTTCCCAATCCTCTTTGGCCAGCCGGGTTTCCTGCTCTTTGGCTTTGAGCAACTGGGCGGACTCCGCCACGCGCAGCATGTAGCGGAGGCGATGCGTTTCCACCGCCCAGTTGAGCGGTTTGGTGGCGAAATTGGTGGCGCCGGCTTCATAGGCCCGGGTGATCGAATTATGATCCTCCAGCGAAGTGGCCATCAGCACTGGAACATCCGCGCTGGCCGGATGGGAACGCAGCCGGGAGCAGAATTCAAAACCATCCATACCCGGCATCATCACATCCAGAATGATAATGTCCGGCAGCCGCTGCGCGATGGTTTTCAGGGCGTCGGTCGGATTATTGAACGTCTCCACCTGAAAACCCAGTTCCGCCAGCACGCCCTCGGCCAGCATCAACACGGTTTCGTCGTCATCCACGACCCAGACTCTTTTTTGAACTTCGTCCCTGGTTGGTGTTTTCATAGTTCAAACTCCGAATGCGAGTGTGAGAAATAGCGCTTCCATTCGCAACTCTTTCATTGCTGGGCCGCCGGCTTTTGCCAATGGTGTTTTCAGGTTGGTCATCATGCCGGTTTCAGGTGGACGCGATTTTTATGTTTTCCAAGTTCGCGCGCAATTGGTCCAGAAGTTCGGGAGTCGCTGCCAGATTTTTTTCGCGGCCGGCGAGTTCCAGCCGGCTGGCGCTTTCGCGCACGGCGTCCGCCGACACGTTGGCGGCGGAACCTTTGATGCGGTGCGCGACCAACTCGACGCGACTGGCGTCGCGTTCGCGAATCGCCGTTTCCAGTTCCAGCACATCGGCACCGGCTTGAATGAGTAGTTTTTTAATCAGGCGCTGGGCCAGTTCATTTTTCCCCATGCAACGGTGCAATAAACTGGGATAGTCAATGCCTGCTGGCGATCTGTCAGCGTGGCTGGCTTCAGCGGGATGGTCATCTGTTCGCGGGTTTGCAGCCATGGCCGCCGGCATCCAATGCGCCAGCATCTTGGCCAGCACACCGGGTTCCAATGGCTTGGTGAGATAATCATCCATGCCGGCTTCGAGGCACCGCGAACGGTCGCCGATCATGGCGTGCGCCGTGAGCGCCACAATTGGCAGATGCGGTTTGCGACCGGCGACCGGCGCAACCTGCTGTTCCCATTGCCGGATGAGCCGGGTGGCTTCGTAGCCGTCCATCTCCGGCATCTGGCAATCCATCAACACCAGATCCGCCACGCCTTGTTGCGCGAGTGCCAACACTTCGCGGCCGGTTCGGACGCGCACGCACCGGTAGCCCAGCGCGGCGACCATTTCGCCGGCGACTTCTTGATTGATCTCATTGTCTTCGGCGAGAAGGATGGTTCCCGAATTTTTCATGGCCACAACTCCGTCGGCCGGCAACCGGGGCAGCGCCGGCAATTTTGAGAGCTGTGGAGATTGTTGATTCGCCGCCCGAATAATGGCGTCGTAGAGTTCCGACTTGCGGGCCGGCTTGGGCAGCCAGGCGGTAAAGCCGGCGGTTTGGCATTCCTCGGCCAGATTTGTTTGGGAGAAGCTGCTCAGCAAAACCAGGCCGGTGGCGCGCAAGGCCGATTCCTGCTTGATCAGCCGAGCCAGGGCAAAGCCGTCCAAACCGGGCATGTGCCAATCAATCACGGCGACAGCAAAAGGCTCGCCGTGCGCCGACGCCTGGCGGAGTTTTTCCAGACCGGCGGCGGCATCCGCGGCTTCTGCCGGCACGCCTTTCCAAGTGCGCACATAGTCGCAAATGATTTCCCGCACCACCTGGCAATCATCCACCACCAGCACGCGTAGGCCCCGGAAATCTACGAGGGCGGAAGCGGTGGCGGCTTGCTCGGGGTCGGCGGTTTTTTTAAAGCGGGCGGTGAACCAAAACGTGGAACCTTCGCCGGGAACACTCTGCACGCCGATCTGCCCGTCCATCAACTGGACCAACTGCCGGCAAATGGTCAGGCCCAGGCCGGTGCCGCCGTGGGCGCGGCTCATGGAATTGTCCGCCTGGCAAAACGCATCGAAAATCAGCGACTGCTGTTCAGGTGCGATGCCCGCACCGGAATCCTTTACTGCAAACCGCAGCAGCGTTGAATCGTCGCGGGTATCCGCCACGGTGCAGGAGACGAGCACCGTGCCGTGGTCGGTGAATTTGACGGCGTTGCTCAAGAGATTGAGCAGCACCTGGCGCAACCGGTTGGGATCGCCTGACAGTTGCCGGGGCACTTCGGGTGCCAAGTGGCAGGCAATTTCCAAGTTCTTGACTTCCGCTTTTTCCGCCAGCAAACCGACCGCCATGTCCAGCGTGTCGGGCAGCGAAAATGCGGTTTCGTTCAACTCCAGTTTGCCCGCCTCAATTTTGGAAAAGTCCAGCACGTCGCCGATGACCGACAGCAGCGCGTCGGCCGAAGTCAAAGTATTGCTCACATAGCGGCGCTGTTTTTCGTCGAGCGGCGTGTGCTGCAATAATTGAAGCATGCCCATGACGCCGGTGATCGGCGTCCGGATTTCATGGCTCATGTTGGCCAGGAATTGGGATTTGGCCAGACTGGCGGATTCGGCCGATTCTTTTGCTCGGAACAGGGCATCCTGTGTGCGCTGGCGGGAAATGGCCGCGCCCAGCATGTCCGCCGCCGCGCGCAAACTGTCGCGCTCCGCCTCCGTCCACTGGCGGGCAGCGTGGCAGTCGTCCAACCCCAAAAATCCCCACCAGACATTTTCGACGCGAATGGGAATCAGCAGCACGGAATAAATGCCGAGGGGTTCGAGCACCGCCCGTTCGGGTGGCGTCCAAGTCGGGGAGGAAATCGCGACGAATTCGCCGCCCTGGAGTTGCGCGGCCCAGTGGGTTAATCCGGTCCGGCTCCAGGAAAAATTTTGCAGGTCCGGATTGGTGGCGTGCGACTGAACCCCGTTGTCATTCCAGACAAACCGCTGGGAAGTCAGCGCGCCGCTCTCGTCCGCATGATTTTCAAAAACGCAGACCCGGCTGGCCGTTGCTGCCGAACCGATCGTGGCCAGCACTTCGGGAATGACGGTTTCCCAGTTCGAGGTGTTGAGGAATTGTTGCGCCGCAAACCGGACGCTTTGCAGGATGCGGTCGCGGTGCCGGAGCGCTTCGGTCATGGCGTTCACAGAACCGGCCAGATTGCCGAGTTCGTCGCTGCTCTCGATTTCCGCCCGCGCCGACAGGTCGCCGCCGGCCACTTGCTGGAGCACTTGGCGGAGACTCAAAATCGGGCGGACGAGCCGCTTGGCATAGACGACCGAAGCCAGCAGGCTCAGGGCCACGCAACAAATTGCCAGCAGCCCGGTGCGGTGATAGACCATCGCGACGTTCCGATCATAACTTTCCAGCGAGAGGCCGACGTGAATCCAGCCCCACTGGATGCCGGAGTAATCAAACGGTTGTGAATAATGAAATACCCGGCGGTTGAACAGCGGCACGACGCCGATGCCGCTGACCGGCTCGCGTTTTTCCGGCCGCCAGGTTTTGTCGGCATCCGCTTCCATGCGCCAGCCGCCGATCCGGTCGAACCTCACCGAGAAGCCGTCATTCTTGGTGACCACGATGTAGTCCAACGATTCGTCCCCGGCGAGCATGTCTTTGCAGTGGTCCACCACGCTGCTGTAATCCTCGTTCACGGCGGCGCCGGCGGCCACTTCGTGCAGCGACACCGCCACGCCGTGCGCTTTGGATTCAAGGTTCTCCAGAAAAATCCGTTTTTGCTGCGGGATGATCACAAGGACGAAGAGCAGCAAGGTCGCGCTGGTGACAAGCCACGACAGCAAGGCCGTGCGCAGAGTGATGCCCAGTGTCCATGATTTTATGCGTTTCGGTTTCATCGTTTTTTCTTTCTCGTTTGCCCGGCCCGTTCCCGGGGACGCGCTTCATTTTTTTCCAGCCGGACCAGTCGATGCAAAAATAGTTTCATGGGGATGGTTTCTTCCGCAAGGACTCATACTTCGCCCGTAATTTCTGCACTGGCAGGAGTTGCGCTTCGTTCAGCGGAACAAACTTGTCCAATTTGAACAGGGTGAGAATCTGCTGTCCGGCGGGCGTGAGCGGCATTTCGTTCAACGCTTTGATCGCATCGGCTTTGGCGTGCGCATTCGCCCAGCCTTTGTCGCTCAAGCAGACCACGATGCTGTTAAAGTTTTCGGAAGCCAGCACCACTTGCAGTCTTTGGCCAACTTGCGGATTCAACTCTTTCATCACTTCAAAGCTTCCCTCGTCCACCACACAGGCCGATTTTTTGCCGAAGAACACCGGCAAAACCGCCGCCGTCGGCTTGGCCACTTCCTCGACGCTTGCAAAAAAAGTTTCCGGGCGACCGAGGTGGGCGGCCATCAACTCCGTGGCGAGCCAGTGTTCACCGACGTTTTCGCAGGCCGTGTCCAATTTGACAATGGCTTGTCCGCGCAAATCGGCCAAGGTCTTGAGTCCGCTGTCGCGGCGGGTCAGCACGAGATACTTCCGGCCGATCTTTCTGTTTTCCGAAATGGTAAAAAACATTTTCACCTGCGGATGAATGTCCATCGCGAGATATTGCCAGGCGTCCATGACCAACAGGCTGATGGGTTGCTGCCGGATGGCGGACTCGAAGGTGGGCGTGTCCTCAAAAATCTGCACGTCGCTCACGATTTTGTAACCGTAATTGAGACTTTCGCTTTCGAGAAAGGCGCGAAAGGCGGCGGCCGCATCGTTGTGGTTCACGTTGTGGAAGCTGGCCTCAGCCATGCCCACATGAAAAATGATCGGCTGGGTTTCCAGGTTCGTCTCGGCTGACCGCGCGGGCGGCGGTGACCAAAGCAGCAGCGCCAGCGCTGTCAGCAAACAACACTCCGGCCATCGGTTGAGGCACAGCCTGGTCATGGTTCAACCTCCTTTTGTAACGACTCATACTTCGCCCGTAATTTCCGGATGGTGTCGAGTTGCGCGTCCGCGAACGGAACCATGCGGTCAATTTTGAATAGCGTGCAGATCTGCTGGCCGGCCGGATCCTGATCCAGTTCCTCCAGCGCCGTGATCGTATCGGCCTTGAGCTTGGCCGAGCTCCAATGTTCTTCGCGCAGGCAGACCACGACATCGACGTAAGTGTCGGAGCAGGCTACCACCTGAAGTTGCTGGCCGACCTGCGGATTCAATTCCTTCATCAAGTCAAAGCCCGCTTGGTCCACCACACAGGCGGGGGTCTTGCCGAAGAAAACCGGCAGCACCGCCTCCGTGGGTTTCGTCACCACCTTGACGTGGCCGAAGAAGGTTTCCGGAGTGCCCAGCTTTTCGGAAAGCAGCAAGGTGTCAAACCAGGCTTTGCCCACGCCGGCACCGGCGTATTCCAATTCCAGGATGTCTTTGCCGCGCAGGGCTGCCAGGTTGGTGAGGCCGCTGTCGCAGCGGGTCAGCACCACATATTTTCTCCCCATCTTGCCGTTCTCCACGACGGTGAAAAACGGCTTCACCTGCGCATGAATGTTCATCGTGAGAAACTGCCAGGCGTCCACGATCGTCACATTCATGGGCTGACGCTGAATCTCCGCTTCGAAGGTGGGCGTGTCATCATAAACCACCGGATCGGCTTTGTAGATGTTGCCAAACCGGCGGCCGCAGCTTTCCAGAAAACCCCGGTAGGCGGCCACGGCGTCGTTGCGGTTCACATTGCGGAAACAGACCTTGGCCATGCCCACCGAGAAGATGTCCATCGCGGGTGCCTGATTCGTTTCAGCGGAACGACCATGCCACGAAGGCCAAAAAAATAACGACAGTCCCAGCACTCCTGCCAATGGCAGGCAGAGTCTGACTGGCCGGAATAAAAATATTTTTTTAGCGTGATTCATGTTGAATCAAGGTTTGAGATGAGACAGCTGGCCGTTCGCCGCCGGCCCGTGGACAGAGCGTGCATACTCCGCCAGCAATTGCCGACTACTCTCCAGAATGGCGACTGGGCGTTTCAACATGCCGTCACTTTGAAACACGGTCAGCACCTGGAGGCCGGCGGGGGATTCGCCCAGTTTCAGAATGGCGGGTTCCATTTGTTTGCGCACGCTTGCGGTGTAGCCCGGCCGGAAAAAAAAACAGCGACGGAATCACTTCCGGTGAGACAGCCAGCACCCGGAGTTCCTTGCGCAGTTGCGGATTGAGCTCGCAGGCCAGGTCAAAAACATTGGAGGTGACCAGGCAGGCGTCGGCCTGATGGAAAAAAACCTGGAGCACCGCTTTGGAGGGACTTTCGATTTTCGTCATCGTTCCCAAAACCTGTTCCGCCGGTCCGAGTGAACTGCGCGCCAGCAGCACGTCCAGCCATTGTGACGCGAGACTGGTGCGCGCGTTGGCTTCCAGCACTAGTTTTCGTCCGGCCAAACCGGCCACTTGGTTGATGCCGCCGTCGCACTGCACCAGCAGCACATATTGTTCGGTCATCAGATGGTCCTTGGTCGCCAGGAAAACTTCAGCGGGCTGGAGCTCCGGGTCCAGCGTCAGGAACTGGTCGGTGAGCATGGACACCGCGTCAATGGACCCGTTCTTCAGGGCCTGGTGCATTTCTTCCGGGGTTTCAAACAGTTGCGTGTCCACGGCAGCGTTGATCTGGCTTTGTTCCAAAATGGTTTTGGCCCAGACCGAAATCGCCGCCTTCCCGTCGTTGGGGTTCACGCCTGACCAGGTGCCCGGCGCGATGCCAATGTGGATCACCACCGGCGCGGGCGGGTTGGTTTGGTTCGCGTCAGCAGCGGTGGCGGGAACGGTGCTGAGCCAAGCCACCAGTGCGGTGGCGGCCCAGATGATTGACCGCGTTGCGCGGATAATGACTGTTTTTTGTGACTGTATAAAAGGGGAAGATTTCATGGTTATATCTTGATTGGACATTTATTTTGCACTTCCTTCCGACCCGCCCGGCGCGCTGCCCGATTCCGCCGCTGCAATTTTAATTTGATTCGTCCCGGCACGGAGTTGCTGATAGGTGGAGATGAATGTTCGTGTGCCTTCCAGCGCGGACAGGGGCTGGCGCACAAGGCTATCCGTTTTGAACAGCGCCATCAACTGCTTGAATTCAGGTTTGACGGAGGAAAGATCCACCGCCTTGATGATCTTTTCCTTGAAACTGTCGGTGAAACCGCTGCGGAAACAAGTCAGCGTGGGCACCAATGGTGGTGAAACCGCGATGACGCGCAACTGCTTTTTCAATTGTGGATTCAACTCGCACATCACCTCCCAGCCGGCGCGTGTGACAATGCACGCATCCATTTTGCGGAAGAATACCGGCAACACCACCTGGGTGGTTTTCGAGTGGTGTGCGATTCGCGCGAGCACGCCCGCCGCCGGTCCCAGTCCGTGCTCGCGGCACAACACCTCCAGCCATGCGCTGGCCAGCGAGTTCCGCGCGTCGCTGGCCACAATCAGGCTGCGACCGGTCAAATCCTCCACCTGGCTGATGGTGCTGTCCGTGCGCGCCAGCAGCAGGTAATCTTCCGTGTAAGCGTTTTGGACTTTGGACAGCAGCAACGGCCCTTCCAGCCCCAGTTTTTCCAGGGCGAAAAATTCCTCGGCGGTCAGGATGAGCACGTCCGCCTTTTTCTGTTCCAGCAGCCGGGCGATGGCGTTGGTGCCATCGGGCAAATCCGGTTGGTCATACACATAAATCCCGTTTTCGTCCCCGATGTTTTGCGTATAAACTTTCATCGCGGCCTTCGCGTCATTCTCGTTGACGTCCACGAACATGGCCTTGGAATAGGCGAAATGCACTTCCGTGCGCGCAGCGGTCCAGTCAGCATCGCCGGCGAAATCTTGCTGCGCCGCCGCCATCAGCAACCAGATCACCGCCAGTCGGACCCTCAGGCGGGTGGTCCAGCGCGGCAACCAAATCGCGGCTAGGATAATTGGGGTGATCATGGCTGGACTCCTCCTCTTAACATTCGCGGCGCACCAGCCTGGGACAACGAGTTTGACGCGCCGGCGCGATTGACGAGGCGTGCCTGCAAGGCGAGCAACTCCAGCGCGCTGTCCAGGCAGGAAGCCGGCTGATCTTCCACTTTTTCACTTTGGAAAATTGTCATCACCTGAAGCCCGGCGGGTGTCTTGTGCAGATCCCGCAGCGCGGAATACAACTGCTCCTTGAACGTCGGCGCATAGTCGGCCCGAAAACAAAACGACGACGCCACCAGCTCGGGCGACCGGCTGAGAATCTTGAGCTGCTGGCCGATTTGCGGATTGAGTTCGCACATTGTCTCATACTCGGTGCGCGTGGCCACGCAGGCATCAATCCGATGAAAAAACACCGGCAGGATCACCTGAGCCAGTTTCGGCGATTGCGTGATTTGGCCAAACCACCCGGTGGCGGGCAGGCCGTCTTCCTGAAGCAGCAGCGTGTCTAGCCACGGCTGCGCCAGGCAGACTCGCGAGTTCAGATGCAACACCAGGCTCCGTCCGCGCAGGTCTCCCAAACGTTCAAGCTTGCTGTCGCGGTGGACGAGAAGCAGATATTGCTCCCGCGTTCGCCCGGAGTTGTGAGTGACAAAGATGGGATTGAATCGCACTTCCCGGCTCAAGGCGGCGTATTCAACCATCGTAATTCCGACGGCATCCACCGATTTATCTTTCAGCGCTTGCAATATTTCCGAGGTGCTTTGGAAAATGTGCGAGCCCGTAACCGTGGGGATGCCGCGTTCCTTGGCAATGGTCTGACCCCAGACTTTCACGGCGGCCTCGGCGTCGTTTTCATTGACGTCAGTGAACAGCGAGTGCGAGAAACCGACGTGGAAGGTGTTGGTATCCGGTTCCGCCGCCTGACTGGCGCGCAAAAAAACAGCCGCCAGCAAAATCAGCCGGATGAAAAATCCAAGCGGCGATCGAGCGGCGTGAGGCGGTGGGCACTGTTTCATGGTTTAGCTCCTCCGGATTCGGGGTGAACGTTCTCACTTTGTTCGGCAAGTGTGCGACTCTCGGCGGCAGCGACCTTGAGACGTTGGTGGACAGCCAGCAAGTCGCGGGCGCTGTCCAGAAGCGTTGCCGGCGCCTCTTGTAGCTGGTCGCTTTGAAACAGCGTCAACACTTGCGTTCCGGCCGCAGTCTGCTCCAGGCCCTTTAGTGCGGCCAACATCGCAGCGCGCAACGGTGATACATAGGTGCGCCGAATGAAGCCCACCGCCGGCACCAGTTTCGGCGACGTGGCCAAGATGCGCAGTTGCATGCGCACCTGCGGATTTAATTCGCACATGGTGTCGAAGCCACGCCGGGTGACGAGGCACGCGTCCTGTTGGTGAAAGAACACCGGCAGCACCACCTTGACTAATTTCTGCGCTTTGAGCACTTGGCCAAAAAAGCCGGCGGGGACGCCTAGATGATTTTGCAATAGAATCACCTCCAGCCACAACGGCGCGAGCGACGCTCTAGGATTCTCGAATAGAATGATCTTGCGGTTGTGCAGTCCGTCCAAATTGGTGATGAGCGAGTTGGCATTAACCAACAACAGGTATTCTTCCGTGAATTGGCCGCCAATGAAGGACATAAACAAATTGGTGCTTTGCAATTCCAGATCCAAGCCGAGGTATTCTTCCGTGGTCACGGCCGCACCATCAATCGTGGCGTCGTATAATGCCTGTTTTAGTTGTGCCGTGCCCGCAAGCACAATCGGTTCGGTGCTCATCGGCACCTGTCGTTCCCGGGCGATCGCCAAGGCCCATGCCTTTACCGAAGCCTTGGCGTCGTTTTCTTTGACATCCGTGAACATTTGGGACGAGAAGGCAAATCGAATGGGTTCCAAATGATTCGGTTCCGGCGCGTCCGCACCCCGGACGCGCATCGGCACACTGATCAACAGCAACAGCACTATCAGGCAGGTCCACGCCACTCCGGCGGGCGTCGTCGGCCCCGGCAATTTTTTGCTGTAAGGCGCAGAAATCATTTTGTTTTGGCTCCGTTGTTGGCCGTCGTCGCTTGACGATTCGTCTGCCACCGTTGCAGTGTCCGGGCCACTTCCTCCGGATTCAGCGGCTTGGTCAAATAATCGTCCATCCCGGCCGCCAAACAGAGTTCGCGATCGCCCGTCATCGCATTTGCCGTCATGGCGATGATCGGCAAGCGGCGGGCGGCCAGACCGGCGGCGGACTGGCGGGCTTCTTCCGCGCGGATGGCCCGCGTGGCCGCATAGCCATCCATTCCCGGCATCATGCAATCCATGAACAACAGGTCAAAGCCACCTTCGCGAACCGCTTGCATGGCTTGCTGACCGTTGCTGACACATTCGCATTCATAGCCGGAACACTGGATGATTTCACGAGCCAGTTCCTGATTAATCTCGTTGTCCTCGGCCAGCAGCACCCGTTTGGTGTCGGTCGCCGACCACGGGCCGGAGGTCGGCAAAAGATTGGCGCCGGTGGTCAGCTTCGAACTTTCACCTTCAGTCATCCGCGTCGCTTTTTTGAACGGCGCTTCAAACCAAAAAGTGCAGCCCTGGCCAACGGTGGTTTCGACGCCAATGCTGCCACCCATCAATTCCACCAGTTGTTTGCAGATGCCTAGGCCCAGGCCGGTGCCGCCGTGCCGGCGCGTGCTGGAGTTGTCCACTTGGGAAAATGGTTTGAACAACTGTTCCCGTTGCTCCGGGCTCAAGCCATCGCCAGTGTCGGCCACTTCAAAACGAACCACGGCGATTTTCACCGCTTCAGATTTGAGCGTGACCCGGAGGCTGACGGTTCCGGCATCCGTGAACTTGACGGCATTGCCCAGCAGGTTGCCCAGCACTTGAGCGAGCCGGTCCGAATCCGCTTCCACCACTTGCGGGACGGTGGAAGCAATGGTCAGATTCCAAGCCAGCTTTTTGTGGGCCGCCTTGTGCGCAAACGCGGCGGCGATCTGTTGAATCGTCGTGGGCAGTTGAATCGGCGTGGTCTGCAGGTCCAGCTTGCCCGCTTCGATTTTTGAGAAATCCAAAATGTCATTGATCACGCGTAGCAACGTGTCGGCCGAGCTTTGCGCCATGTCCATCCAGCGCCGTTGCTGGTCGGTGGGGAGTTCGGGCCGCAACAGGTGCAGCATGCCGGTGACGCCGTTGAGCGGCGTGCGGATTTCATGGCTCATCACGGCAAGGAAACGCGACTTGGCCTGGCTGGCGGCTTCCGCGGCCAGCTTGGCTTGATTCAATTCCCGCGTCCGCTCGCTGACCTTGATTTCCAGTTCATCGAATGCGTGGGCCAACTGCTGCTCGGCCCGTTTGCGCGCGGTGATGTCGAGGCACAACGCCAGTCGGGCTGGCTGGCCGGAAAACTCGATGCGATGGCTGGCCACGTCCACCTCGATGACCGTGCCATCGCGTTTGCCATGCCGGATTTGGCGCGCGGAAGCGGTCAAAGATTTTTCGTCGGGAGCATTGGCCGCATCCGGCTCCGGCTGACCGGGGGCCGCAAGATCACTGAATTTTATCTGCCGAAATTCAGCCGCCGAATAGCCGTAGTGTTGGCGCGCTGCTTGGTTAACCGCGAGAATGGCCGAGGTCGCTTCCGCATAAACAAACATCGGCAGCGGATTGCTCTCGAACAGCAGGCGGTAACGTTCCTCCGAATCGCGCAGCGCGCCGTCCTGCTCGTGAATGCGCCCGAGCATCTGGTTGAACGCCTGGGTAAGCGTGCCGAGTTCATCGGCACTGCTGGATTCGGCGCGCACGGTGTAATCCTTATTTTCCGCGACCTGCCGAGCCGTCGAAGTCAGTTGCAGAATGGGGGCGGTGATGACGCGTTGGAAAGCGGAGGAAACCACGATGGCCGCGAGCAGGGCGGCGAGTAAGCTGCCACCGAGAATGATGATAAACGGCAAAATAATTTCTCGCTCCATCGCGCGGGAGTCGAATCTCAAGTAGAGTGTGCCAATGTTTTTCCCATCCAACATCACGGGCCGGAGCAACACGAGTTGCGATCCTTCAATGCGAAAACCCACCGGCAAAGGGGCGGGGGGGAGTTCATCATTTTTTGCTACCGATCCGTAATGCGCGAAGAGTTGCCGGTCGGGCAGAAACAGCGAAGCCCCCAACACATGGGGTTGGGCCTTGAGCGCGGCCAATACTTCATTGCCCGCTTTCTTGTCTTCAAAGGTCAGGGCGGCGGTGCTGTTGGCAGCGATGATTTTCGCCTGCACTTCCAGGGTGCGTTGGATGGTCGCCCGGGCGTTGAACCATTGGAAAATCAGCAGGCTTACGGACCCCAGCAACAGCGTCACCATGCTGGCACCGATAATGGTCAGCATCACCTTGCGCTTGATCGGTAGGTCGCGAAATGGTTTAAGCATGGTCATCCGGGTTAGTGAACCGTCTCCACGAGACGCACGGTGGGCAGGTTAAGCAGCCGGGAACTGATTTGCACGCCAGCAATCCGGGCGGCGGTGGGATTGATTTCCGGGTGAACGGTGCCGCTGGTTGACAGCACCAAGTTGATCATGCCGCCTTGTTCGCAAAACCGGTCGAGGTCGCTGACGGTCAGGACGGGTTTGTTTTTCAAAGCCGCGAGCAAGGTCGGCAGGTGATCTTTCTCCGAACGACTAATGAACAAAACGTGGCAGCCCGAGAAACCTTCGCCGTTGTTGAAGCACTTCACCACGAGTGCGTGGCCATTAACCGCCTCGCCTTTCACCAGTTCGTCGAGCGTGCGGTTGAAGGGATTTTCGCCGACCACGCCGATGACAATGGGTGCCGTGGCATTGGTAAATGCCGAAGCCGGCCAGTCGGTGAACTTGACGAAGTTAAATACAAAAGTAGCCTTGAGCTGATACTCCGTCAGGCCGGGAGCAGCCACCGCCGTGAGATTGGCCACCAAAACCAAGACAGTAAACATGCGCAGAACCACACGGATGAACCGGACCAGCACAATCCTCCGGGACACGCCGACTGGCATGGCTCCGGGGAATAAGTTGGTCGTTCGGGTCATTGGTTCAAAAATGATAGGTCAGTTTCACGCGGAACTGCCGCCCGGCCTGCGGAACGCTGTCCAGCACAAAATCGCT
This sequence comes from uncultured Verrucomicrobia subdivision 3 bacterium, assembly GCA_903884535.1. Taxonomy (GTDB): domain Bacteria; phylum Verrucomicrobiota; class Verrucomicrobiia; order Limisphaerales; family UBA11358; genus UBA11358. The sequence continues at coordinate 34,948 of CAISEZ010000059.1, forward strand.
GCCGACAGGGTCGCCGTATTGTTTGTCAAAAATGTTGTAGATGCTGGCGGAGAGGTCGAGGCCTTTGATAATTTCCCGGCTGAAGAGTGTAAAATTAGCCAC
>CAISEZ010000060.1 GCA_903884535.1 uncultured Verrucomicrobia subdivision 3 bacterium
CGTCCGCGTTAGCTCGGTTTTTGATCTCGTTGGCAATGCGTTGGGATTATTCATTGCTCGTTTCTCCGTTGTTGCCGTTGTCAAAACTTTGAATGGCAGCGCGTAGGCTGGCGCAATCAATCAGACGAACGCCGCGCGTTGAGCCGGGCATTTTAAGCGAGTAGGATTTCACTCGCCCGGATTTAATGAGCGAGAATAATTGCGTCCTGCACAGGCCGGAGAAAGGCTCGCGTTGGCCGGGACGTGGGAAACGAGTGAAGGCGGGAGTGATGCTGTTTGTCGTTGCGCCCGCGTCGCAACCAGATTGATTTTTAATTTTTTCCATGCCCCTACATTCAACGAGGGACGCAGAAAGACCAAGTAGATGAAAGGGAAAATGAAGCTTCTCTAAATTTTCCCTTTGGAAAAAGGAAACTGCTTTGCAAGGGCTTGGCGGGTTTTTCTCACGTCGTCAATTACCCTTTCCAATGCTTTTCCAGCGAGTTTTGTTTGCATACTAAAAAGGCAATCTCTTTATCAGCAAGCGTCCAGTTTGGAGGGGTTGCGCTTCCGTCGAGTAGCACTTTGCGGATTGGGTTATCACGCTTGGGGTCTTTATAGTTGCGAATTGCGAGGATTAGCTGCGCGGATTCTTTCGGCTTTCTGGCAATGATTTCAAGCAACTCCATTCGCCTTGCATCCGTAAATTTCTTCACATATTCCACATTACGAGCCAGCCACCAAAGCTCAATAAATTCAGTTGCGTTAAAGCCCAATTTATTAGCCTTATTCAATCCATGACGGCGCGGTAATTGTGCCGCCAAAAGGTTGATTCCATGCTTCTTTTTCATTTTTCTAAACTTGCAAACTCGGTAGTTTGTTCACGGCGTCGCGCATGGTCTGGATTTCCGTTTGCGTGTAACGGTCATTCATCGCGTCCGATTTATGGCCGGTCAATTTGCGGCGCAATTCCTGATCTACGCCCTTGTTGTGCAATCCAGAATTAAACGAGGCGCGTAGGGCATGGAATGACAGGCGGGAAAGCTGCCGCTGCCCGCCAGTGTCAACGGCGTCATTGCCGATGCCCGCGCGCTTCATTATGGCGAGAAATTGCTTGGACAGTCCGCTACGCCCGCCAACCGGCACGGCAGCTAGGGCAGGGCAGATTGCGCCGGTCGTGTCGCCCGCCAATTTGTTTAAGTGGCTTTCCAGCGTCGGGTGCAATGGAATTTCCAATTTCTCGCCGGTTTTATGAGTTTCCACCGCAAGTTTGCCGCCAGAAAAATCCACAGATTGCCAAGTGAGCATGACGCAATCAGACAAACGAAGTCCGGCATAATAGCCTAGCAGGATGGCGGTTTTCCATTCGGCGTCTGCCGCATCAATCAGCATTTGCGCTTGTGCGGGCGTGAACACTTTGCGTTTAACCTGTTTGATGCGGTCTGGCAATTGCACCGCAGCGGCGGGATTGGTTGTAACGAGTCCAAGACGCCGCGCATAGTTGAACATGGAAATTACGGTTTTCATTTCAACGACCATTGTTGCGGGCGCAAGTTTCGTCTCGGCTAGACGGTCATAAAATTTTTGGCAATCGTGCGGCGTGACGGCGGAAATAGGCCGGTCAGCTTTGATGCCCAAATACTCGTTAAAACGCTTCACGGATGCCTCATAGCGCGTCGCCGTGCCTTTCTGGCGTGAGTTTGTCTTGCCGCGCATCCATTCGGCGCAAAACTCTCGCACGGTGGACTGGCGCAGCGTCTCGCCGCTGGTGCGTTCTAGGATGCCACCAATAACTTCGCGACTAATTGCCTCGGTTAGAATCCTATCGCGTCCCATGCCCGCCGCGCGTTCCCATTCAACAGCGACCGCGAACGCGGCAGACTTGGCGGTTTTCTTGGTGGATTTTTTCCGCCACTGGTTTTGGTCGTCACGGTAGATGCCAGTCCAGAACGGAGACTTCGGATGTTTCCAAACGTATGCCATAAGTAAGACACAGAGTAAGACATACAGGGAAGTTTGTCAAGATACAAAGATGAATAAAATCAATAGGTCTATCACTTTGAAAGGGGCGGAATTGAATCGCCGGTTCAATTCCGGCTCCTGCCACCACTTTTTCAAAAGTTGGTTGGTTTATTCTTTCAAAAAATCCACCTTGGCACTCAACTGCGGCGTCAGGTATTTGTCGGGATTCACAATCTGCACCTTGATTTGCAGCGTGCCTTTGGCGCGGTCGGCTTCCGGCGCGATTTCAGCGACGGTGCCGGCGTAAGTTTTTTCGGAATAAGCTTCGGGGCTGACGCGGCATTTTTGGTTCAATGAAATTTTGGACAGGTCGGCTTCGTTCACGTCAATCTCCACCTGCAAATCCTTCAAATCGGCCACGGCCATCAGCGCCGTGCTCGGGCCGCGCGCGCCACCGAAACTTTGCGGCATGACCAACTCGCCGGGATTGACGAGTTTTTCCAGCACTACACCGTTGATGGGCGAACGGATCACGCACCAGCCCACATAAGTATTCGCCAGGTCGCAAGCGCCCTGTGCTGCCTGCAAACTCGCGCGGTCGGCCGCCAGCGCCAGCCGCGCATTGTCCTCGGCTTGCTTGGATTCGACCGCGTTGCTGATGAGATTGGTGATGCGCTGGTAATTCAATTCGTCGCGTTCCACGGCGGCTCGGGCGATGTTCAACTGGCCTTCGGTTTGGTGCAATTGCGCGCGATACTCGGTGTCGTCCAACTGCACAACCACTTGGCCATTGGTCACGGCGTCGCCTTTTTTTACGCCGATCCATTTCACCATGCCGAGGAAACGCGGGCTGATTTCGATGCGCTCGCGGTTGATGATGTAGCCGTTGACCGTCAGCACGCTGTCATTGCTGGCCGCGGCGGTAGAATTTTTTTGCGCCGGTGATCCCGTGGTTGTTTTGGCAACCTCGGTGCCGGTGGAAATGGAATTGCTGGTAGCCTCCGCACCGCTGCCGGCGAGTTCGCGTTTATCCTTCGCCCACGGTTTGATGAAAATAATCGTGCCCAGCAGCACGGCGGCGACCACGATCACAATGCTCCAAAACGCACGCTGTGGCCGACTTTTTTCCGCCGGGCTGATCTGCAAACCTTTTAACTTTTCGGTGTTCATGAAATTCTTTGTAAATGGATTAACCGATGGTCAGACGGATTTCAAGGCGGTGATAACTGGCAATCGCGACGCGCGGATGGCTGGCAGCAGGCTGCCGATGATGCCGACGACCACGGCGAAAATCATTCCCTTTGCCGCGAGCCAAGGAGTGATGCGAAATTCAAAAACCGTTTCGCTGAAGGAATTAAAACTCATCGTGCCAGTGGAAACGCCATGCAATGGCAGCGCCAGCAAACAGCCAACCACGCCGCCGATGGCCGCGAGCAAAGCGCCTTCGATGATGAAGCCCGCCAGAATTGTGCGCCGCCGGAAGCCCAGCACGCGCAACGTGCCGATCTCGCGCGTGCGCGAGCCGACGCTGGCATACATCGTGTTCATCGCCGCGAACACGGCGCCGATGGACATGGCGGTGGCAAGAAAGTTACCGAGGATTTTAATCGGCATCGCCGTTGCGGTCTGGTCGCCGTAATATTTTACTTCCGGTCCCGCGAGTAGCGGCAGGCGTTTGTCGGCCTCAATGCGCGAAACAATTTCCTGACCGGCCTGTGGACTCGCCGCGCGCACGAGCAGGCTGGAATAATTCTGCCGGTCAAACAGCGAGCGCGTTTCGTCGGCATCCATCCAGACTTCGGAATCGAATGCGCTGTTGCTGCCGTCAAATTCGCCGACGACAGTGAGGGTGTTGCCGGCGGTGCGGAACGAATCACCGACATGAAAACCGGCGAAGCGTCGCGCCATTTTTTGGCTGACAGCCACTTCGCGTTTGCCCGGCGTGAACCAGCGGCCAGAAATCAATTTCACCTGCGGACGCAATGCCATGCCTACCGGTGTCAAACCGCGCACGGAAACATTCGCCTCGCCGCGGCCGTCAATGCGCGGCTGGCTGATGAGCGTGATCACATCCGCGGAAACCAGCGGAACGCCCGCTTCATTGCGAGCGATTTGCTCCCAGTAGCGGATGATCTGCAATTGCGCCAGCGAAACCATGCTGGTGGATTCGGCGGTCGAGCCTTTGCGGACGATCATGATGTTGCGCGGATCGCCGGTGTTGCTGGCGGATTTTTCCAGCCCGACCGCCAGCGCCTGCACGAGCACGAACACCGCGACCACCAGGCCGATGCCGAGAATCGTCGCCAGCGTGGCGCGCCACCGGACGAGCACGTTGCGGAAATTGTAGGTGAGCGGCAAAGCCATTTTAATCCAGTGTTTTCAAGCCGTTCACCACGCTCATGCGCGCGACGGACAGCGACGGTGCGACGGCGGAAATAATTCCGAGCAGCGCGGCGACGAGCGCCGCAACGCCCATGATGCGCGGCGTGACCTCAAACGAAACAAAAATTCCCGCCGTCATTTTGCCGATGTTACCAAAAGTGTAGAGGCAATAGGCACCGCCAATTCCCAGCAGCGCGCCGACCACGGCCAGACCAAAACTTTCGGCGAGGATGAAGGCAAACAGCTCCCGCCGCCGGAAACCCAGCGCTTTCAAAATGGCCAGCTCGCGAAACCGTTCGCGCACGGCCATGCTCATCGTGCTCGCGGTGACGAGCACGAGCGTGAACACCACCACCGTGCTGATGGAGGCGATGAGCGTTTTGATGTTGCCGAGCATGGAAATGAAGCCCAGCTGAAAATTGCGCTCGCTTTCCGCGCGCACTTCGGCGGAAGTATTTTGAAACGCGGCGTTAATGGCTTTGATGACGGGCGCCATGTCGTCGGCGGATTTCACCTTGAGCCACCACATGCCGACGTAGCCTGGCACGCCAATGGACTCGTCGAGATAATCCTGCCGGAACAACATATTCCGGTCGTCAGGTGTGCCGGCGTAAATACCGGCGATGTGAAACGAAAGTGATCCAGGATAAACCGTGCTGTCGAGCGTGATCTGGTCGCCGACCTTCAAATGATATTTGTCCGCCGTGATTTTGCCGAGGACGCAGGCGTCTTTCGTGGCGTTGAATTTTTCATAACCGTCGCCGTTCATCTTCGCCTCGCCAAAGACGGAATGCAGCTTTTCGGCATCCATGGCGAACTGCGCAAAGCTCATGCCTTCCTCACCTTTGTATTTGCCGCCAAACCAGGTGAACGGCGTGACGGCCTCGACGCCGGGAATTTTCTCGATGACGCCGCGCTGGCGGACGGGCAGGGGATTGGTCAGGGAAATTTTGTTCCGCACCGCGACGCGTAGTTCCGCGCCCGCGCTCTGCGGCGGCAATGTCAACTCGCGCAATGCCACCTGCAACGTGACTAGCAGAAACAAGCTCACGGCGACGCTGGAAATGGAAAGCAGCGCGCGACGCTTGTTGCGCAGGGCATTTTTCAAAATGAAAGTTGAAACGGTCACTGGCTTAATTCGCCTTTCTCCAGATGAATTTGCCGCGTGCCAAATGCCGCCGCTTTCGGATCATGCGTGACCATGATGATGGTTTTGCCGGCGTCTTTGCGGAGCGCTTGCAGCGCACTGAGCACTTCCTGCGCGCTGTGCGAATCAAGATTGCCGGTCGGCTCGTCGGCGACAATGAGCGCGGGATCGGTGACGAGTGCGCGGGCGATGGCCACGCGCTGCTCCTGTCCACCGGAAAGTTGGCGCGGCAGATGTTTGGCGCGGTCGGCAAGGCCGACGACTTCGAGTGCAGTTTCAACCTGCTTGCGGCGTTGCGTCCGGCTCAAGCGCGTGAGCAGCAGCGGCAGTTCCACGTTTTCCGCCGCGGTCAAAACGGGGATCAAATTAAAAGTCTGAAAAATAAATCCTACGTTTTGGTTGCGCCAATCGGCGAGCTGCGATTCGTTCAGCTTCGTCACGTCCACGCCTTGCACGAGGCATTGGCCGCTGGTCGGCCGGTCCACGCCGGCGATGATGTGGAGCAGGGTGGATTTGCCGGAGCCGGACGGCCCCATGAGCGCGAGAAATTCCCCGGCGGCGATGTCCAGCGTGATGCGGTCAAGCGCCGTCACTTGGATTTCGCCCTGGGAATAAAGTTTGGTCAGCTCGCGGATTTTGACAATGGGTTCAGCCACAGAACCGACAATTAAAGCGGCAAGGCGATTGAAAACAATCTCAATTTACCGGGCCGGAAGTTTTTAGTTTCAGTTTTGGGTATTGCCGCAGTTTCATGCAATTCTCATTCGCTGAACAAAACCGGTCTTCGACGTGTTATGAACCATTTCGCCGACCGGCTTTCATTAGCTCTGACTAATCAAAAAATGCCAAAGATTAGGCAACTGATGGTTAGCCGGATTGTAGGCGCTGAAGGAAGCTTGGGTTGAACACGGCGCGTAAGCGCTGGAAATATTAAACCAACCGAAATACGACTATGAAAAAAACGATGCTACTTGCGGCCATGTTTGGCCTCGCCGCCGCGCTGACCGCGAAGGGCGCTGAAGCCAAGGAAAACTACGACAACCTGTGCGCGAAATGCCATGGGGCCGAAGGCAAAGCGGACACCAAGATGGGCCAGAAGCTCGGGGCCAAGGATTTCACCGACGCCAAGGTGCAGGATTCCATCAAGGATGAAGATGCGACGAAGGCCATCAAGGACGGCATCAAGGATGCGGATGGCAAGACGAAGATGAAGGCGTTTGTCACCGGGGCTGATACGCCCCTGTCGGACGACGAAGTCAAGGCGCTGGTCGGCTATGTTCGCAGCTTGAAGAAATAAGCGCGGACAGGATTTACACGAGGGTTGCCGGATCGGCAATTCGACCGGCGGCCCTCGTCGTTCTAAAGAGTAAAAGAGTGAAACCAAAGTCCGGCAATATGCTTCCTTTTAAATTACCGCCCCAAATTTTGCGCCTGGTCCTGGTGGCCATGGCCATCGTCGGTTCGTATTTTGTCGCGCGTTCTTTTCTTGTCCCGCCGTCGTTTGGCCAATACGGCTGGTATCGCGGCGCGGCGCTGGCGGAGATTGCGTCGCGGGAACCCGTGTTTGCCGGCAAGCAGTCGTGCGATGAATGTCACTCCGACATCCTGCACAAGCTGGCGAAGGATGCGCACAAGACACTTTCCTGCGAGGGATGCCACGGCGTAAGCCGGGAACATGGCAATAATCCGGACATCCTGCCGGTCAAGTCCACCGGCAGTCATTGCATCCGTTGTCACGAGGCCAATCTGGCCCGGCCGACTTGGCTGAAACAAATCGTCGTCAAAGATCATTACGGACCCAAATGCACGGAATGTCACCTGCCGCACCAACCCACCAAATCTCCATGAAGAATCAAATCAATCGGCGCAGCTCCCTGTTGCGAATGGGCGGTGCCCTCGCCGGTCTGCTCACGCTTTCCGCCGCGAAGACGGCCAAGGCAGCGGTGCAAACCGTGTTTGTGTCCACCAGCGCGCCCAAGGGCTATGACCCAACCAAACACAAATGGCTGATGTGCATTGATGACAACAAATGCATCGGCTGCGGTCTGTGCGCGGAAGCGTGCAAAAAAGAAAACGGCGTCCCGGAAGGACCCTACTTTCGCACGTGGATTGAGCGTTACATCATCCCCAAGCCCAAGCCGGGTTCGGGTGAAACGCGGGGCGAGGCGATCGTGGATTCGCCGAATGGCGGGATTCCCAAAGGCGGAGTTTCCGCTTTCCCGGAACCGACGTTGCCAAAGGATCAAATTGAACATGCCTTCTTCGTCCCGAAGCTTTGTAATTTATGCGAAAATCCGCCCTGCGTGCAGGTGTGTCCCGTTGGCGCGACATTCAAGGCGCCGGATGGCGCGGTGCTGATTGACCCGAAATACTGCATCGGCTGCGCCTTTTGTGTGCAAGCCTGCCCTTATGGTGCCCGGTTCCTGAATCCTGTCACGAAGACGGCTGAAAAATGCTCGCTGTGTTATCATCGCATCACGCGCAATCTGAAGCCGGCTTGCGTCGAGATTTGTCCGGCGGAGGCGCGCATTTTTGGCGATTTGAATAACCTGCACGCCGATGATCCAATTCAGAAATTTTATGAGAAAAACCGGGTGCAGGTGCTCAAACCGCATCTGGGCACCGAACCGCGCGTGCTTTACGCCGCTTTGGACAAGGAGGTCAGATAATTTATGATTAACGAGGTAACGAATATCGTCGTCGAGACGCTGCCGCAGATTCAGGGATATGTGTATCCCAATGAATCGAACGTGCATCCGGTGTGGAGTGTTTTGATCGTCATTTATCCCTACATCACCGGTCTGGTGGCCGGGGCTTTCATCATGGCCTCGCTGGTGCGCGTATTCAATGTCAAGGCGCTGGCGCCGGTGTATCGGATGTCCATGTTGACGGCGCTGGCGTTTTTGCTGTGCGCCACCTTGCCGCTGTTGTGTCATCTGGGGCACCCCGAGCGGAATTATGAAGTCATGATGACGCCGCACATGACATCGCCCATGGCGATTTTCGGCTTCGTCTATGCTTGGTATCTGATGGCGGTTTTGCTGTTGGAATTGTGGTTTGATTTCCGCCAGGACTTTGTGAAATGGTCGAAAACCACGCCGGGTTTTCAGGGACTCATCTACCGCGTGCTGACTTTGGGCGTGACCGACGTATCGGAACAAAGCGTGCGGCTGGACATGAAGATGGAATGGATTCTTTCGATTGTCGGCATTCCGTCCGCTTTTTTGCTGCACGGCTATGTCGGATTTATTTTCGGTTCCATCAAAGCCAATCCATGGTGGGGCAACGTGCTGATGCCGATCATGTTTATTCTGTCGGCCATCGTGTCGGGCATCGCGCTGTGCGTGTTCAATTACATCGTTTTGACATGGATTCGCCGCAAGACCGTGAATATGCGTTGTTTGGACGCCATGGCGATGTTTCTCTTCTACGCATTGCTGGTGGACGCCGTCATTGAAACTTTGGACGTGCTCCATCGCGGCTTTGCGGCGGAGGAGGGATTTGCCGTGCTGCAGACCATGATCCGCGAGAAACTCTTTTACACGCTGAACATTGGCCAGGTGGGCATCGGCACGCTGGTTCCCTTGCTGATGCTGGGGGCGCTCCAGCTTTTGCGCCATCGGGTGCCGGAGGCAGTCCGCCGGACCATGATTTTCTGTAGTGGCGCGATGATCTTGTTTGGCGTGCTGATGATGCGTTGGAATGTCGTCATGGGCGGCCAGTTTTTCTCCAAAAGTTTCCGCGGCGTGATGAGTTACAAAATGGAGTTTTCCGGACAGGAAGGCTGGCTGCTGGGGGCCGCCATCATGTGTCTGCCGTTTATTATTTTGACGGTGCTGGTGAAACTGTTTTTGTCCGAGTCCGAGCAGTTGCAACCTTGCGAACACCTGCCCGAGAATAGTTCCAAAACCTAGCCTAGGAAGAAAAGTTTGCTTTAGCATCCGGTCGTCGGGATCGGTTTGGTTTCCATCCAGTCGGGCCATGCATTTCTGTGAATGGTTCCACTGGGCACGGAACGGCAACCCACGTCGCTGGCAGATATCAACACTGCAAAAAAACATCGCGGGGCCTATTCGACGCAAAGGCAATTTTGGTGGGGAGCGAATGTGAGCTGATGCCACCGTAGAATCTTCCAATTTGATTTATAGTCTGTAATTTAGTCTGGGCGTTTAGCCAGGGATTTGAAGGTTCAAAGTCTTCCGTTGCCGGCTTAGTTTTGGTGCCGGTTATCACTTCAAATTTTGCCGCCCAGGTATTCACATTCTTTGCCCGATGCATCAAAAAATACGCAGCATTGAACAATTTATGGTTGGTTGAATTCCGCAGATTCGCCGATTTTATTTCTGTCACTCAGCGCACTGCGCTGGTTCAAAGAACAACCGAAAAACTGAATTATGAAAAAAATACTACTGCTCGCAACAATGTTTGGTCTGGCGGCGACCCTTTCAAGCAAGGGTGCCGAGGCCAAGGAAAATTGGGACAGCCTTTGCGTCAAATGCCACGGTGCGGAAGGCAAGGGCGACACCAAGATGGGCGTAAAACTAGGGTGCAAGGATTTCACCGACGCCAAGGTGCAAGCCGATCTCAAGGATGACGCCGCCTTCAAGGCGCTCAAGGAAGGGTTGAAATCTTCCGACGACAAAACGTTGATGAAGCCCTTCGAACAATTGTCCGACGACGAGATCAAGGCGCTCGTGGCCTACGTTCACTCCTTGAAAAAATAATCGGCTTTGGATTGCTGGCCGGGCACGTGTCGCCGGTCCAAGTATCAGAACGTAATTTCCGGTGTCATTGAACAACCGGCCAGCAAATTTTTTTCGTTAGAAATCACTCATGCCAAATCAACTCCATTCTCCAATGAATTCCGAAAACATTCCGGCAAAAAGCACGCGCCTTTCTCTTTTTCGCAACTGGATCAGCCTTGGCGGCATGGTGGTGATCATTGGCGCATTGTTTTCTTTTTTGCTCCTCTTCGCGCTCGGTGCGATCGCCAAATTCTCCAATCCTTACGTCAGCATCCTCACCTACATTGGGGTGCCGGCGTTTTTATTTTTGGGCATGGCGCTGGCGGTTGGGGGAGCCTGGTGGGAGCGTCGCCGCCGGGTGCAGGGTTGCGAGTCCACCTCGTTGCAGATTGATTTGAATCGCTCCCGCGACCGGCGGGGAGTGGTGGCGTTTATTGCCGGCAGCGTGGTGTTTTTGCTGTTGACGGCCATCTGTTCTTACAACGCCTTCAATTTCACAGAGTCGGTGACATTTTGCGGCGAGACCTGCCACAAAGTGATGAAGCCCGAAAACGTCACGCATGAACACGGCCCGCACGCGCGGGTGGCCTGTGTGGAATGTCACGTCGGCAATGGTGTTTCGTGGTTTGTGAAGTCGAAAATTTCCGGTTCGTATCAGCTTTACTCGGTGGCGTTCAACAAATATCCGCGACCTATTGGCACGCCTATCAAAAGTTTGCGGCCGTCGCGCGACACCTGCGAGCAATGCCACTGGCCGCAAAAATTCTCCGGCAATTTGGACCGCACATTCACTTATTATCAAAGTGACGCCTCCAACTCGCCGTATTCCATTCGGCTCTCCATCAAAATCGGCGGCGCGGACCCGTCGCGCGGCCCGGTCGGCGGCATTCATTGGCACATGGTGGTTGGCAACGAGGTGGAATATATCGCCACCGATGCGGCCCGGCAGAAGATTCCCTGGGTGCGCACCACCGACCCGCAAGGCGTTGTCACCGTCTTTCGCGATCCGAAATTTACCAACGATATTTCCAAGTTTGAAATTCGTAAAATGGATTGTATGGATTGCCACAATCGTCCGTCGCATCGTTACGTGGCTCCGGACCGGGCCGTCAATTTGGCGATGGAACTCGGCCAGATTGACCGGAATATTCCTTGGATTAAAACCAACGCGGTCTATGTCCTCACCCGAAAATTTGACACCGACGACCAGGCGCGGGACGGCATCGCCACCGCGCTGGCGGAACGCTATCCCAATGATTCGCGCATCCACGACGTGATTCCGGTGGTGCAGCAAATTTACCGGGACAATTTCTTTCCCGAAATGAAGGCCGACTGGAGCAAGTATCCCGACAACCTCGGTCATATGATCTGGCCCGGCTGTTTCCGTTGTCACGATGGCCGGCACAAGACCGAGGACAAAAAGCAGACCATTAAGGCCAACGACTGCAATACCTGCCACACCATCTTGGCACAGGGTGTCGGTGCCGACATGAATAAACTCCTGCCGGCTGGCCAGAAGTTCAACCACCCTGGCGGCGATCTGGACGAGTTTCCGTCCTGCGTGGATTGTCACAACGGCGGACCTTAGCCAGTTGCGCCATTAGAACGATCCGCTAAAAAGCCGGGACGATGATTCGTTCCGGCTTTTTTGACCGAACTTGCAAGGGAACTTTAAATGAGGTGAATTTGAATCGACGATTTCTTCAATGGAATTGCTTCCGCAATGTCTCGGCAATCTCGAGGAAGACCCGGCTCGCTGCATGGTTAGGCGCGGACGCAACAATCGGTTTTCCCTGGTCACCGCCTTCGCGAATTTCGGTGAACAACGGAATTTCGCCGAGGAACGAAATTTTTTGCCGCACGGC
>CAISEZ010000061.1 GCA_903884535.1 uncultured Verrucomicrobia subdivision 3 bacterium
ACCTGAATCTAGCGCGTCTGCCAATTCCGCCACGTGGGCAACGTGTGTTTACAACGTATTTTGACTTTACCAGTCTTTCAATTTATCTCTGCATACTGCGTTTGTATACCGCAGCATTCAATTAAGTCATCGGAAACCGAAAAACAGCCAGACAGCCGGAAACGGGATGAAACCCTTTCCAAAGACGGGCAATGGCGTTCATTTCCATAAATTCCGTGCCTGCTGCAATACGTCAGCAACGGCAACTACTATGGCAGAATTAAGGTCAACGGCAAGTTGATTCGGGTGAGTCTCAAGACAGCCGTTTGGACAACGGCCAAGCTGCGACTGACGGATTTACAAAAAGATCAGCGCGAAAATATCAACAAGGTTGATCCGCCGAAATTCAGCGAAGCCGTGGACATATTCAAAACGGAACTTGAACACGACACGACTTTGAAACCTCAAAGCAAAAAATACCGCCTTTGGTGTCTCGGCAAACTTCAAAAAACTTGGCCGGAACTTTGGGCCTTGCGCCTTAATGAAATCACTCCGCTAGCCTGCAAAGAGTGGTCATCAAAATTGGTCAAGGGAGTCGCCTGCCATTACTATAACAACACGCTCGGCACCCTCAACCAAGTGCTTCAAGTTGGCATAAAAGCGCACAAGGTCAACGGCGGTGGAATACTAGAAAGCCCGACAGCTGAGTTGGAGAAAAAGAGGATTACACAAAAGGATCTCCAACTGCCGGAGCCATCACAATTCAAGGAATTGGTCGCGAACATCCGCAAGCGAAGTGGTGGCTGGAGGCCGCGCGACGGGGATTTGGTGGGATTTCTTGCATATAGCGGACTGCGTATCCAATCAGAGGCGGTTTGGGTCATTGGGGAGGACATTGAATGGACGCGAATGGAAATCATCGTGCGCGGGGAATGACGGCGCGGACGGCACAATTACGCTGACGTTCAGCAACGAATTCTGCACGATGGAGTGGTGTCACAACGCCCATTCCTATTCCTTGGCTCGACCGGTTCATACGCGTAAAATTTTTATACAAAAGGGCGAATTTGATTGCGGACAAGCCGGGCTTGACCAGGCAAGAAATTTAAGCAAATGTAGTTCACACCTTTAACTGAGCACACCCATTTTCAGGACCCATTGAAAACGCCGCTCCGCTTTCATCAGAAAATCCTGTGCGCACTGATTACGTTCTGGTTTTCAGGCGTTGCCGCGTTTGCGGGAAATCGCGTGGTCGTCTGGGGCGAAAACTTTGCGGGCCAAGACATATTGCCCACTGACCTGACGAATGTCACGATGGTTGCGGCTGGGGCCCTTCACTGTCTGGCCTTACGCAGCGACGGCACGGTGGCTGCCTGGGGCGCAAACGGAAACGGCCAGTGCAATATTCCTCCGGGATTGAGCAACGTGGTCGCCGTCAGCGCAGGTTGGTGGCACAGCTTGGCACTGAAAACTGACGGCACGGTTGTCGCTTGGGGCGCAGGCATGACCAATGCCAATACCTATCCGGATTATGGGCAATCCGTCGTGCCTACGAATCTTTCCAACGTGGTGGCGATTGTGGGCGGTTTCCGGAACAGTCTCGCGCTAAAGTCCAACGGAACCGCGGTTGAGTGGGGCTATAATCTCTACGGTCAGGACAATGTTCCCGGCTCGCTCACCACGGCCGCCGCCGTTGCCGGGGCGAATGATTTCAGTCTGGCTCTGAAAAAAAATGGCACGGTGGTGAAATGGGGGGCCAGCTATTCCGGGCTCGGCAGCGTGCCGTCCGGTTTGAACAGTGTTGCCGCTATCGCAGCGGGACGATTCCGCAGCTTCGCCATCAAAACCAACGGCACGGTGGTTGCCTGGGGAACAAATTTTTCTGGCGAGGCGACGGTGCCTGCCGGTTTGAATCAGGTTTCGGCGATTAATTGTGGCGACAGCTTCACCGTCGCCCGGAAGACCGACGGCTCGCTCGTCGCCTGGGGCGACAATTCTTACGGCCAGACCAATATTCCGCCGAACACCGCCAATGTTATCTCATTCGGCTGCGGTGTGGATTGGGGCCTGGCCTTGGTGCATGATTTTGCGCCCGTGATTTTGCAATCGCCTTCCGACCTGCTTAGCTCGGCGGGCGGAATGGCGGTGTTCAATGTTTCAGTCAGCGGGGAATCACCGATGTTTTTCCAGTGGCAAAAAGACGGAGTGAATCTGGCCGACAACCCCAGCGTGATGGGTTCTGCGAGTTCCCAACTCATGCTGCGTTATCTTCAAACTGGTGATGCCCGAACATATTCTGTGATCGTGAGCAATTCCTATGGCGTGGCCGTTTCTTCGAACGCAAATTTGACCGTGTTCGCGGGGCCGACAAATTGCGGCGTGGCCGCGCCGGCGGGGATGGTCGCGTGGTGGCGCGGGGAAAACAACACGTTGGACAGCGCGGGCACCAACACCGCGTCGTTCGGCGCTTACATGGGCTATGGCACCGGCGAGTCTGGAACAGGTTTTCAAACGACCGCAGGCTATCTCACCGTGCCCGCCTCACCGAGCCTAAATGTTGGCACCGGTGCGGGAGTGACGCTGGAAATGTGGCTCAATCCCGGTTCACCAAATTCGATGCCGCTCATGGAATGGAACGACGCGGCGGGAAATCTCGGCGCGAATCTGTATCTCAATTCGTATCCCCTTGCGGGCATTCTCCAAGCCGACTTCGTTGACACCACCGGCAATTCCCATGCGATCAGTTCTGCGGCGGGCGCGATAATTCCCGGCGTGTGGCAGCACGCGGCGGCGACTTACGATCAGTCCTCCGGCAACGCCACTTTGTTCATCAACGGCAGCGTGGTGGCCCAAGCCAATCTCGGCAGCTTCACGCCGCAGACCCAGTTTCCGATGTATCTCGGCTACCGCCCCTCCGGGCCCAACGCCGCGCTGACGTTCGTCGGCTCGATGGACGAAATGTCAGTTTACAGTCGAGCGCTCACGTTGTGCGAAGTGCAATCCATCTACAACGCCGGCAGTGCGGGCAAGTGTCCGGCCACTCCGGCCATGCCGGTCACCAACACTGTTTTTTTTGTGGATGCAAGCAACACCTGCCCTGCGCCGCCTTACGCGAATTGGGCCAGCGCGGCCAATTCAATTCAGGATGCGATTGACCTGGCCCCGCCCGGCGCGCTTATTTGGGTCAATGACGGTATTTATCGAAGCGGCGCTCGTTCGTTGGATGGCAGCACGACAAATCGCATCACCGCGACCAACGCCGTGACAATTCAAAGTGTTCACGGCTCCACGGCGACGGTGATTGACGGCGGTGGCGCGATGCGGTGCGCTTACCTCGGCGACGGCGCAGTATTGACGGGTTTCACCTTGACGAACGGCGCCACATCCGGCGACGGTGGTGGTGCACTGTGCGCAACTGCGAACGCACTTATTGTCAATTGTGCGCTGGTCAATAATTCGGCGGGCGGTTCGGGCGGCGGCGCAGCGCACGGCAGTTTGTTCAATTGCTCGGTGCTGAATAATTCGCTCGGAGCCTTCTTCGGCTCGGGCGGCGGTTTGAATTCCTGCCAGGCCAGCAATTGCGTGATCGGCGGAAATTCGGCCAACTACGCCGGCGGTGGCGCGTGGTCCTGCACGCTGATCCGTTGCGTGCTGACCAACAACACCGCGTCCCAGGGCTACGGTGGTGGCGTGGATTTATGCACCCTCGAAGCCTGCGTCTTGACCGGCAACAACGGCGGTTCCGAAGGCGGCGGCGCGCTTTACAGCACGTTGAATAATTGCGCGCTTTCCGGAAACATTTCTGAATTCGGCGGCGGCGCGAATGGCTGCACGCTCAACAATTGCACGTTGACCGGCAACACGGCTTATTTCGACGGCGGCGGCGCGAACAATTGCACGCTCAACAATTCCATCGTCTGGTTCAATGCCTGCTTGTGGGGTGGCGCGGTGGATTACACCGCCAGCAGCGCTTTGTATTTTTGCTGCGCGCCGCCACCGGCAACCAATGGCGTCGGCAACATTTCCTTCGCGCCAGCTTTCAGTAGCCAAGCTGGCGGCGATTTGCATCTGCAATCCAATTCGCCTTGCATTAACATGGGCAGCAACACGTATGTCAACGCGGCGAGCGACCTCGACGGAAACCCGCGCATCTTCCAGGGCACGGTGGATATGGGCGCTTACGAATATCAAACAGCGGTGCCCACGCTCGTGCTGGGCCAGTCGGATTACACGAACACGCTGCCGGGAGTGCCGCTGAATTTTTCCGGTGGCATATTTCGCGGAACTTACACCACCAGTTTCTGGGATTTTGGCGACGGCACGGTGGTGAGCAATCAATTGGCGGTTTCCCACGCCTGGACTTCGTCGGGAAATTTTCTCGTGACATTTTGGGGCATGGATTCTTCCGGTTCGGAAAGTGCCACCATTCCGGTGCACGTCGCCACGACGCAAGTGCAGCCGCCGGTTCAAACCGTGACTATCGGAAACAACACCAGCTTTAACATCTCATCGGAAAACTGCACGCAGCTCGCCTGGCAGTGGTTTTTCAACGGCACCAATATTTCCAGCGCCACCACCAATGTGCTGACGCTGCTCAACGTCCAGCCCAATCAGGCCGGCAATTATTCGGCGGTGGTCACGCTGAGCCCGCCGGCCGGCTATCCGCCCGGCCAATACTCCGTGGTTACTTCAAACGCTTTGCTCGTCGTCAACGGGCCAGTCTGTGACGCGCCGCCGGCCAATCTAATCAGTTGGTGGCGCGGGGAAAGTAATTCGCTCGACGAAGTCAGCGGCAATGACGGCGTGTTGATGAATGGCACCGGCTTCGCGCCCGGTCGCGTCGGCACCGCATTCAGTTTCGATGGCGTTTCCAATTATGTTCAGATTGCGGCCACGCCGTTGATCAAGCTTTACGGCGATTTCACCGTGGAGGCGTGGATTCAGTTAAGCGCGCCCGTCGGCACGAATGGCGCGACTATATTCATGCGCACGCCGGATGACGGTTCGGCCGCGGATTGGGCGCTAACGATCAGCCCCAACCAAAAGCTTCGCCCGCAGATAAAACTCCGCGGCACGATTTATTCTGTCGAAGGCAACACCACGTTTCAGCCGGGGCTTTGGTATCACGTCGCATTGGTTTACTTAAACGGAGTTTGGCTGACCGGATGCGTGAACGGGAATTTGGACGGTTACGTTCAAGCTCAGGAAGATTATTATTACTCGGGTGAGTCCAAGGATGCGCATCCGATGAAAATCGGCGGTTCGCCAGCGGAAGGCAGCTATTTCCCCGGTCTGATTGACGAGGTTTCGGTCTATGACCGCTCATTCAACTTCTATTTTGGAGAATTGCCCGGCATCTACAACGCCGGCGGTGCGGGCAAATGCGACGTGTCGGTTGCCCCGACCATCATGGCGGATCCGGCCGGGACAAGTGTGCTGCCGGGAACGAATGCCTTTTTCACCGTCACCGCCGCCGGCTCGCGACCGTTGAATTATCAATGGCTCGTCAACGGCACGCCGCTGGAGGGTGAAACCAATGTGTCGCTGACGTTGACCAATGTTCAATATTCGCAAAGTGGCAACGGCTATTCCGTCATCGTCACCAACGGCGGCGGCTCCGTCACCAGCGCCAGCGCCCTGCTCAATGTGATCGACACGCCACCGCAGCTAACCAGTCCCGGCGACCAGACCGTTTCTTACTCCGCGCCGCCCCAGCCGTTGGCCTTCACCGTTTTCGATGCCGAATCGCCCGCCGACAGCCTTGTCGTCACCGCCGCGTCAGATAACACCAACATCGTTCCGAACGCGCAAATTATTTTGGGCGGCACGGGCACGAATCGCACTGTCACGCTCACGCCCGCGCCGCTCAATCTCGGCCTCACCCGCATCACGTTGACTGCCGTGGATCCAGGCGGACTTTCCAATCAGATTACCTTTGGCTTCTTGGTCATCAATAATCCCCCGCAAATTTCGGCGATTGCGAATCAGACCATTTCCTACAACACCTTCACCGCGCCATTGGCGTTCACGATTTCCGATGTCGAGACGCCCGCCGATTCGCTCGCGCTGACGGCAGATTCGTCTAACACCAATTTGTTGCCGAACGCGCAAATTATACTCACTGGCACCGGCACCAATCGTGCGGTCCAACTCATGCCCAATTCAAACCAGGTCGGCACGGCCACGGTTACACTGGTCGTCAGGGACGATTATGGCGGGCTCCGGCAAAGCGTGTTTACGCTCACCGTCACAAATTTTCCGCCGCAAATCTCCAGCATCGCCGCCCAGCGCGGGCCGCTGAATGCCACGCTTGGCCCGATTGCGTTCACCGTGTCCGATGCCGAAACGCCCGCCGACCAGATTTTCGTTACGGCGAGCACCTCGAACGGCAACGTCGTGTCGACCAACCAAATCGTTCTCGGCGGCTCAGGCACCAATCGCAACGTAACGATTTTGCCCGGAACCAACACTTACGGCACCGCGACGATCACACTCACTGCCACCGACGTTCTCGGCGCCTCGAAGAGCACTGGTTTCACGGTCACGCTGGATGAATTTACATCGATTGCGCCCGGAATTCCGGCGTTGACTTACAGCGCCGTGGCGTGGGGCGATTGCGACAACGACGGGCAATTGGATTTGCTCGTCAGCGGCACGACCAACGGCGCAGTCAGCGGCGCAATCACGCGCATTTACCACAACCTCGGCGGCGTTTTCACGAACAGCAATTTTATCAGCCTGACAAATCTCTACAAAAGCGCCGTGGCGTGGGCGGATTACGACCGCGACGGCCGGCTCGATGCGCTGGTCAGCGGCATCAATAGCGCTAACGTGGCGGTCACGCAGCTTTACCACAACAACGGCGACGGCACGTTCACCGCGACAAACGTAGGTTTTGCCGGGGCGTATTCCGGCACGCTGGCGTGGGGCGATTTCAACAACGACGGCGCGCCGGATTTATATCTCTCCGGTCTCACCATCGTTTCCTCGAACGGCGTCACGGCGGTCACCACCAATCTCGCCAAGCTTTATCGCAACAACGGTGACGGCACATTCACGGACATGAATGTGAATCTGCTGACCACGGACAATCGCACCGCAGGTCCGAACAACGGCACGGCGACATGGGGCGATTTTGACAATGACGGCAAGCTGGATTTGCTACTCGTCGGCTCGATCAACAATGCCTACGCCATTGCCGGCATTTACCGCAATCTGGGCAACGGGAATTTCACCAACGTCTTCAACAGCGGAGTGGCTTCCTACTACGGCGACAGCGGCGCGTGGGGCGACTACAACGGCGACGGCTGGCTGGATGTGGTAATCAGTGCCGCCAACGGTTCGACCGCGATCTATCGGAACAACGGCAACGGCACATTCACACAGACGGCCTCGGTGAGCGGCAACAGCACACCGTCCGTTGCCTGGGCGGATTTCAATAACGACGGTTTCCCCGACCTGCTGGTCGGCGGCAGCAGCACCATTCTTTATCGCAACAACAGCGGCAGTTCGTTCACCAGTTCCGGGTTCACGCTCCCCGCGATTCTCAATGGTTCCATGGCGGTAGGCGATTTCAATAACGACGGCAACCTTGACTTTCTTTTTGCCGGCAGCAGCACGACTATTTATCGCAATAATAACAGCACGACCAATACGCCGCCCGCCGTGCCGACGAACCTGGCGGCGTCAACCACTCTGACGAACACGGTTCTTTTCACGTGGACGGTGCCATTCGATTCACAAACGAAATCCAACGGCTTGAATTACAACCTCCGCGTCGGCACTACATCCGGCGGCGTGGATGTCGTTTCGCCGCTGGCCGATCCCGTGACTGGCCTGCGCCGCGTGGCCGCGCTGGGCAACGCCGGGCCGACGAATCGCGCGCTGCTCATCAATTTGCCCTCGGGCACTTATTACTGGAGCGTGCAGGCAATTGACACGGCGTTCGCCGGCTCACCCTTCGCAACGGAAGGCACGTTCACCATCACCAACGCGCGGCCGACGATTTCGCCGATTGCAGATTTGTTCATAACACCTGGCACGAACACGCCCGGTCCGATTGTCGCATTCACCATCGGCGATCTGGAAACCGGGGCGAGCAACCTAGTGCTCTCCGTCCGTTCCTCGAACACCAATGTTGTTGTGCTTACAAATATTGTCCTCGGCGGTTCCGGTTCGAACCGCAACGTGCGCCTTGCCGCACGCACGAATGGAATTTCCCTCATCACGGTCACGGTAACCGATGCGCAGGGCGCGTTTACCAGCGACTACTTCACCGTGCATGCCGAGCCGTTCACACTGGTCTCCTCCAATTTCGTCCAGGTGCAAAACAGTTTGATCGCCTGGGGCGATTTCAACAATGACGGGCGGCTCGACGTGTTAATCGCGGGCAACACGAATGGAAATATAAAGGTGCCGCCGGTCACCCAACTTTACCGCAATGACGGCAACGGCGTATTCACGCCGGTGGCCTCGGGCCTGCCTCCGATCGCTTTGGGCAGCGCGGCGTGGGGCGATTTCAATAACGACGGCAATCTGGATTTGGTTTTGACCGGCACGACCAATGGCGTGGATGGCGGGGTCGTCTCGCGCATTTACCGGAACAACGGTGACGGCACGTTCACCGACATCGGCGCGGGATTGCCCGGAGTTTATAACAGCGCCGTGGCGTGGGGCGATTTTGACAACGACGGGCGGCTGGATTTGATTTTGACCGGCTCCACCAACGGCGCGGCCAGCGGTGCCATCGCAAAAATTTATCACAACAACGGCGATGGCACCTTCAGCAATGTCGCCTCGTTCGCGGGCATCTACCAAGGCGCCGTGGCGTGCGCGGATCTGGACGGCGACGGCCGGCTGGATGTTGTCATGTCGGGGATGAACAGCAGTGGCGCAGCGACGGCGCAGATTTATCGCAACAAGGGTGACGGGACATTTACATTGATGACGAATACGATCACTGGCGTATTTAATTGCTCCCTCGCCGTGGGCGACTACAACAACGATGGTTTACCGGACATATTGCTCGCTGGTTACAACGGCTCTTATCTTTCGCGTGTCTATTCCAATAACGGCAACTTTAATTTCTCGGACATTGCCACCGGTCTGCCCGGCGCGCGCTATGCCTCGGTGGGCTGGGGCGATTTCGACAATGACGGCCGGCTGGATTTTCTGATCAGTGGCACCGGCAATGGCGCTGCCTCCGGCGCATTCACACGGATTTATCGCAACACCGGCTCGCCGATTTTAAGCCAGACGTTCAGCAATTATCCGGCCTCGTTCCCGACCAATTATTCCGGCGCGGTGACGTGGGCTGATTTCAATAACGACGGCAAGCTGGACCTGTTGCTGACCGGCACGGATGGCGTGAACGTCAACGGTTATGCCCGTTCGCAAACGATGCTCTTCCGCAACAACGGCAATGTCGCCAACACGCCGCCCACCGCGCCCACCGCGCTCGCGGCAACCCGCTCCAATACCGTCGTGGCTTTGACTTGGGCGAAATCCACGGACGCACAGACAACGAACGCCAACGGCCTGAAATATCAAATCCGCGTCGGGGCGTCGCCCGGCGGGATTGAAATTGAGTCGCCGGGATCGGATCTCGCCGCCGGTTATCGGCGCATCGTGCAAACCGGCGACGCGGCCACGAATGTGTGGCGGCTCGCCAATCTGCCGCCGGGAAATTATTTTTGGGGCGTGCAGGCAATTGACACGGCTTTTGCCGGTTCGCCATTCTCGCAGGAAAGTGTGTTCACCGTTTTGCCGCCGCCCACCGCCATGCCCGATGCGTTTTCCACGCCGATGAACACGCCGGTGACTTTTGCGGCGGCGAAACTGGCGCTCAATGACATTGATTCGAACGGTTATCCCCTCACCGTGACCGGCGTCAGCAGCAACGGGACGATGGGCGGAAGCATCCTGTTCACCAACGGACTGCTCACTTACGCGCCGGCGACTAATTTTTCCGGCAACGATGTTTTCACCTACACCATTTCCGACGGGCAAAGCGCGGCGGCCATTGGCGCGGCCACCGTCACCGTCGGCGCTGGCGGCACGATTTCGCTGAACATTGTTGCCGGACCAGTGGTGGATAATGGAAATTTCGTGGTGCGATTTGCCGGGATTCCCGGATTGAATTACACGATCGAGGCGACATCCGATCTGGGTGGACCGTGGACCAAAGTTGCGAACCTCCCCGCGCCGGTATCCGACCAGGGTTTTGGCACCGGCGTCTTTGAATTCCAAGAGCCGGTGGGCACCAACTCCACGCGTTTTTATCGCACCATTTATCCGGCATATTAAAAACCAAACCCATGAATTTTCGAAATGTGTTTCTCTCGTTGATGCTGGCGATAACTGGCGGGCGGCTTGAAGCGGCTGTGCCGGGCAGCCTTTCCGCTACCTGGACGGGCAGCCAGGCCATTCCCGACAATAGTGGGAACGGCGTGACGTTTCTGTTTTCGCTCAGTCCTGCGAATCCGGTTTTGGTCACGAACATCACGGTGGATTTGGTCATCGCGGGCGGTTGGGACGGGGATCTTTACGCGTATCTTTCACACGGCAGTGGATTTTCCGTGCTGCTCAATCGCATCGGCAGTTCGACCAACAACCCCGGCGGTTCCGGTGCCTCCGGCATGAATGTGGAATTTTCCGACAGCTACCTGACGGACATTCACACCGGTGCCGGTAATCCGCCGACGGGAAACTTCGCGCCCGACGGGCGGTTCGTGAATCCGTTCACGGCACTGGCCACCGACCCGCGCACCGCGATGCTGAGCAGTTTTAATAATCTCGATCCCAGCGGAACCTGGACGCTCTTTCTGGCTGACGTTTCGCCGCTCGGGGTCTCCACGGTGCTAGGCTGGACCGTGACGGTTGGCACGGCCGTTCCGGAACCTGATCCTGCGGCCTTGCTAGGTTTGGGGATCGCAATGGCTGGAGCCGCTAAATTTCTTCGAGCACCGAAAGGGTGAAGTAATCTGCGCTGCTGGAGGCCCTGCCAGCCGACCGATGAACTGGTGGGCCTGCCCGGACTTGAACCGGGAACCAAAGCATTATGAGTGCTCTGCTCTAACCATTGAGCTACAGGCCCGCCGTTGATTACCAATTAGATACGACGACAAAGGCAGCCCGGACTTGACATTGTGCCACTATTTGTGCCACTGTAAGCCTAGGCAACCCCGTGAAACACGGTGAAATGCCTGTCGGGTTTGGTTTCGTTGTCATATGCCAATCGCAAAGTATCAAAAAGTGTTTGACGACCGCAAGCGCAGGGTGCGTGGTTTGTGGAAACGCGATGGCTGGTTTTACGCGCGGCTGAACATCGTGGACGGTGCCACCGGGCACAAGTCCACCCGCCGTGTCCGATTGGATGCCGCCCGCACCGTCGCCGAAGCCAAAATCGCGCTGCAAGATCTTCAGAAGGACCGGCGCGACGACAACCTGCCCGTCCTCAAACGCAGTCCGCAGCTGGCCGAATACTGGAAAACCTATTTCGAATATTACGCATCGGTGAAAGACGCCAAGCGCACCGCGACACTACGCCGCGAAAAATCGGCTCGAAAAATCTGGCTGACACATCTTGGCGATATCCGGCTGAAACAAATCACGCGCGCTCACCTCAACAGTTACATTGCCAAACGACAGGTGGCCGGAACCAAACCACGCTCGGTCAATCGCGACATGATCGCCCTGCGTAATGTCCTCAAACGCGCCCTGGACGACGGCCTGCTCAAATCCCTGCCAATGGAAAATCTCCACCCGCTGAAGGCGGATCAAACCAAGCGCGCCCTCGTAACGCCGGGAGCTCTGGAAAAGCTGATCGCAGCGGCGCACAAGTTGCCTATCAGTGGGCAACAGCTGGCCGATGCCCTGCGCCTCATGGCCTATTGCGGCTCGCGCATCGCGGAAACCCTTCGGTTACGGTGGGAGGACGTGGATTTTAAACAGAAACAAATCACCATCGGGGCGGACGGTCTGGCCAAGAACCGCAGGCACCGGGTCGTGGATTTTAACGCGCCCCTCGAAGCCCATTTGCGCGACATGGACACCCGCCGCCGGCCTGATTCGGTCTGGCTCTTGCCTTCGCGACGGGGCGGCGCCAAAGATTTGCCGATCGTGAATTTCAACAAGGCGTTGCGCGCCGCCTGCACCAAGGCCGGGATGCCAAAATTCGGCTACCACGATCTGCGGCATTATTTCATAAGCCATTGTGTGATGTCGGGGATTGATTTCATGACCATCGCCCGCTGGGTAGGACATCAAGACGGCGGCGTGCTCATAGGCCGCGTCTACGGGCACCTGTCGAATGAACACGCACAACGGCAGGCGCAGCGAGTCAGCTTCGGGGCGGTGGCAACTTGACACATCTTGTGAAACGAACATCAACGGCGGATGGCGGACAAATTGCAAATATGAAACCACCGAAGAAAACACTGCCGCACGAGGAACCAGAGTGGTATGCGCACTGGTGGCGCCGGTCACCCGTTGTGCAGGTGAACGCCAAAGGCAAAACGGCGGCCAAGCCCGATGCGGATTTCTGGTTTGAATATTTCTGGAAACCGCGCGAGCTTGCCGTCTGGATTTACGAGTTGGTGCGGCGATTGCCGAAGACAAGAGTGGTCCTTCCCGAAAAGCAGATTAAAATTCTGCAGGCGATGCCGCCGTATCCAAAATTGTCGCCGGAACAAAGAGCGGTTCTGGTTTTCGCCATCACCCGGGAATTGGATCCGAAATTAATTGGCGAGACAACCAGCATGCAGTTCGATTCAACTTCACGGGAAATGCTTCAGGAATGGCAGCGGGGACAGCACGACAAGCTGGCCGACTGGCGTCAGATCGAATCGC
>CAISEZ010000062.1 GCA_903884535.1 uncultured Verrucomicrobia subdivision 3 bacterium
ATGCGTTCGGCGTTGGGCACGCTCAGTTTGCGGCTGATGACGTCGCGCGGCAGGATGTCGCGGTCGCCATAGACTTCCGTGCCGATGCGCCAGGGTTTGCCGTCGCCGCCCAGGCCGCTGCGGCCAATCTCCAGCGAACGCAGGCATTTTTGCAGGCTTTCCTTGAACGTGCGCCCGATGGCCATGGCTTCGCCGACGCTTTTCATCTGCGTGGTGAGCGTGGGGTCGGCTTGCGGGAATTTCTCGAAGGCAAAGCGCGGAATCTTGGTGACGACGTAATCAATGCTCGGCTCGAAGCTCGCGGGGGTTTCGCGCGTGATGTCGTTCTTGAGTTCGTCGAGCAGGTAGCCGACGGCGAGTTTGGCGGCGATTTTCGCGATGGGAAAGCCGGTGGCCTTGCTTGCGAGGGCGGAGCTGCGGCTGACGCGTGGGTTCATCTCGATGATGACCATGCGGCCATTCTCCGGGCTGACGCCGAATTGGATGTTCGAGCCGCCGGTCTCGACCCCGACGGCGCGGATGACGGCGAAGCTCTGGTCGCGCATGATCTGAAATTCCTTGTCGGTCAGCGTCTGGATGGGCGCGACGGTGATGCTGTCGCCGGTGTGGACGCCCATCGGATCGAAGTTCTCGATGGAGCAGATGATGACGCAGTTGTCGGCCTTGTCCCGCATGACTTCCATCTCGTATTCCTTCCAGCCGAGGAGGGATTCTTCGATGAGGATTTCGTTCACGGGCGAAAGCTCGATGCCGTTCTTAGCGATGGCTTCAAACTCTTCCTGATTGTAACCGATGCCGCCGCCCGTGCCGCCGAGGGTGAACGCGGGCCGGATGATGAGCGGGAAACGTCCGATCTTCTTCGCGACGTCGCGGGCTTCGTCGAGATTGTGCGCGACGCCAGAGATGGGAACGTCGAGGCCGATCTGGAGCATCAATTCCTTAAACGCGAAACGGTCTTCGCCTTTGTGAATGGCTTCGGGTTTCGCGCCGATCATTTCCACGTCGTGGCGTTCGAGCGCGCCATTCTTGTGGAGGGACATCGCGGTATTCAACGCGGTCTGGCCGCCGAGCGTGGGGAGCAAAACGAGTTTGCCGGTCGCACCGAGGCGTTTCATCTCTTCCTTCTCGCGGATGATGATCTTCTCCACACACTCGGGCGTGATGGGTTCGATGTAGGTGCGGTCGGCGAACTCCGGGTCGGTCATGATGGTGGCCGGGTTGGAGTTGATGAGGATGACGCGGTAGCCTTCCTCGCGGAGAGCTTTGCACGCCTGCGTGCCGGAGTAATCGAACTCGCACGCCTGGCCGATGATGATCGGGCCGGCGCCGATGATGAGGACGCTGTGGATGTCGGTGCGTTTGGGCATAATAAACGGACGTAGATTGAACACGGAACGGACGTGAAACGAAACAAAAAAACTTTGCACGCGGTCAAACCTCGCCAACTGGGGAATGCGTCAGCCTGAAAGTGCTTGCAATTTGCCCTGTTTTACCTACGCTTATGCCCGTTGGAGCTTTAACCATGGAATAAATGGACGAAGCGAGATTTTGTCCTTTTGCAAAACACATAACCAGTTATGAAATTAAACCTGAATAAAGTATTGTCCGTGATGAGCTGCGCCGTGCTGCTCGCCGGTTGCGCACAACAACAGCAACAAGGCAAATATAAGGCCGCCCCAGCCTCCACCGCCGCCGCCCCGATGAAAACCGGCAGCACCTCGGCTTATTTCCCGAGCGGCAAAGCGGAAGGCAGCGGCCTCCTCCTGGAAAAATCCGCGCCCGCAGAAGTTCTCGCCGGCCAGCCTTACCAATATTCTTACAAGGTCAGCAACTTGACGGATGCGACGCTCGAAAACGTCGTCGTCAGCGACCGCGTCAGCAGCGATTTCGCCGCGACGGATTCCGAACCGAAAGCGGCCAGCATGGCCGGTGGCAATGCCACCTGGAATCTTGGCTCGCTCGGGCCGAAAGAATCCAAGACCATCACGGTCAACGGTTCCAGCCCCGATGAAGGCGTCGTCACCACCTGCGGTTCGGCCACCTACAATCCGATTGCTTGCCAGGACATCCACGTCGTAAAAGCCAACATCGCGTTGACCAAGACCGAACCGGCGGACGAATCCATCTGCGACGCGATCCCCGTCACCATTGACGTCAAGAACACTGGCAGCAGCGCCCTCAGCGGCGTGCAGATCGCCGACAGCCTTCCCGCCGGCATGACCAGCGACGGCAAGAGCGCCTTGACTTTCGACATCGGCAACTTGGCGCCCGGCGAAAGCAAGGAAGTCAAATACAACGCCGCCGCTTCTGCGACTGGCAAATTGGTCAACACCGCCAAAGTCACCTCCGCGCAGGGCGTGACGGCTGAAGCTTCCGCCACCACGACGGTTCACCAGCCGGTTTTGGCGATCACCTGCAAAGCGCAGGACCAACAATTCATGGGCCGCAAGTTTGATGTCTGCTACACCGTCAACAACACGGGTGACGCGGCGGCGGCTGGTTCGACCCTCGCGGTCACCGTGCCGGCCGGTCTCACCGTGGCGGGCACCACTGGCAACGGCCAAGTGAAGGACAGCACCATCGTTTATGATCTCGGCAGCATCGAAGCCGGTGCTTCGCAAAATGTCTGCGCCACTTTCGTGAGCGCCAATGCCGGCTCGTTCGCCTTCGCCGGCACCACCAAGGGCGCCTGCGCCGCAGCCGCTTCGACCAGCTGCGAAACCAAAGTCATCGGCATTCCGGCGATCTTGCTGGAAAAAGCTGACAATCCGGATCCGGTTGCGGTCGGCGACACCACGACCTACACGGTCAAAGTCACCAACCAAGGCTCGGCCAACGACTCCAATGTGCACGTGATCGTGACCGTGGACGACGAACTGATTCCGACCAGCTCCTCCGCCGGCACCATCAACGGCCAGGTCGTTGACCTGGGCGTCGTGCCGACTCTCGCGCCGAAAGACGCGGTCAGCTACTCGATTGTCGCCAAGGGCGTGAAAGCCGGCGGCGCGGTGACCAAGTTCACGCTGAAATCCGACATGCTGGCCTCGCCGATCACCGCCGAGGAAAGCACCACGGTTTACTGAGCTGATTTTTTCACAAGGCCGCCAAAGAAATTTGGCGGCCTTTTTTGTTGGCCGGAAGGATTGGTAAAATTTGGATTGGCGGGCGGCGGATTTTTAATCAGAGTTAACTTATGAAAAAATATTTTCCCGGTGGCTGCGGTTTGGTGCTCGGGCTGACGTTGCTGTTCGCCGTCAGCGCGCAGGCGGAACATCACCGCGCCACGCACCTCGGCAATCCCGCCACGCGCTTCGCTCCGACGATGTATGCGCCGGACGATTTGCGCGCGCGGTTCCGCGATGAAAAACTCCGGCCGGATTTCGCCGAGGTTTTGAACCAGTGGGGCTGGGGAGGCGACCTCGCCGATTTTTATGCCGCCGGCCTGACGAACGAAATTGTCGAGTGGCAGATTCCCGTCGGCGCCACCATGCCGTTCATGTCCACGCGCGAGAACGGCAAGCCGCTCTGTCTGCGCAATGTGACCTGGGCAGGCACCGAGCCCATTCAAGCCTACGCTTTTCTTTTCACGTCCAAGGGCGAGCGCTACCGCTGCGTGACGCCGAAGCCGTGCAGTAATTTTTTTGTGGAAGACCTCGGCCCGGAACCGAAGGCGGCGCTGGCGATGGACTGCAGCGTGCCGGATAAAATCATCGCCGGCCGGAAATTGGAAATCTGCCTGACCGTTCACAACACCGGAAACATTATTGAATCCAACGCCGTCGCCACGCTGGCCTTGCCGGAAGGCATCGTCGTCACCGCGACCACCGACGGCGGAATCGTCACCAACCATTCCGTGACGTGGCCGCTGCCCGCGCTGGCGCCGGACTCGACGAAACAAGTTTGCACAATGTTGAAAACCGTTCAGCCGGGCACGCTGAATTTTAATTCCACGGTCACCAGCGAAAATGTTCCGCTGGTTAACAGTTCCTGCGAAACCGTCGTCGCCGGCATTCCGGCCATCCTGCTGGAGAAGGCCGACAATCCCGATCCGGTTTCGATCGGCGACAACACGACTTACACCGTCAAGGTCACGAACCAAGGCACGGCGGACGACTCGAACGTGCAGGTAATCGTCGCCATCGCGCCGGAACTCGCGCCGCTCACCAGCAGCGAAGGCACGATTGTCGGCAACACCGTCACTCTCCCGGTCGTTCCAAAACTCGCCCCCAAAGCCGCGGTCACTTACACGATCGTGGCCAAAGGCATGATTGCCGGCGACGGTCACACGAAATTCACGCTGTCTTCGGACATGCTGAAAACGCCGATTTCCGCCGAGGAAAGCACCACGGTTTATTAAGCCACTGTTGCCGATGTTCCGTTCCCGCGGATTTTTGCTGGTCGCCTGCGCGTTCGTTGCCGGCTGCACCACGGTGCGCGTGCCGGAGGCCAAACAGCAAACGGATGTCGCCGCGCTCATCGAAAAATTGCGCAACCTGGCGCCTTCCGTGACCCGCGCGGACGCGGCGGACGCGGCGGACGCAGCGGTCCGCTATCCGCTGCAGCTTGCGCAGGAATACCACGCCACGCCGCCGGCGGTGGTGAATAACATGCTCATCAACGCCGGCATTCATCCGCGCGGATTGTGTTTTCAATGGGCGGATGATTTAACCGTGAAATTAATGACGCTGCATCTGCGCACGCTGGCGTTGCATCGCGGCGTCGCGCGGCTCGGCACCAAACACGAGCACAGTTGCGTGGTGCTTACCGCGGTCGGCCAGAATTTCACCAACGGCATTGCGCTGGACGCCTGGCGCGATTGCGGCCGACTGCATTGGTCGCCCGTGCCGGCGGATCACTATGCCTGGCAGGAAGTGGATTTGATTCCGAGCTACCAAACGGAGTTGCAAGCGGCGGCGGAAAAACTCGCGGCCACTAAAAAATAAACTGCTGGTGAAATTATTTTAGCACCGTCCACAGCGCGTGAATGACGCCCGGAATCCAGAAGAAAAAACTCAACACGAGATTGATCAGTGTGGTTTTGACAGCGTTGGTTTTGAGATAAACCGCGAGCGGCGGCAGGAAAATCGCCAGGATGACCAGAACCATTTTATTCATGCCGCGCAGCTTAAAACTGGCGGTATTCTCTGGCAACGCAGAAATGCGTGCCGAACCGCTAAAATAATTTTGTCTGGTTTCCCGCCGATGGTTTCATGCCCAGTTTTTTATAGCTCAATTCCGTGGCGATGCGGCCCTGCGACGTGCGGTTGAGATAGCCTTCCATGATAAGATACGGCTCATAGACTTCCTCAATCGTGTCCGGCTCCTCGCCGACGGCGACGGCGAGCGAATTCACGCCCACCGGCCCGCCGCCGAATTTCACGATGACGGCTTCGAGGATGCGCTTGTCCATTTCGTCCAAACCGTTCTCGTCAATTTCCAACATGGCCAGCGCCTTGTCGGCGACGGTGGCGGTGATGCGGCCGTCATGCCGCACTTGCGCGTAATCGCGGACTCGGCGCAGCAGATTATTGGCGATGCGCGGCGTGCCCCGGCTGCGCCGGGCAATTTCATGCGCGCCGGCGGGATCAATTTCCACATTCAGCAAATTCGCCGAGCGGAGAACAATTTTGTCCAAATCGGCGGCGCAATAATAATCCAGCCGCTCGCGCATCCCGAACCGCGTGAGCAGCGGCGCGCTCAACAAACCGCTGCGCGTCGTCGCGCCGATGAGTGTGAAGCGCGGCAGGTTCAGCCGCACGCTGCGCGCGTTCGGGCCGGAATCAATAATGATGTCCAATTTGAAATCCTCCATCGCCGGATACAGATATTCCTCGATGGTTTTTTGCAGGCGATGGATTTCGTCAATGAACAGCACGTCGCCCTCTTCCAGATTCGTGAGCAGGCCGGCGAGGTCGGAAGCCTTTTCGATAGTCGGGCCGCTGGTGGCCTTGACGTTCGCGCCCATTGCCTTGGCGAGGATGTTGGCGATGGTAGTTTTGCCCAAGCCGGGCGGGCCGGAAAGCAGGATGTGATCCAACGATTCGCCGCGCTGCTGGGCGGCGGCCACGGAAATTTCCAGCCGCTCCTTCACCTTGGGCTGGCCGGTGAAATCGGAAAAGAGCGAGGGCCGCAGCGTCATTTCGAGCGCCACGTCGGGTTTGTTCAAGCTGGCCACCGGTCGTTCGGACATCGCCGGAAAGCTTGCGCCAGCGGACGCGCGGCGGCAAGTGTGGTATTTACAAAATTTCGAATCGGCTTAAAGTGACTTTACTGCAATGACCCGGACTTTCCCAGCGACGGGTTTTGGCCAGGCCGGTATTCCGCCGGGGCCAACAGCAAGGTTCTATCCACGCGGCGCCTTCACGCTCATCGAATTGCTCGTGGTCATCGCCATCATCGCCATTGTGGCGGCGTTGCTTTTGCCCGCGCTGGCCGGCGCCAAGGTGCAGGCCTGGCGTGTCAATTGTGTCAGCAACGAAAAACAGTTGATCACCGCGTGGACGGTTTATTCCGGCGACAACGGCGAGCGGCTGGTCTTGAACGGCGGGGACAGCGCGACAACTTCGGCCACGCCTCACCTCTGGACCTACGGCGGCAACCACGGTTCGCCCGAAACGCTGACCAACGGGCTGTATCTAGTCGGCGCAAACTATGCGCTCTTCGCGCCGATCCTGCCGGCCGCACGCATTTACAAATGCCCCGCCGACCGCACGTTGTGGCCCCTCTGGTCATCCAGCGGCGCGCTTAAAATGGTCGAGGAAATCCGCAGCTACTCGATGAACTGCTACGTCGGCCACCCCGCCGGCACCCCGCTCGCGCCCATTTCCCTGAACAGCCTTTACCGGACTTATCTAAAAACCTCGCAGCTCAACGCTGACAGCCCGGCCAACCGCTTCGTCTTCACCGACGTGAACCCCGCCAACATCTGCACCCCCGCGTTCGGCGTGGACATGGCGCTCGCGAAGTGGATTCATTATCCCTCCGGCCTGCACAACCGGCGCGGCGTCCTGACTTTTGCCGACGGTCATGCAGAAGTGCATCACTGGCTGGACAGCCGGACGATGCCGACACTCACCAGCGGCACCTACATCGGCCACAGCGACAGTGCCGCCGGCAATGTTGACCTGGCCTGGATTGCCGCGCGCACCACTTCCAAAAAATGACCCGCCGGCCGCCGCCGCCTAAGTTTTTACTCGTAAAAAAACGGCGCGGGTTCAGATTAAATGTGTGTCTGTCATCGAGCGTTCCATTCAAGTCCGCTGGCCACTGCGCGTTTTCTTCACCGAAGACGTTTTTGCGCCGGACAATTTAATTTTGAGCGACGCCCTGGCGGACGCCGCGCCGCGCAAAGCGCTGGTGGTTCTCGAAGATTCACTCGCCCAGGCCTTGCCGCAACTGGAACATCAGATTGAAAAATATTTTGCGGCGCACGCGAAAACCGTTCAGTTGGTCCGCTCGCCGCTGTTTCTGGCTGGCGGCGAACGCGCTAAAAATTCCTCCACGCTTATCGGCGAACTTCACACACACATCCACCGGCATCACTTGGACCGGCATTCGTATCTCATCGCCATCGGCGGCGGGGCATTGCTGGATGTCGCCGGCTTCGCGGCCGCGACCGCGCATCGCGGCGTGCGTCTCGTCCGCATCCCCACGACTACCTTGAGCCAGTCCGATTCCGGCGTCGGCGTGAAAAACGGGCTGAACGCCTTCGGCCAGAAAAATTTCATCGGCACGTTTGCCCCGCCGTTCGCGGTCATCAACGATTTCAATTTTTTAACCACGCTGGAACCGCGCGATAAGCGTGCCGGCTACGTCGAAGCCGTCAAGGTCGCCTGCATTCGCGACGCCACCTTTTTTGACGAGCTCGAACGTGACGCGGACAAGCTCGCCGCCTTTGAGCCGGACGCGATGAAGCATCTCATCCGTCGCTGCGCAGAACTGCACCTCGACCACATCGCCACCAGCGGCGATCCGTTTGAGATGGGCTCCGCGCGTCCGCTCGACTTCGGCCACTGGGCCGCGCACAAACTGGAGCAGACGTCCCATTTCCGGATTTCCCACGGCGAGGCCGTCGCCATCGGCATCGCGCTTGACGTGCTTTATGCGCGGAACCTCGGCATGCTCGACGCGGCCTCGGCCGCGCGCATCTTGAACCTGCTGGAAAAACTTGGTTTCCGCTTGTTCACCCACGAACTGCTGAATATTGACGACACCAGCCGCATGACCATTTTGTCCGGCCTCGAAGAATTCCGCGAGCATCTCGGCGGCGAGTTGACTGTTACGTTGCTCAATGGAATTGGGCGCGGCGTGGAGGTCCACGAAATGGATCAGCCCAAAATCGTCGAAGCGATCCACGAATTGCGGGCGCGGGCCAAATGAAGCGGCTCGCCGTCATCAATGTCGTCGGCCTCACCGAGGCGCTCATCGGCGAGCACACGCCGCGCATCGTGGAATTTGCCAAACGCGGCGCGCTGGCGCAGATCGCGCCGGCCTTTCCCGCCGTCACCTGCACCGCGCAATCGAATTATCTCACCGGCAAATCCCCGTCGGAACATGGCATCGTCGGCAACGGGTGGTTCCACCGCGAACTCGCCGAAGTGCAGTTTTGGAAACAGTCCAATCACATTGTCCAATCGCCAAAAATCTGGGACGCGCTCCGCGAACAAACCAAGCTTGTCACTTGTCACTCGTCACTCGACACTTCTGCAAATTGCTTCTGGTGGTTCAATATGTATTCGAGCGCGGATTACGCCCTCACGCCGCGCCCGATTTACCGCGCCGACGGCGGGAAAGTTTTCGACATTTATTCGTGGCCGTATTCGATCCGCGCAGAAATAAAAAAGGATCTGGGCGAATTTCCGTTCTTCGGCTTTTGGGGGCCGGCGGCGGGAATGGATTCGCCGCCAGGCAAAGCCGATTGCGCCTCGCGCTGGATTGCCGAGTCGGCGAAGTGGATCGAAAACAAATTTTCGCCGGCGCTGAATCTGGTTTACCTGCCGCATTTGGATTACAACTTGCAGCGGCACGGGCCGTTTGAACAAAGCGGAAAGCGGAAAGCGGAAAGCGGAAATGATTCCGCGCCGCTTCGCGGTGGCGGGTTGAATCCAAAAATTTTCCGCGACCTGCGCGAAATTGACGCCATCGCCGGCGATTTGATTGATTTTTTTGGCCAGCGCGGCGTGTCGGTGGTTTTGCTTTCCGAATACGGCATCACCAACGTGAACACGCCGGTGCATTTGAACCGGCTTTTCCGCGCGCGCGGCTGGCTGGCGGTGAAGGACGAGCTCAGTCTGGAAATTCTCGACGCGGGCGCGAGCCAGGTTTTTGCCGTGGCGGATCATCAGGTGGCGCACATTTATTTGAACGACCGGTCGCTGGAAAAATCCGTGCGCGAAGTTCTCGAAAAAACGGCCGGCGTGGAAAAAATTCTAGGATCGACGGAAAAAATCGCGGCTGGCCTAGCCCATCCGCGCGCCGGCGATTTGATTGCCGTCGCCGCCGAAAATGCGTGGTTCACCTATTATTACTGGCTGGACGATGCGCGCGCGCCGGATTTTGCACGGACGGTGGACATCCATCGCAAGCCCGGCTATGACCCGGTGGAATTATTTCTGGATCCAAAAATTTCGGCGGTGAAATTGAAGATCGCGTGGCGGCTGCTGCAAAAGAGACTCGGCTTCCGCATGTTGATGGACGTGATTCCGCTGGACGCGACGCTGGTGAAAGGCTCGCACGGCCGGCGACCGGCGGACAAAAAAGACTGGCCGGTGTTCATCTCTGGCCAGCCGGAAATTTGGGATGCGAAGGAAATTGCATCAACGGACGTTTATCAAATTTTGTTGCGGCATTTAAGGGCGCCGTAAAATTATTCTTCCAAACTTTTCATCGCCGCTTTCAGTTCCTTGCTGCCGATGGTGCCGGCGATGTAATGTCCGACCACGCTGCGTAAGGTGTGGGCTTCCACCGGCGGCAACTTGTGAAGGATGTCTTGCATGAGTGTGCGGCCAATGGCCGCGAAAGTGTTGCCGTTGTAAAAACAGAACGGCGCGAACTTGTGGCACTGACGGCAGATGTCCAAGGTCTCCCGCAGCGTCAATTCGCGGTCGCGGGCATCTTCCCAAAGGTTTCTGGCGAGTTCATGGCCAGCGGACGTTGGTTTGTGCAGTGCCTGCTTTTCCTTGCACAATCCTGCGTTGATCACCACCACGGTTTGCCAAGGCCAGTCCTTGAGCCACAACCTTTTCATTTGGCCGCAGTTTTTCGTCGGAGATTCGTTTTGATTTTTTGCAGCGTGGCCACGCCTTCGGTCTTGAGATAACCGCGGCCGGTTTTGGCGAAGATCGGTTCCGGCACAAAGCGGTCTTGGATGCGCAACGCTTCGCGCATCGCCGCCTGAAGATTTTTTTGCACCTGACTCGCCATACGCAAAACAATAATGCGCGCCGTGCCAACGGTCAATATGTGGATTCAGGGCAAAACGTGGGCGGGCGTGACGGTGGTGCCGAGCGAGCAAGTTGGGGCTATACCAACTCTGCCAACGTGATAAGTGCCGCCAGACGGACATGGTGAAATTTTGCCTTTGCTGTTGAGTATGATGTATGGCGTCAGGTCGTTGGGGAAATTGATGCGGTCACCGTTGGTTAAATTATGTTCCAAAGCGAACTGATTGGCAGCGGCATCAATTTGGCGGAGATTATTGATGCAGGCATTCGCGGGGCTTGTTCCGGATCGGACAAAATTTGGCATTACAACGGCGACGAGCAACCCAATGATGAACAAAATAATTAACCAATAAAAAATATTGGAATCCAAATTTGCTTCACCTTTTTGTTCACTCATACAATTAAATGAACACCACCCCTTAAATTCCGTTGCGCCGATTTACCGTCTCCGCCCGCCGGGCGCAAAATGGTAGCCGCCGTGGACGCGGCCGCCACGCACTTTGCCGGGGAAGCCGCCGGCCGCTGCGCCGGGCTTGCCTTCTTCAAACAGCGCGGTGTAGGTGTAGTTGAAATTCTCCAGTTTCACGCGCGGAATTTTCTGGCTGATGAACCGTTCGATGGCGAACACATGCGGCGCGTCTTCGGCGATCATGATGGTGAAGGCGTCGCCGGTGGCCTCGGCGCGGCCGGTGCGGCCGATGCGGTGGATGTAATCTTCCGGATGCTGCGGCACGTCGTAGTTCACAACGTGGCTGACGTCGGCAATGTCCAGGCCGCGCGCGGCGATGTCCGTGGCGACGAGCACTTCGTATTTACCTTCGCGGAAACCTTCCAGCGCCTGTTCGCGTTCCTTCTGCGTGCGATTCGAATGCAGCACGGCGACGGCGTGATTATTACGTTTGAGCAACGCGGCAATGCGGTCGGCTCCGTGTTTCGTCCGACAGAAAACCAGGACGGAGTTGTAATTCACGCGGTTCAACAATTCGAGCAACAGGTCGGTCTTCTGCGAATCGGAAACGGGATAGATGACGTGCTTGATCGTTTCAGCCGGCGAACGGCGCGCGCCGATTTCAATCGTTTCGGGCTTGTTCATCGCCCATTGGATGAGCGTCTCGATCGCCGGCGGAATGGTGGCGGAGAACAGCGCGCTGTGCCGCGCTCGCGGACATTTTTCCACGAGCCGGCGGACGTCGGGCAGAAAACCCATGTCCAACATGCGGTCGGCTTCGTCGAGCACGAGAAATTCCACTTTGTCCAGTTTGAGCGTGCCTTGTTCGAGATGATCGAGCAGGCGGCCGGGCGTGGCGGCGACAACGTCCGCACCGGCGCGGAGTTCGTCGTTTTGTTTCCCATAACCAACGCCGCCGTAAACCACGGTCACCTTCAAATCGGTGAAGCGCGCGTAATCACGAATGGCGGTTTCGACCTGCGACGCGAGTTCGCGCGTCGGTTCCAGGATGAGTGCGCGCGGCCCGGCGGCTTGATGTTTGCCAAGCTTGGAAAGGATGGGCAGGGCGAACGCGGCAGTCTTGCCGGTGCCGGTCTGCGCGCTGCCGATGACGTCGGTGCCGGCTAAAACCAGCGGAATGGCGCGAAGCTGGATGGGTGTCGGATCGGTGTATCCCATCGCCTTGACGCCTTCAAGAATGACGGGCGAAAGGCCTAATTTGCTGAAAGGCATGAGGCAGGTTAACACGCGCCGCAATTAAAGAAAGCAGGGAATTTGACGTTGCGCTGTTGGATTGAACCTATAAACAAAAAACGCACAGAGAAATATTTCTGTGCGCTTCGCGAATTAAATTTTGAAACTTAGCTGGCTTTGACTGCCGCGACGAGCGCGTTGAGCGAGGCTTTCGCGTCACCGAACAACATGCGGGTGTTATCTTTGTAAAACAGGGCGTTTTCGATGCCGGCGAAACCGGCGGCCATCGAGCGTTTCATGACGATGCAGGTCTTGCAATGGTCGGCATCAATGATGGGCATGCCGTAAATCGGACTGGACTTGTCTTCGTGGGCGGCGGGATTCACCACGTCGTTGGCGCCGATGACGAGACAGACATCCACGCGATCCATGGAAGGGTTGATCTGTTCCATTTCGATCAGTTGGTCGTAAGGAACATTTGCTTCGGCGAGCAATACGTTCATGTGACCGGGCATACGACCGGCCACCGGATGAATCGCAAATTGCACTTCGACGCCGCGCTTGCCGAGTTCTTCGGTAAGTTCGCGGACGGAATGTTGCGCCTGCGCCACCGCCATGCCGTAACCGGGCACCACCACGACGCGCTGCGCGTAAGCCAGCAGCATCGCGACTTCGTCGGCTTGAATCGGTTTCACCGTGCCAGCTGGACCGCCGGCGGCTGCCGCCGCACTGCCGCTGGAGCCGAACGCGCCAAACAAAACATTGGAGACGGGACGATTCATCGCTTTGCACATGAGCAGCGTGAGCAGCGTGCCGGACGAACCAACCAACGTTCCGGCAACGACCATCGCGAGGTTGTTGATGGCGAAACCATCCGCCGCCACCGCGAGGCCGGTGAAGGAATTCAAAAGCGAGATGACGACCGGCATGTCCGCACCGCCGATGGGCATCACCATCGCCACGCCGAAAAACAAGGCGAGGCAGAACATCACGATGAACGCCGTGGTGGCATTCCCGTTAGTAGCGTTGAAGGTGAGGAAGCCGCACAAGCCGAGAATCACCAATAAAATCAGGCCGTTGAGAATGTTCTGACCGGGGAACGTCATCGGCTTTTCAAATTTTCCTTCGAGCTTGAGATACGCGATGATGCTGCCGGAGAAGGAGAGCGAACCGATCAGCGTGGCAAACAGCATCGAGCCGGCGATGA
>CAISEZ010000063.1 GCA_903884535.1 uncultured Verrucomicrobia subdivision 3 bacterium
CGGATGAAGCCGGTGGCGTCGTCCTGGTTGTAGGCCTTGGTCGGGTCGGCTTCCATCGTGGCGATGTGCGGGTTGTAGAGGCTCACCGGGGATTTGCGGCCGCTGACCATGATGTTGCCCTTGTAGAGTTTCACGCGCACCGTGCCGGTGACGTTCTTTTGCGATTCCTCGACGTAGGCCTGCAACGCGAGGCGTTCGGGCGCATACCAGAAGCCGTTATAGACGAGTTCGGCATACTTCGGGATGAGCGCGTCGCGCTGGTGCATGACTTCGCGGTCCATCGTGAGCGATTCCATCTGGCGATGCGCGAACAGCAGGATCGCGCCGCCGGGCGTCTCATACACGCCGCGGCTCTTCATGCCGACGAACCTGTTCTCCACCATGTCCACGCGGCCGACGCCGTGTTTGCCGCCGATCTTGTTGAGCGTCTTCATCACGCCGAGCGGATTGAGCTTCTTACCGTTGACTGCGACGCAATCGCCTTTCACGAAATCAAGTTCGACGAACTCGGGCTTGTTGGGCGCGTCTTCTGGCAGCACGGAGAGCGTGGTGAAATAGCTGCGGTTCTTCAGGTCGTAAGAATCAAACCACGGATCCTCTAAAATCCCGGCCTCGTAGGAGATGTGGAGGAGGTTGCGGTCCATCGAATACGGTTTCTTGGCGCTGGCCTGCACGGGAATCTTGTGCTTGGCGCAGTAATCAATCATCTCCTGGCGGCCGGGAAATTCGCTGCGATAGCGTTCGTCGCGCCACGGCGCAATGACCTGCAAGTCCGGCGCGAGCGCGGCGGCGGTGAGTTCGAAGCGGACCTGGTCGTTGCCTTTGCCGGTCGCACCGTGCGCGATGGCGTCGGCTTTTTCCTTCTTGGCAATCTCGACCATGCGTTTGGCGATGAGCGGGCGGGCGATGCTGGTGCCGAGGAAGTATTGCCCCTCGTAAATCGCCCCGGCGCGGAGCATCGGATAGATGAAGTCGCGCGCGAATTCTTCCTGTAGGTTGTCGATGTAGATTTTGGACGCGCCGGTCTTGATGGCCTTTTGTTCGAGGCCGTCGAGTTCATCTTCCTGCCCGATGTCGGCGCAGAAGCCGATCATCTCGGCGTTGTATTTTTCCTTGATCCAGGACATCAGCACCGAGGTGTCGAGTCCGCCGGAGTAAGCGAGAACAATTTTCATGTGACGGAAATTTTAACCGCCAAGCCGCCCGGAACGCAAAGAGGAAATGATTTGGAAAACCGCTGCAAAAAAATTATTCCCAGCCCGACATGGAATTGTAACGGAACGTCATGGAGTTCGCGTCGTAGCCCTTGAACCATTGCGAATGGCCATCGGCGAACAGGATGTTCTGGCCGAGCGAGTGGACCTGCCAGAGTTCGTAAGGCGTGCCGTTCGTCGGGCCACCAACGCAGTTCTGCGTGTAATCATCCTTGTCCGCATCAAGCGGATCAAAACTGCCGCCGCCCGACACGTTCGGAATGCCGCAGGTGTCGCCCGACAAAACGAAGGCCGACGGCAGGATGATCGCGGTGCTTTTGACCGAAGCATCGGTGCCGGTCACGACGTAGGCCGCGCGGTCGCCGTTGAAATAATTAAACGGCCCGCGCATGTTGACCGGCAGCTGCACATTGCCGGGACAATTATAAATATTGGTGCTGCCGGCGTAGGTAAGAATTTGTTCCATCCAGCTTGGTTTTTGCGTGACCGCGTCAATGGTTCCCCAATGGATATCGTGGCCAGATTCGGGATACAGTTCACTATTGTCATCCGCAAACATCCGCATGGCCAGGCCGATTTGATGCAGGTTGGAGGTGCAGCTCGTTTTCCACGCTTTTTGTTTGGCCGCCGCCAACGCCGGCAACAGCATCGCCGCGAGAATCGCGATGATGGCGATGACCACGAGCAGTTCAATGAGCGTGAAGGCGCGATTTGGGGGGGATGGTTTCATGTTTTTAGTGGCCATCGGCGGTGTTGGGGGCGCACCACAATTCGTTCGGGCCCGCCGCATTCATTTTCTCTGTCCATTCCGTGAGCTGCATCAGGCGGGCCGAACCGTCAAACGCGCCAAAGACCGCCACCTTGCCATGCCGGCCGCTGGTGTTTTCATTGGGGCTGCTCGCGCCGTCGTTAAAAAGCCTCAAGTTATCGTTCGTCGTGTTATTGGCACATTCCCAAAACGCCACGCCCGCCGGAGACAATTGCGACAATTTCACCGGCATGGCAAGTTCACCGTAATCGCAGATCGCGCCGTTCATCACATAACTGGAAACCTGCTGGTCCCGCAGCTTGAAGAAAGCGCTGTTGGTGTCGTCGCTCGGACAAAAATACATTTTGGCATTGAGCAGCACCGGCCAGAAACTGCCGGTTTGAACGGGGAATTCCGCCGGGCCGCTGGCGGCGAGGTTGCGCGTGTAGAGCCAGCCTTGGGGCACCGGATTGGTCTCTTCGCCCGAAAGCCAATTCGCCCAAGGCAGGCGGTCTTCGTTGTCCGAGGCTACCAGATTCATGGCCACACCAAACTGTTTCAAATTATTTAAATCCACCGCCCGGTAACTGCTTTGTTTGGCCTTCGACAAAGCGGGCAATAGCATCGCCGCAAGAATGGCGATGATGGCAATGACCACGAGCAGTTCAATCAGCGTGAAAGCCGTGGCATGGCTGCTGTTATTTGGAATATTTCCCATGCAAATTACCAGACGAATTTCCCAGTCCCAAAGTTTCAACTGAATTTCCGCGCCCGGAACAAGCGCCAATGCGTCACGGCGGAAAACCGATGGCCAGTTTCACCGCTGAATATTCCGGGTGAATTTTCCCGTCGCGGGCGCGGATGATCAAATCCGGCTCCGTCCAGGTCTGGCCGCGAAACCATTCCGGCAAATCGTCCGCGCGCATCATCCCAAAAAGTCCGACCAGCGGCGGATCGCCTTCGCGGAAAATCACCGGGCGTTTGCGGACGATCACCAGACCGGAATTTTTAGCGGCGGCTTCCACGCGGGCTAGCTGTGCCGGTTCGTGCGGAAACACGCACGCAAAAAAACCGCCAGCCGCGAGATGCTTCGCCGCCGTGACGCAATAATCGGCAATGTTTCCGCGCAGTTCAAAGCGGCAGGCGAGCTTTTGCGGATGCTCGCTTTCCACGCCGTCGCCGAGCGGAAAATATGGCGGGCTGCCGGTGATCAGATCGAATTTTTCATCCGCGTGGAGAATGGTTGGTTCACGAAAATCGCCTTCGCGGATTTCGTATCGTTCCGTCAAACCATTGAAGCGCGCGGATTTTCTGGCGAGCGCAACGCTTTCGCTCTGCGCCTCAACGGTGACAAATTTTGCACCGGGCAATCGCCAGGCGCAAATCATTCCCACCGTGCCGATGCCGCTGCCAAGGTCCAGCGCGGTGCGCGCGGTCGGACACCAGGTTGTGCCATACCACGCCGTCAAAATGTCGTCGGTGGAAAAACGGTGACCAGCGCGCAATTGAAATAACCGGAAATGCCCGCTGATGGCGTCGAGCGTTTCCGTGGCGGCGACGCCCTCGTCGCCAAGTCCGGGCGGCACCGGCCCCGGTTTGGCCCAGCCTTTGAAATGCGTTTCGGCTTTCACGGGATGGATTTGGTCGCCGGCTTGAGCGGCTCGATGTGGATCAGCACGTCGCGGACGGAGGGGATTTGCGCCCGCACCTTGTTTTTAACTTCGTGCCCGATGCGGTGGGAATTTTCCACGGTCATCTGCGGATCCACTTCGACGTGCATGTCCACGAAAAATTGATAGCCCATCTTGCGCACGAAACATTTTTCCACGCCGTCCACGCCGGGAATCGTCGCCGCCACGGCGCGGATTTTTTCAACCAGCTCGCGGTCGGGCGACCGGTCCATCAATTCATTCACCGCCGGCAGCAGCAGGCGCCAGCCGTTCCACGCGATGACGGCGGCGGCGGCGACGGCGGCCCAGTTGTCCGCCGCTTCGTAGCCTTTGCCGCCGACGAGCGAAATGCTGATGCCGAGAAACGCGGCGGACGACGTGATGGCGTCGCTGCGATGATGCCACGCGTCGGTTTCCACGGCGGAACTTTCCACCGTCTCGGATTCGTGCAGCACAAACCGAAACAAGGTTTCTTTGACGGCAATAACGCCAATCAAAATGATCAACGTCCATGGCGATGGCGCGACGCGCGGCAGATTCAAAACATGCAGCGCATTGAATGCGATCCAGCCGGCGGCGAGCAGCAGCATCACGGAAACCGTCGCGGCGGCGATGGGTTCGGCCTTGCCGTGGCCGTAAGGATGATCCTCATCCGGCGGCGTCTCGGCCACGACGAGGCCGCGCCAGACGATGATGGAACTGAAAATATCGGCGAGCGATTCGACGGCGTCGGCGATCAGCGCTTGCGAATGGCCGAAAATGCCGGCGAGGAATTTCGCCACGACCAGCGCGACGTTTGCGGCGAGGCCGAGAAACGTGGCGCGGAGACTGCGTTGCAGGCGGGCGGTTGACACGCGGAAATTATTAACCACGGAACGCCCGAAAGCCACGCAACAAATTTGCCGGAGGCGGGCCGTCAATGTGGTCCACCAAAATAATTCAACGCATGACCGTGAGCGGTTCAATCGGATTTATTATGCTCAATGGATTTGAGGGGGGCGGCTGACTTGCATTGTTCGCGGGTTGCGACGAGTATGACGCATTCATTTTCCCGATCGGGCGACATGAAAAACAGAGAGAAATATTTTCGTGAGCATGTCCGGCTCCTGCTTTTTTGCCTGGGCCTGCTGGCCGGAAACAGTCAGGCATTGGCGGGTGACGCCGCGCAGTTGATTTCCGTTTCAATCACGAACGGCACGCCGATGCTGCCGCGAACGGTGTTCACCCAGACGTGGACCATGCTGAACACCGGCACGACGACTTGGTCACCGACTTACAGCGGTTACACCATGAATATGCTGGGCAAGGATGTTCTGGGAGCCGTGCCGCTGGCCGCCAAGACTTATTTGCATCCGCCCTCGGCGATGATCGGCAGCGGGCAATCCGTTCCGCCGGGCGGACAGGCCACTTTCAGTATGAGTTTCATCGCGCCGGAAACCGCCGGTTCCGTGACCGACAGCTTTCAGTTGAACAGCGCGAGCGGCATTTACTTCGGGCCGACAAACACCGTGCAAATCATGGTTCTGCAAGCCGGCTCGACCAACCAGTATGACCGCGCCCGCGCCGTTTCCTACGCCAACAATTATGCCGGTTATGTGAACAGCGACGGATATTTTTGGACGAACGGTTCAACTTACGGGACATTCACTCCCGGTTCGACGGCTCCGAGCAGCGGGTTGGGCGATGACTGCGCACATTTTGTTTCCTGTTGCATTGGCAGCGAGCCCCACCAGTGGGGTGGCGGTCTTAAAATTCCAAGCCGGGCGACACCAACCTATGGCGAACCCGGTGCTGCCAAGCTGGTCAATAATTGCCTGATTGGCCCGGGCTATGCCGTCGAGGTGTTTTCGTTGACAAACATGGAACCGGGCGACGTCGTCGCGTGGAACTGGGGAACCAATAATGTCGCGGATGGAAACATCGCCGACCTTAATCACGTCACATTTTATCTGGGCAACGGGTTGCTCGCGTCGCATTCCAGTTCCGCCTTGGAGGTTTCCGCCGACACTTGGTATCAAGGTTCGGAACCATTTTACACGCGGCATCTCATCCACATTCTGGATGCGCCCACCATCGCCTCGTTCAAGGTCGGGACCAATCAAGTTTTGTCGTGGGGCACCAACTGGAGCGGCTACGCGTTGTATTCGGCGACCAATCTTTCCGCCGGGGCAACGTGGACCAAGGTTGCAAAATCACCGAATGTGGTCGGAGCTTTGAACCGGATGACGAATACGATTTCTTCAGGCGCCGGGTTTTATCGGCTGATGATGCCCTGACCGCGCGCGGTCAAATCATGTGGCAGAACATCGCGTCGCGCAGCTTCGGCTCGAACCAAGTGCTCTTGGGCGGCATGATGCCGCCGGCGTCGGCGATGGTCATCAGGTCTTCGATGCTTGTCGGGAACATGCTGAAGGCGCAGGCGTATTCGCCGCTGTTCACGAGTTTTTCCAGCTCCGCCGTGCCGCGGATGCCGCCGACGAAATTAATTTTTTTGCTCGTGCGCGGATCGTCAATGCCGAACAGCGGCGCGAGGACTTGTTTTTGCAGCAGCGTCACATCCAACTTTTCAATCGGGTCGGCCACGGCGGTGAGATTTTTTTTGAACGTCAGCGTGTGCCAGCGTTTGTTCATGAACAAACCCAGTTCGTGTTTGCGCGTCGGCGTCGCCGTGCCCATGCGGACAATGTGGAAAACCTCTTCCAATTTTTTCAGCAGCTCTGCCGGCGTGCGGCCGTTCAGATCTTTCAGCACGCGGTTGTAGGGCAGAATCTGCATCTGATTGTGCGGGAAAATGACGGTGAGAAATTCGCCGCTGTGGCCCGCGCCGTGGCGCGATTGGAAAACCCGCGCTGCCGCCGCGCTGCGATGATGGCCGTCGGCAATGTAAAGAAACGGAATCGCCGCGAACTGCGCCTCGACGAAATGGATGT
Source organism: uncultured Verrucomicrobia subdivision 3 bacterium (assembly GCA_903884535.1). Lineage (GTDB taxonomy): Bacteria > Verrucomicrobiota > Verrucomicrobiia > Limisphaerales > UBA11358 > UBA11358. The sequence continues at coordinate 6,563 of CAISEZ010000063.1, forward strand.
CGTCCGCACCGCCGACATTCCAGGACGTGTGGCGCACGCCGTCGGCGCCGGTGAAATCCACGGCCGGCGGCTGGGCAATTTTCCGCGCGACGAATTCATCCAGCGCTGCCGTGGCGCGATAGGTCAGGAACACCGGGCCGGTCTGCGAGTTCAAAGCTTCGATGTGCCGCACGCGGTCATCTTCTTTGTCGGGCCGCGTGAACTCATGTTTTTTGATGATGCCGCTGAGATATTCCGCACAGCTCGCCGCCGCGACGAGGCCGACTTGCGCGTGGCCGCCCATGATTTGGCGATACAGATAAAACGCCGGCTGCGAATCCTGTTTCAACGCGCCCTCGGCAATCAGCTTCGCAAAATTTTCCTGGCCCTTGGCATAAACTTCCGGCGCATGAATGTCCGTGTCCGGCGGCAGGTCAATTTCCGGCTTGCTGACGTGCAGGAAACTCAGCGGCTTGCCGGCGGCAATTCCGCGCGCCTCGTCGGAGGACATCACGTCGTAAGGCAGCTCGCAGATTTGCGAAGCCAGTTCAGGTTTGGGCCGAAGCGCGGCAAAAGGTTTTAAAGTAGCCATAAAATGCGTCGGGAAATTTAGGCGAAAGTGCGCACAACGCACGCATAAATTTTCGCGGTCGGCAAAAAACCTTGTTTAATCAGCATCGCTGCTGGCATATTCAGCGCGTTAACAAAAGCGAAAGCGCTTTTTTTGATTCATGGAAAAAATCCGCTTACTTTTAGACAAGGTCGAGGTGCTGCCGCTCTCGCCGTCGCTGCTGCCCAAATTGCTGCCGGCGTTGAGCGACGTGGACACGAACTTCGACGAGGTTGTGCGGGTCATTTCGATGGATCAATCCCTCACGGCGAAGCTGCTCCAGATTTGCAACAGCGCTTTTTTTGGCCAGACCGAACCGGTATCCACCGTGGCCGAAGCCGTCAATCGTGTCGGCTATCAATCGGTTTATCTGCTGGTGGCCACGATCAACGGCAGCAATTGTTTTCCGTGTCCGTCGCCCAAGGGAATTGACACCGGCAAACTCTGGCGGCACAGCATCACCACGGCGTTCAACGCCAAATTCGTCGCCGAGTCCGCCGGGCTGGACGGCAATCTTTTGTTCACCGCCGGCCTGCTGCATGACATCGGCAAGATGGTCATGGCCCAGGCGCAACCACAGGCGATGGGGAACACCTTGTATCTGCCCACCACCGCCGCCGCGACCGAACGGGAGGTCATGCTGTTTGGTTTCACCCATGCCGAGGTCGGGGCCGCCTTGTTGGAAAAGTGGAAGCTCCCCGCGCAATTGGCCCTCGGCGTCCGGCATCATCACGACCCAGCCGCGGCCCAGGGTTTCGCGCCCATCGCCGCGTGCGTCAGTCTGGGCAATCAGGTCACCCACAGCGAACTGCATCCCAAGATTCTGGAAAGCGCCGAATGCAAAGCTTCGTTGGAGTTGCTCAAGCTGGATGCCGGCGACATTAAATTATGGCAGACGCGTTTCCGCGACAGCCGCGAGCTGATCGAGAGCATGAGCAAGCTGCCGTTGTGACCGGAAAAATTGTCTTGCCATCATCTCGGTGACTGGTATGCTTCGCGACTAATTTTATTGAAAATTTATGGCACGCATTTGTGAATTAACCGGCAAACGCCCGATGAAGGGCAACATCATTTGGCGCTCAGGTAAAGCCAAGAAAACCGGCGGCATCGGCACGCACGTCACCGCCATCACCAAGCGCAAATTCCACGTGAATCTGCAACGGGTGAAAGCGCTCCTGCCCAGCGGCGAAGTCCGCTACGTCCGCGTGGCCGCCAGCGCGCTCAAGCAGGGCCTCGTCACCAAGGCGCCCAAGCGCACCTGGAAAAAAGGCGACGAAGTCAAGAAAAAGGCTTAAGCCGCCCACGACAATTTCAAAGCGAGGTCATTGCGACCTCGCTTTTTTATTTCCCCTTCGTCCACTGCATCGTCGCGCGTTTTAGTTCGCGGTCGGACTCGCGCTTCTTGATGTCATCCCGCCGGTCGAATTCCACTTTGCCCTTGCCCACGCCGAGCGCGACTTTCACCTTGCTGTCTTTCCAATAAAGTGACAGCGGCACCAGCGTGTTGCCCTTGACTGACGCGAGCTCAAACAGCTTGCGGATTTCCGATTTGTGCAGGAGCAATTTCCGCGGCGATTTCGGCGCGTGGTTGTGGACGTTGCCGTGCGAATATTCGTCAATGTGCAGGTTGTAAAGCCACGCCTCGTTTTTTTCGATGCGCGCAAATGCATCGGCGATCTGCCCTTTGCCGGCGCGCAGCGACTTGACCTCCGTGCCGTGCAGCACGATGCCCGCCTCGAAGGTCTCGAGGATCTGGTAATCGCGCCGGGCTTTGTGGTTGGTGACGATGTCCGCCATGAAAATTTATTCTTCGCGCATTCTAGGCAGATTTGGCCAAATAAAAAAGCCGGAAGAAAAATTCCTCCGGCTTTCGCAAATCAAAACCCGCCAATGCGTTCAATGCGTCTTGCGGCGCTTCTTCGGCTGCTGGCGGACGACGGTAGGCAGTTCCGGCACATCCCAGCCGATTTTTTCCTCGATGATCTCGCGCAGGGCGATGTCGGCGAGGCCGAGCGTGCCGGGATTATCAATCAGCGGACGGTTCAAACCGCCACCGCCGGAGTTCAACTGGCGCACGCGGCGCGACACCAGGTTCACGAGGATGTTCGGGTTACCAACTTTTTCAATGGCCTTTTTGCAAAGTTCAGCGTTCATGTTTGGATCAAATCAAAACCGAGTCGCGTAGCCTACCGGTTGTGTGCGCGAAGGCAATAACAAAAATTCCCTTCAAAGTTGCGCCGGTTTCCGGCATTTTCTGCGGAACATTTTATGGCCGCCACCAAATCATCGTTCGACCTGAACCAATTCCTTGCCTCGCGCACCGACGCCGTCAACGCCGCGCTGGACAAATTTATTCCGTCCGAGAAGACCAAGCCCGCCACGATTCATAAGGCGATGCGCTACTCGCTCTTCGCCGGCGGCAAGCGGATGCGGCCGGCTGTTTTGCTGGCGGCGGCAGAAGCTTGTGGCGGCAGCGATGCGGTCGCCATGCCGCTCGCCTGCGCCGTGGAATGCCTTCACACTTATTCGCTCATTCATGACGATCTGCCCGCGATGGACAACGATGATTACCGCCGCGGCAAATTGACCAACCACAAAGTTTTCGGCGAAGGCATCGCCGTGCTGGCGGGCGATGCGCTACTGACACAGGCGTTCGAAATCGCCGCGCAATGCAAAAAATTTCCGCGTTATCCGCACGATAAAATAATTTTGGAAATCGCCAAAGCTTCCGGCTCGCTGCAGCTCGTTGGCGGGCAGGTGGCAGATTTGGAAGGCGAGAACAAAAAACTTTCCATCGCCGAATTGAAATTCATCCACGAGCGCAAGACCTCCGCGCTGCTGTGCTGTTCCGTGCGGCTCGGCGGCATGAGCGCTAACTGCACGCCCGCGCAACTGAAAGCCCTGACTGATTTCGGCTACAACGTCGGCCTCGCGTTCCAGGTGATTGACGACATTCTCGACGTGACGCAGACCAGCGAGCAACTTGGCAAGACCGCCGGCAAGGACGTGGCCGTGCAAAAGGCGACCTATCCGGCGATCGTGGGCTTGGAAAAATCGCGGAAGATTGCGGCGCAACTGACGGCCAAGGCGTTTGCCGCGCTGAACACATTCAAAGGCAAAGCCGTCGCCCTCGAAACGCTGGCAGAATATTTGTTGAAGCGGGATAAGTAGCCATGTTGCCCGATGGAAAACAAACTTGATTGCCTGACCAGCCTGCGGTTTTTCGCCGCCGCGCAGGTGGTTTGTTTTCATTTTGGCCGGGCCGCATTCCCGAGGTTCGCCAACCAGAATCCCGCCGGGCGGGCAGGGGAATGATTAAATTGGTTTTGGAAGGGCTGTAAGCCGATTTCTGTCTGCGCCCTTGCGGACGGAGAGAATCATTTGTCTGCGCAGCCGATACCCGAAACCTGTGGCGCTTTCACGCCACGCGGAACGAGCCGCTCCTCGGTTTCCTATTTGGCCTTGCACCCGATGGGGTTTTCCGTGCCGCGTCGCTTGCGCTTCGCGCGGTGGTCTCTTACACCACCTTTTCACCCTTACCACCGGCTTGCGCCGATGGCGGTCTGATTTTCTGTGGCACTTTCCGTCGAGCCGTCTTCCAACGACCCGCCCGCGTGTATCTCAATCGCACAGACTTGAGTTACGCGGCATCGCGCCCTGCGGTGTTCGGACTTTCCTCTGCCGACTTTCGTCAACAGCGATTCTCCGCCCTTCCAAAACCACTGGAAGCTTACACCAAAAATAAAAAAAGGCACGCAGGTTTTTGGCCGGCGTGCCTTTAAATTTCAGCGGTTGGTCAATCCCCGCCCTGCAAATCCATGTCGCGCGAGAAATACAAAATCCGGCCGCAGTTGGAGCAGGTGACGATTTCGGCTTCGCCGCGGCAGCTCGTGACAATCTGCGCCGGCAGCCGCATGTGGCAGCCGCCGCAGGAACTGTGCTCGATGCCCACCACCACGTTCTCGCCTTTGCTCTTGAAAATACGCTCGTAGCGGTTGCGCGTGGGTTCGTCCACGGCGGACGCCAGTTGCTCGCGGCCCGTTTGCAGTTCGGCTTGGTCTTTCTTCAAAGACACTTCGCGATCGTTGATGACGCCGATCTGGTCGTCCACGAGTTTTTTCGCGGCGGCGGCTTCGGCAGTGGCGCGGACAACTTCTTTCTGCGCAGCCTCGGCCTGTTCCATCAAAACGATTTCCTGGTCCTCAATTTTGGTGATGCCTTCCTTGGCCATTTCGATTTCGTGGGCGAGCGCCTTGTATTCCTCGTTCTTGCGCGTCAGCAACTGCTGGTTGGCATATCTTTCTATCTGCGTTTTCTTCGCCTCGACATCCAGCTCGAGCCGTTTGCGCTCGGACTCGATTTGTTTGACGCGCAATTTGGCGGCGTCCAGCGAGCCTTGCGTGCTGGCGGCCTTGGCCTTGAGCGATTCGCGTTCCGGGCCGATGTGGGCGAGTTCCTGGGTGACGCGGAGGAGTTTCCGGTCGCGATCCTGCAAAATGAGAAGCTTCTCGATGATTTGCTGCATTCGGTTGCAAGGCTAGCGGTCGAAACAACCCAAGTCAATCCGCGTGCGCCGCGAGGGCGAAAAATCCGCGCGGGAAATTCTTTTTGCAGTTTCGCATTTCGCCGCTAACTTACGCCCATGCGTTTCATCGGCAATGTCATCGAAAAACTGCAGCGGCATCCCAAGCGTGTGGTGTTCCCGGAAGGCGAGGAACCGCGCATTTTGCAGGCGGCGCGGCAGTTCCAGGCGCTGCGGCTGGGCGCGCCCATCCTGCTCGGCGAACCGGAAAAAATCAAAGCCGTGGCCGAGGACTTGAAAATTCCGCTCGACGGAATCCGGCTCATCAACCCGGCCACGAGCGAGGATCTGGACAATTTTGCGAACCGCCTTTACCGCGTCCGCCGCGAAAAGGGATTGCGCCCGGCCGAGGCCCGCGAGGCGATGCTGCAGCCGAATTTTTACGGCGCGATGATGCTCGCCATGCACCAGGCCGACGGCTTGATTTCCGGCGCGTCGCACATCACTGGCAGCGTGCTGCGGCCGCTGTTTCAAATTGTCAAAGCCTCGCCGGACATCGGCGTGGTTTCCAGTTGCATGGTCATGGAAGTCGAGGACACGCGCATCGGCGAGAACGGCGTGCTGTTCATGGCCGACTGCGGCGTGATTCCCGACCCGACCGTGGATCAGCTTGCCGACATTGCGGTTTCCACCGCGCGGCTTGCGCGGCACATGCTCGGCACCCGGCCGCGCGTGGCGCTGCTTTCTTTTTCCACCAAAGGGAGCGCCTCGCATCCGTCCATCGGCAAGATGCAGGCCGCAACGGCGCAGGCCAAGCGCAAGGCTGATTTGCTGCACGTCGAAGCCGATTTTGACGGCGAACTCCAGGTGGACGCCGCGCTGGTGCCGGAAATCGCGTCGCGCAAATTGTCCGACAGCAAAGTCGCCGGCCGCGCGAACGTGCTGATTTTCCCCGACCTCAATTCCGGCAACATCGCCAGCAAACTCGTCGGGCTCGTCAGCCGCGCCAGTTCTTACGGCCAGATTTTGCTCGGCCTCAACCGGCCCGCCGCCGACGTTTCGCGCGGCTCGAACGCGCATGACATTCTCGGCGTCGCCGCCATCGTCGCGGTGCAGGCGACGGATTATCTGAAATTGTATCCGGGCGCAGACAAACATTTGCCGGGCGAATAATTCATGAACACCTCGACGCCGCGCGTTTTCATCGCCGCCACGCGCCAGAATGACGGCAAGACCACGGCGTCGCTAGGCCTCATCGCCGCGCTGCAAAAACATTTTCCGCGCATCGGTTACATCAAGCCCGTCGGCCAGCGCTTCGTGGAGATTGAGGAGCAGAAAATTGACGAGGATTCGGTGCTGATGGACTCGGTCTATCATTTGGATTGTCCGCTGGTGGACATGAGTCCCATCGCCGTCGAACCGGCGTTCACGCGGAAATATCTCACCCACGCCAACAACGAGGCGCTCGTCAAGAAAATCACCGGCTCCTTTGACCGCGTCGCGTGGGAAAAAGATTTTGTGTTGTGCGAAGGCAGCGGCCACGCCGGGGTCGGCTCGGTGTTTGATTTGTCCAATGCGCAGGTCGCGAAGACACTCGGCTGCAAAGTCATCATCGTGTCCCAGGGCGGCATCGGCAAACCGATTGACGAGGTGTCGCTCAACCAGGCACTGTTTGAAAAGGAAGGCGTGGAGATCATCGGCGTCATCATCAACAAGGTGCACGAATCGAAGATTCCCGAAATCACACAGTTCGTCCGGCGCGGTTTGAAACGCAAAGGGCTGGAGCTGCTCGGCGTTTTGCCGCACCAGCAAATCCTGTCCAAGCCGACCGTCGGCCTGGTCTGCGAAGAATTGCGCGCCGAGCTGCTCAACCAGCCGCCGACGCTCAACACGCTCGTGGACGACGTGATCATCGGGGCGATGGGCGCGCAGAACGCCATGCCGTTCTTCAAGCGCGGCGTGCTGCTCATCGCGCCCGGCGATCGCGAGGACATTTTGCTCGCGGCGGGCACGATGACGTTCGCCGGCAGTCCCGACAACATGGCGGGTATCGTGCTCACCGGCGGGTTGAAGCCGGGCGCAAGCGTGATGAAAGCCTTGCAGTCATTGCCGATTCCCGTGCTGCTCGCCCAGGCCGACAGCTACCAGGTCGCCTCCCGAGTTCACGACGTGATCGTGAAAACGCGGCCGGCCGACGCCGAAAAAATCTCCCTCATCCGCGACATCGTGGCCAAACACATCAACGTCAAAAAGATCATCGAGTCCCTTTGAATACCAATCCATTTCTAAAAGCCCTGCCGGTGTATCAGCCCGGCCGGCCAATCGAAGAAGTCGCGCGCGAACTTGGATTGCCCGCCGAATCCATCATCAAGGTGGCGTCGAACGAAAATCCGTTCGGCCCGTCGCCGCTCGCGCTCGCCGCGATGCAAAAGGCGCTGCCCGGCTTGAGTCTTTATCCCGACGGCAACGCGTTTTATCTGAAACAAAAACTGGCGGCCAAGCTCGGCGTCGAAACCTCGAATCTGGTTTTGGGCAACGGCTCGAATGAAATCATCGAGTTTGTCGCTCATGCTTTGCTTGCGCCGGGCGACAACGTGGTCGTTTCGCAATATTGTTTCGCGATTTATCCCATCGTCGCGAAAATGTTCGGCGCGGATGTCATCACGGTGCCGGCGATGGATTACGGCCACGATCTGCCGGCGATGCTCAAAGCGATCACGCCGAAAACCAAAATTGTTTTTGTCGCGAACCCGAACAATCCGACTGGCACGCTGGCCTCGCGCGAAGACGTGATTCATTTCGTCAATGAAGTTCCCGACAATGTTCTGCTGGTGATGGACGAGGCTTACATTGAATTTCTGGACGAACCGCTGGATTTGTCGTCACTGGTGCGTTCCGGTGCCCGGCCCAATTTGATTTTGATGCGGACGTTCTCGAAGATTTACGGCCTTGCCGGTTTGCGGATCGGTTACGGCATCGGCAATCCGGAATTCATTGCCACGCTGGAAAAAATCCGGCAGCCGTTCAATGCCAACCTGCTGGCGCAAACCGCTGCGCTTGCCGCGCTGGACGATGACCAGCACGTGCAAAAAACCCGCGCGAATAATTTTGCCGGTTTGGAATTTTTTCAGCGCGCCTTCCGCGCGCTGAAATTGGAATACGTCCAATCCGCCGCGAATTTCATTCTGGTGCGTGTCGGCGACGGTTTGGCGGTTTTTTCCGCGATGCAAAAACAGGGCGTCATCACGCGGCCGATGGCGGGCTATCAATTGCCGGAGTGGATCCGCATTTCCGTCGGCACGCCCAAGGAAAATGGGCGGTGTCTGGACGCCCTCAAAAAATGTCTGTGACGTCAGGGACGGCTGGCCGGTAGTTCAAACACGGAAACGGCTGGCACGACCATCAAGTTTCGGTATTGTTCGCGGAATTCCACCGCCGTGTTGGCGAAGTTATTTGTCACCGAATTCACGCGCCATTGGGACATCATGCCGTCGTAACTGGCGACGCCTGAAAAATCACCAAGGTAAATCTGCTCGCCGGCGGATGCGGTGAACGGGGCGGTGAACCGGCTGGCCGGAAAAGTGACGCGGCCTTTGATTTCACGGGTATTGTTCACGCCGACAAAACCGGCGAGCTGATAGCGTCCGGGTTTGATTTCGACGCCGTAAACCGGCCGGTTCAGATCAAAATAAATATAAACCGATTTTTTTGCGTCCAGATTTTGCAGCCAGAGCGCCAGCCGGTTGCCGAAGTTATATTCCCGGCCGATGCTGAAGCGGCCAAAAACAACGGCGGCATTTCGATCTGGCTGGGCGGTCGGCGAAATCGCCGGGGTCTGATGGGCGCAGCCGGTCAGCAGCGCGACTGTGCCACAAAAAAGTAGAGTCCGGAGAAAAATAGTTGTTATCGATTTCATGCGCCGTGCCAAGCTGGGCCAAACCACCGGTTGAACACAAGGGTGAATTGCACCGCCGGGGAAATGGTTTTCGCATGCCGAAATTTTTGCGCGTTAAAAAATTAGTGTTTGAATCGCGCCGGAAACCGATTACTTATTCAGCGCTGAAACCAAACTGAAGAGCCAAAGTGAAACCAACCGACCTGCGGGGCATCCTGCAATACATTCCGCAATTTCGCGAGAAGACGTTCGTCCTCGCGATCGACGGCGCGATCGTCACCGACGAAAATTTCACCACGCTGCTGCTGGACGTGGCCGTGCTGCGGTCGTTGAGCATCCGCGTGGTGCTGGTGCACGGCGCCTCCGCACAGATCAAGGCGCTCGCGGAAAAATCCGGCCTCAAGGCGTCGAACGCCGACGGCGCGGGCATCACAGACGCGGCGACGTTGCAACTCGCGATGGACGCGGCGAACCGGCTGACGCATGAAATTCTCGAAGGGCTTTCCGCGAACGATTTGCGGGCCGCCTGTCCGAACGCGATCATCGCGCATCCGCTGGGCATCATTCAGGGCGTGGATCATCTCTTCACCGGCAAAGTCGAGCGCGTGGATGTGGAACTGCTTCAAACCTTGCTCGCGCAGGGAATCATTCCGGTCATCCCGCCGCTTGGTTTCGACGGCGACGGCAAAACGTATCGCGTCAATTCCGACAGCATGGCGGTGGCCGTCGCGGATGCATTGAAGGCGGTGAAGCTGATGTTCATCACGTCGCAAGACGGCATTCTGGTGCAAGGCCGGCTCATCCGGCAGATGTTGCTGGCGGATTTTGAATCGGTGCTGGCGCTGCAAAAAAATGACATCGCGCCCGAGCAGCTTTCCAAAGCGCTGCACACCGTCAGCGGCTGCAAGGCCGGCATTCCGCGGGTCCACGTCATCAACGGCAAGGTGGATGAAGGCCTGCTGGCGGAAGTGTTTTCCAACGACGGCATTGGCACGCTGATTTACGCCAACGAATATCAGCAGATCCGGCGCGCGTTGAAAAAAGATGTGCGGGCGATCCAATTGCTCACCAAAGCCGCCGTCGAGTCCGAAGAGTTGGTGAAGCGGACGCGGGCGATGATCGAAAAAAATCTGGGCGATTATTTCATTTTTGAAATTGATAAAAACCCGGTGGCCTGCGTGGCGCTGCATGTTTTTTCGGAACAGAAAAAAGGCGAGCTGGCGTGTCTTTATGTCAACCCGGCGCATGAAAATCACGGCATCGGGAAAAAACTGATCCAGTTCGTCGAGAACAAGGCGCGCGAAATGGGCTTGGTCGAACTGCTCACGCTTTCGACGCAGGCATTCACTTATTTTCAATCGAAGGGCGGTTTCGCCGAAGGCACGCCGGATGATCTGCCGCCCGCGCGTCGCGAAAAATACGACCAGAGCGGCCGCAACTCCAAGGTGCTGGTGAAGAAGCTGGTCAAGGCCTGACGCCATGACCGGCCGCCTCCTCATTTTGTGGATGAGCGCGGCGGTTCTTCTGACGCCCGGCTGCGCCAGCTTTCGTTTCATGAATGCCAATCACAAAATACCCGAAGCCTGCTTGGCGAGGTGTGGGCGGTTGAAAATCGAGCCGACGAAATTTATTTTGACGGTCAACATTTCGCACCAGACGGTTTCGCTTTTTAAGGACAATAAATTTGTAAAACAGTATCCGTGTTCCACCTCGCGCTTCGGCATCGGCCAGAAGGAAGATTCGAATTGCACGCCGCTGGGACTGCATCGCATCGCAGAAAAAATCGGCGCGGGCGAGCCGGCGGGAACCGTTTTCAAGGCGCGCGAAATTGTTGGCCACACGGCGCAGCCGGAATTTGCGGACGCCAAGATCACCACCCGCATCCTGTGGCTCGAAGGTCTGGAGCCGGGCTTCAATCTGGGCGGCGACGTGGACACGCACGACCGCTATATTTACATCCACGGCACCGGTGACCAGGCGTCCATCGGCCGGCCGGCGTCGCACGGCTGTATTCACCTAGCCGATGCGGATTTGATTTCGCTTTTCGATTTGCTGCCGAGCGGCACGCTGGTTTGGATCGCGGAAAAATAAATGTGGCAGCCGACGTAAGTCGGCTCTGACTCAATCTGCAAATTCTATTTGCGAATCACCGCCAATTGAACGGTGCCTCGCCATCGAAAAGAATGAGCCTCGGCACCTCGGCAGCCACCCACATTTTACGCGCTTGCGCTTCGGCGTCGCCGGGTTAATTTAAGCGCCGTGTTGGCTCGTTGCGGAAAATTTCTGGTGGTCTTTGCGCTCGTCCTGACGACGGGCCTGCACTGGGCAGCGCTGCAAACCGTCGCGTGGACGACGATGCTCGCGAACAACCTTTGCTCGCAGTCTGTTGGCGAAGCGGTGTCCAACACGTTCGACGGAGAACATCCTTGTTCGTTGTGCAAAGCCATTGCCGCCGCCAAAAAATCCCAGCAGAAATCCGAGGCGGTGGTGTCGGTCTTGAAAATGGAATTTCCGCCCGCGCCGGAAAATTTCGTCCTGATTTCGCCCGCGCCGCTTTCCGCCGATTCTTCTTTTCAAAAACCGCCGCTGCCCCCGCCGCGAGCCTTTTACGTTTGAATCCTAGCCGTTAGTTTCCGTTGCCCGGGCTGTGGTGGTCCGGGCGGATAGTTTTTCTTTTTAACCAGAAACCCGCGTTGTCGCGGCGTTTCGCAATTTTAGAAATTTGAAAATGATAAATTTGAATTCGCAGATGAAAAAAGTCGGAGTCGGTTTGCTGGCGGGAGTTTTGGTGCCGGGCGCGGCTTGGGCGTGCGCCTGCGGCTGCGGTATTTTTGACGTAGCCACCAGCTCGATGTTTCCGGAAGGTTCGGGCGGGACGGCATTCCTCAATTACGATTACCAGGATCAAAATCAGAATTGGAGCGGCAATTCGTCCGCGCCCGCCGCCAACAACGGCGACAAGAAGATTGAGACCCACTTCCTCACGCTGGGGCTGCAATACCTGTTCAACCGCAGTTGGGGCGCGCAAATTGAAGTCCCGTATTGGTCGCGCACGTTCAACACGGATGTGAATTTCGGCGCACCGCCGGCGGACATCGTTTCCCGGAATTGGAACGGACTTGGCGACATTCGCATCAAAGGCATTTACACCGGATTCTCAGAGGATTTGGCGAACGGCATCACGTTCGGTTTGAAGTTGCCGACCGGCAGTCACAATCGCAACGGGGACACCGTGGACCGCGATACGCAGATCGGCACCGGCAGCACGGATGTTTTGCTGGGCGGATTTTTCCGGCACGCAGTGGTCAGCGGCACGCCGTGGCAGTGGTTCGCGCAGGCGGAACTGGATTTGCCGACGCTGAAACAGGGCGACTACCGGCCCGGCATTGAAGGTGACGCGGCGCTGGGCATCAACTATCGCGGCTGGAAATTGGGCCGCATGAACATCGCGCCGGTGGCCCAAGTAATCGGCTCTTGGCGCGGACGCGACAACGGCCTCGCCGCCGCGCCGGACGATTCCGGCTACCAGCGGATTCTGCTTTCGCCGGGCATCGAATTTCATCTGCATCCGGTGAAAGTTTATACGGACGTGGAAATTCCAGTTTATCAGAACATGCGCGGCAACCAGTTGGTGGCCCCGGTGCTGTTCAAACTGAGCGTGAGTTATATGTTTTGATGGGGTAAAGTGCCGCGTGGAATTTCACGCGGCACTTTTCATTTGAATGGAAGCGAACATCAATAATGCTCCGGTGGCCGGACGGAACCACGGCGAACGGATTTTGCTGGGCCTCGTCATTGCACTCGCGTTGCTAGTCGGTGCTGGCAGTTGGCTGGCGATTGGGTTGTTATCGCATCACGAAAGAGCGCACGGCATTCCGCCGGAGCAGGCGCGGCAGCTCATCAACTTTTCTTTGACCGACAGCTCGGGGCGGACTGTGACGCGGGCAGAACTGGAGGGGAAAATTCTCGCCGTGAGTTTTTTGTTCACAGGCTGCTCGTTGACCTGTCCCGAAGTCACCAAACGCATGGCGGAAATCCAAACGCTCACCGCCGGTCAAGCGGATGTCCGGCTCGTGTCGCTCACGGTGGATCCGCGCACCGACACGCCGCCAGTGCTGGCGAAATTCCGTTCTCACTACGGCTCGGACACGAACCGCTGGTTCATGCTCACCGGCGAAAAATCTGTGTTGCATGAAATCATCGGCACGAGTTTTCTCGCGCGCGACGCGGGCGACCCATTCAACTCAATGCCCGGCAATTTCACCGGCACCGAGCGCATCGCCGTGGTGGACAAGCACGGGCGCGTCCGGGTTTATTTTGACGGCTTGCGGCCGGAAACGGCGGCCGCGGTGGTCGCGGAAATTTCGCAATTGCGGGCGGAAAAATAATTTCAACTTAATTACCGCCAAACCGTCCGCCGGCCGTTTTCGCCGGATTTGGCTGGAAATAAATTTGGCGACACGGCGATTTTTATGTGTAAGCTGTTCCATTCCAACGAAAAATATCGGCTGAACGCCTTCCGCAACTTATGAGTCAATGGTATGTTAGAATGATTGGAACCTTAAATACGTTTATTTTATGAAAAACAAATTGGTCGGTGGTTGGTTTTTTGCCGCAGCGGTGGCGATGGCTTGTCTGTGCGGCAACGGCAACACTCAGGCGCAACCTGCCGGGCCGGATGCGGCGGCCGCGCTGCCGCCGGACATTGCGCCGGGCACACCGCTCGCGGAAGTCGTCAAGCTCGTGCAGTCGGGCATGGACGCCGACGTGATCAAAACCTACATCGCCAATGCGGCGAGCGCGTTCAATCTTGACGCGGGAAAAATCGTTGAGCTAAACGATCTCGGGGTGCCGGCGGACGTCCTCAATGCGATGATGGATCACGATAAAGCTATTTTGGGAGTCAGCAACGCCAGCATGCCGGCCCCGGCCCCAGCCGTGGTGGACGGCGGTGCTGGCACTGCCGCCCCGACCACGGAGGTGAACGTGAATTATTTTAACGACACCCTTTCGCCTTACGGCAGTTGGGTGGTGGTGGAAGGTTATGGCCGTTGCTGGCGGCCGACGACGGTGATTTACGATTCCAGTTGGCAGCCGTATTGTGACCGCGGTCACTGGGTTTACAGCGACTGCGGCTGGTATTGGGACTCGGATTATTCCTGGGGTGTCACGTTCCATTATGGCCGCTGGTTTCATCACGACCGTTTCGGCTGGTGCTGGTGGCCGGACACCGTCTGGGCGCCGTCATGGGTGACGTGGCGTCAATCCGATGCCTACTGCGGCTGGGCGCCGCTGCCGCCGTTTGCGGTTTATCGTCCGGGCATGGGTTTTTCTTATCGCGGGGCGAACGTGACGGTCGGTTTTGATTTCGGTCTGGATGCGGGTTTTTTCACCTTCGTGCCGGTTGACAGATTTTGCGACCGCCATCCGCGTTCCTACCGAATTGAACGGGAGCGCGGCCGGGATGTTTTCCGGCAGACGGTCGTCATCAATAATTTCAACGAAAATCACCGGACAATTATCAATGGTGGCATCCCCGTGGAGCGCATCAATGCGGGCGCGCACCGCACGATCACACCGGTGAATGTCGGCGCGATCCGCAACTCCGAACGGCAGGGCTGGCGCGGTTCGGTGACTGCGGAAGACCGGGCGGCGCGCAATTCTTACAACCAGTCACCGCGGCAAAACCCTGAAGCGCGCGACAATCGCAATAACAACCTGAACAACCGGCAAAATATAAACCAGCCCAACCAGGTGCCCGGCCGGAATGAAAATATGAATGCCCCCGCGCATTCGCAGACGCCAGGAACTTCGGGCAACCGGAATTTCAATTCGTCCGGAAATGATCGTCCAGCCACAGGCACGGCCTTTGGCCACAACCAACCGTCGCCGACGGTGACGACGGTCACCCCGGTTGCACCAGTTCATAACTCGCCTCAGAACAACCTGTCGCCAAACCATACTTTTAATTCCCCTGGAAATGATCGTCCAGCCACGGGCACGGCCTTTGGTCACAACCAACCGTCGCCCGTAATAACGACGGTCACCCCGGTGGCACCGGTTCCTGTCGCGCCGGCAGAAAATTATTCGCCGAACCGCAATTTTAATTCATCGGCGAACGATCGCCCCGCCACGATCGCGCCCCACTACAACACGCAACCGGCACCGGTGGCACCGGTTCGGGTCATGCCGCAAGAAAATGTGCGGCCCGCCCGCAATTACAATGACGCGGTCATCAGTGCGCCGGCACCCGAACGCGTAGTGCCGCAAGTGGAGCAGCGCCAATTCACCGCGCCTTCACCGGCGCGCGAACAACGCATGGAGCAGCGCATCGAACAACGCCAAAATGCGGTTGAGTCGGTGCCGCATAACGTCGCACCGCCGCCGGCTTCTGTCCCGGCCCAAGGCCAGCAACGGAACGCCGGCCAAAATTCCGGCGGTTCGGATTCAATCAAGCAAAATCATTGAACTGCTTTTGCCTCCACGCCGCGCGGGCCACCGCGCGGCGTTTTTGCTTTTGCGCTCCCGCTTCCGCTGGCAACCTTTTCGCGTGGGAATTTCCGTGCAACAGTTTGAGCAGATGAAAGCGCGCCTCGGCGGCAAATCGCCGCGTGCGGCCGTGGTCGCTCCCCGCCGTTCGCCGCTGGCCGCGCCGCAGATCATCCTTGGCGTTGACCCGTCGTTGCGTGGCACGGGCTACGGCGTGATTCGTGCGGAGAAATCCAATCTCACCGTGCTGGCGCAAGGCACGATTTCGTGTCCGGCCAAATGGGAACGCTCGCGCTGCCTGGCCAAAATTTCGCTGACGCTGCGCGACGTTTTGCGCGAGCAGCAGCCGACCGTGTGCGTGGTGGAAGGACTTTTCTTCGCGCAAAATTTGCAGACGGCGCTCATCATGGGCGAGGCGCGCGGCGCGGCGATGGCAGTGATCGCCGAGGCTGGGATGGATATTTTTGAAATCGCCACGCGCAAAGTGAAACAGGCCATTGTCGGCTACGGCGCGGCGCAAAAACTCGCGGTCGCCAAAATGGTGCAGCGGATGTTGAACCTCGCCGAACTGCCCGCGCCCGACGCGGCGGACGCGCTGGCGCTGGCCATCGTCCACGCGCAGGAAAACGCGCGGCATAATTTTACGCCGCCGAAGAAAATTTAATTTTATGGAATTTCGTTGTCCGAATTGTCATTCGCTGATTTACAGCCGCAAAAATAAAATTTGCGGCGTTTGTGAAAGGCCGTTGCCCGAAGAACTGATTTTGAACGGTGATCAAATTGCGCTTTTAAAAAAGCAGATGGAGCATGAAGAAAAGCGAGCAAATGAATTTAAGTTGCCCGATTTGCCGGGCAATTCCAGCGGTGCATCATTTCTGTAAAACATGATTACTTTTCTCCAAGGCAAACTCGTCGAAGCGCTGCCCACGCAGGTCGTGGTGGACGTGAATGGCATCGGCTACGAAGTGCTGATTCCGCTGTCGTCGTTCGACAAAATTCCCGCGCCCGGCCAGCCGGTGAAGTTGCTCACGCAACTGGTCGTGCGGGAAGACGCGCACATTCTTTACGGCTTCGCCACGGCGGCGGAGCGCGATTTGTTCAAGCTGCTGGTGCACAGCGTCAGCGGCATCGGGCCGAAGACGGCGCTGAATATTTTGAGCGGCATTTCGGTGGCGGCGTTTCGCGGCGCGGTCGCCAGCAGCGATGTGAAATCGCTGTCGCAGATTTCCGGCGTTGGTAAAAAAACGGCGGAACGCATCGTCGTGGAATTGCGCGATAAAATTGGCGCGGCGGGCGCTTGGGAAGCCGCGAGCGCGAAAAATGCGCTGTCGCCCGATGACCAGAAAACGAACGACGCCGTGCTGGCGCTGATGGCGCTGGGCTTCAAGCAAATTGAGGCGCATGACACTGTCCGCGCCGCGCAGACGATGCTCGGTGCCACGGCCACGGTGGAACAACTCGTGCGCGCGTGCCTGAAGAAAAGTTGAGCGCCATGCCCCCACCCAAAACTCCAAGACGCAGCGGCGTGGTGATTCCCAATGCGCCGAAGTGGTATCAGCGGCTGGCGGCCTGGCTGATTTGGGCCGCCTTCAGCCTGCTCTCGCTGACCCTGCGTTTCCGCGTCACCGATCCGCACGGACTTTTGGTGCGCCAGGATCTCGGTCCGGTGATCTATTGTATCTGGCATAACCGCCTCGCACTTTGCATGGAAATATATCGGGCGTTTGGCCGCAGCCGAAAACAGAGTGCCGGCATGGCTGCCATCGTCAGCGCGAGCAAGGACGGGGCACTGTTGGCGGCCATTCTGCAATGCTTCGGCGTTCAACCCGTGCGCGGTTCGAGCAGCCGGCGCGGCGCGCAGGCGCTGCTGGAATTGAGTTCCTGGTCCGCGCGCGGTTACGATCTCGCCATCACGCCGGACGGCCCGCGTGGCCCGCGCTATGTCGTGGCGGAAGGCGCAGTGATGTTGGCTCAAATCACGGGCCGACCACTCGTGCCGGTGACGTATAATTTGGAATGGAAAATTCAGTTGAAAAGCTGGGATGGTTTCCTGATTCCGCTGCCCTTTTCCCGCTGCGAGGTCGTCGCCGGAAAAGTGCTGTTGGTGCCGCGCGAAGGCTCGGACGAAAGCCGGGAAAAATTGCGGCGGGAGCTGGAAGCGGAATTGCGTGCCATTTCGCACGCTTGAAAAATGATCGCCCGCGTCAGTCTCGAAATCGCGCTGCGGAAGGAATTTGATTATCTCATTCCGGCGGAGCTCGCGGGCCAGATTGATGTCGGCAGCCGCGTGCAGGTGCCGTTCGGCGCGCGGAAAATTCTCGGCTGCGTCACCGCGCTGGCGGAGGAATCCGGCCACCTCAATCTCAAGCCCATTCTCAAAGTCATCGGTGCGCAAACGCTGGTCACGGCGAAGGTGCTGCAACTGGCACGGTGGATTGGCGAATATTACTGCTGCGCGCCGGAGCCGGCTTTGAAATCGGTTTTACCCGAAGCGGTCCGCAAAGAGGAAGCTGGCTGGCGGGAACGCATTTTTGTTCGCGCGCTTGCATTGAATGGCGAAATGCCGAAGTTGCCGAAACGTCAGCTGGATGTTTGGAATATCATCGAGGTGCGGCGGGAGCTTTTACTTTCTGAACTGGTGGCGCTGGCTCAAACAACCGCCGCGACGGTGCGCAAACTGGAAGATCGCGGCCTCGTGGAAATCGCGTCACAGATTTCCGAGCGCGACCCGTATGCGCGCGAAACCATCGTGGCCACGCTGCCGCTGGTGCTGAATCCGGCACAGGAAAAGGCGTTGGGCGAAGTGAAGCAAGCGATGAATGGCGCGAGCAGTAAAACTTTTTTGCTGCACGGCGTGACGGGTTCGGGCAAGACGGAAATATATTTGCAGGCTATTGCACACTCGCT
The DNA here is from genome assembly GCA_903884535.1 of uncultured Verrucomicrobia subdivision 3 bacterium. GTDB lineage: Bacteria > Verrucomicrobiota > Verrucomicrobiia > Limisphaerales > UBA11358 > UBA11358. Next base: position 24,965 of record CAISEZ010000063.1, read on the forward strand.
GGAGCAGGGCAAGGGCGCAATTGTGCTCGTGCCGGAAATCGCGCTGACGCCGCAAACCGTTGAGCGTTTTAAGGCACGGTTCAGCTCGGGAAAATTGCAGACGCTCGTCGCGGTGTTGCATTCGCATTTGAGCGCGGGCGAGCGGCATGACGAATGGCACAAGATCCGACAGGGCAGGGCGCGCATTGTCATCGGCGCGCGCTCGGCGATTTTTGCGCCGGTCGAACCGCTTGGGCTGATCATCGTGGATGAGGAACACGAGCACACTTACAAACAGGAAGAAGCGCCGCGTTACCATGCGCGTGACGTGGCGATCATGCGCGGCCAGATGGAAAATGCCGTCGTTGTGCTCGGCTCGGCCACACCGTCGCTGGAAAGTTTTTACAACTGCAAACGCGGCAAGTTCACGCTGCTCGATTTGCCGGAGCGCGTGGACAATCAAAAGATGCCGCACGTCCGCGTGGTGGATATGCGCCAGGCGGCGCGCGGCGAAAAAGGCGTTCCGATTTTTTCGCCGCAGTTGAAAGAGGCGATTCATCAACGACTCGAACGCAAGGAGCAGACGATTTTGTTTTTGAACCGGCGCGGTTATTCCACTTCGCTGCAATGTCCGAAATGCGGCTATGTGGCGAACTGTCCGAATTGCAGCATCACGCTGACCTACCATCGCATTGACCAGCGGCTGTCGTGTCACATCTGCGGGCACGTGGAAAAAGTTCCGGTGGTGTGTCCGGAGCCGAAGTGCAAAAATCCGGCGATCCGTTTCGCCGGCACCGGCACGCAAAAAGTGGAGGAGGTGCTGGCAAAATTATTTCCGCAGGCGCGTGTGAAGCGGATGGACGCCGACACGATGAAGCGGAAAGACGATTACCGCAACGTGCTCGGCGATTTTCGCGTGGGCAAAATTGATATTCTCGTCGGCACGCAGATGATTGCGAAGGGACTGCATTTTCCAAACGTCACGCTCGTCGGCATCATTTACGCGGACATGGCGCTGCACCAGCCGGATTTTCGCGCGGGCGAACGGACGTTTCAATTGCTGACGCAGGTCGCCGGCCGCGCGGGCCGCGGCGATGTCGAAGGCGAAGTGTTTGTGCAGGCATTTACGCCGTTTCATCCGGCGATCCAGTTTGCGCGACGGCATGACTTCGTGGGTTTTTACGAACAGGAAATTGAATTCCGCGAACAATTAAAATATCCGCCGGCAAGCCGCATGGCCTTGCTCACGCTCAAAGGCCGCAACGAGGAGAAAGTGAAATTCTCCGCCGAGCACTTGAAGCACGAACTGGGAAAAAAACTGCTGGGCAACGTGGTTCAGGCTGTCGCTGGTGGCGTTCTCGCTGCCGAATCTGAATTATTTGGCACGGATTTAAAATCTGATTCGCCGGCCGCGCCGTTGCTCCGAAAAAATTTATTTTCTGATTTGGTCATCGCCGGCCCGGCTCCGGCGCCGCTACTGCGCGCGGAAAATTTTTACCGCTACCAGATCATGCTGCGGACGCGGGCGATGAGCGCGTTGAGCCGCGAGTTGGCGCAGTTGCTCCGGTCGCTGTCGCTGCCGGCTGAGGTGACGCTGGCGGTGGACATTGATCCGGTCAGTTTGTCGTGAGTCTTTTCAGTTCGATGGTTGGAGCCAGTTTGCTTCGCATGGGGCATTCACCTGATTGCCGTCCGGGTCAACTCCGTTCAAACTTCAAATCCATCGTCCCGATAATCGGGTAATGGCAAAATTAAATATCAATCATACAGTAAAAAGTCCGCGCAAATTCTCTGTTTTCACTGGCCTTGGGCTTTGGCATAATTTGCAACCGTGTTCGCAGGCGGTCGGCGCGCCAGCGGAGCGGGAGTTATAATCGTTTCATGAAAAAAAATTCCTTTGCACTGGTGTTGGGCCTTATTTTATTTGGGTTTGGCCCGTTGCCGTCGTTGGTGGCGCAGACGTTCACGGTGTTGCATAATTTCACGAACTCGCCGGACGGGTCATATCCAGCCGGCGTTTGTTTGAGCGGCGGCATGGTGTTCGGAGCGACGACCTCGGGCGGCGGTTTCGCCAATGGATTCGTTTTCGCGTGCGGCACGAATGGCGCGGGTCTGGTGGCGCTGCATGATTTCACCAACTCGCCGGACGGCTCGCAGCCGAACGAACCGGTGCTGAACGGCGGCACGCTTTACGGCACGACGCGGGCGGGCGGCACGAGCAGTTTGGGCACTGTTTTCAAGGTCGGCACCAACGGCGCGGGTTACGCCGTCATCCATCTCTTCACCAACACGCCGGACGGCTATGATCCCACGGCCGGTCTGGTGGCGGACGGCAATATTTTGTATGGGACCACGAAATACGGCGGTGGCAGTGGCAGCGGCGGCATCGTGTTTCGGACGGATACCAACGGCGCGGGCTACACGGTGCTGCACACGTTCACCAATACGCCGGACGGGATGAATCCGAATGCCGGCCTGGTTTTGAATGCCGGCACACTTTACGGCACGACCATAAATGGCGGGCTTTACACCAATGGCACGATCTTCAAGCTCGCCACGAACGGGCAGAACTATTCGGTGATATATAACTTTTCCAACGCGCCGGATGCCGATTTCCCGTATGGAAAACTGGTGCTGGCGGGTAATGTGCTTTACGGCACTAGTCTGCTGGGCGGCAGTTCCAACAAAGGAGCCATTTTTATGCTGACCACCAACGGCGGCAACTACGCCGTGCTGCATAATTTTAACGGGTCGGGTGTGCCCAGCGACGGGGCCAATCCCTATGCCGGCATGATTTTCAATAACGGCTTGCTCTACGGCGACACCAGTGGCTACGGCAGCAGTGGCGGCGGCACGATTTTCCAGATGGGCACCAATGGCACTGGTTTCACCGTCCTGAAAAATCTGAATAATGCGAGTGACGGCGGCACGCCGGAAGCTGGTTTGGTTTGGAATGCCAACACCTTGTTCGGCAGTGCTAATTTTTCCGGCAGTGCGGGCTATGGCACGCTGTTCAGCCTGTCGTTTTCGCCGACGATCACCGCCCAACCGCAAAGCACCACCGTGCAAAGTGGCAATGCCGCCAGCTTCACTGTCACCGCCACCGATGTCGGCACGATGAAATATCAATGGTATTTCAACACCAACACGCTGCTCGCCAACCAGACCAACAGCACACTCGCTTTGGCCAGCGCCACCAATAACAACGCCGGATTTTACACCGTGTCGGTCGCCGATAATTTTGGCGCGGTCACCAGCAGTCCTGCGCAGCTAACGGTGACCGTGAGCGCGGTCCCGCCCACCATCTCGGTGCAACCGCAGCCGCAGACCGTCACCAACGGTTTCGCCGCCAGTTTTTCTGTCACGGCCGCCGGCTCAAATCCGCTTGCTTATCAATGGTATTTCAACAGCAATACTGGCAACGCCAGTTTGCTCGGCACGGCGCTCGGCGGCCAGACCGCCACGAACTTGACGTTCACCAGCGCCAGCAGCAACGGTGGGTATTATTCCGTGGTCATCACCAATGCGGGCGGCGCGATTACCAGCAGCCCGGCGTTGCTCACCGTTGTCATTCCGATTGTTCCGCCCAGCATCTCGGTGCAGCCCCAACCGCAGACCGTGAATGTTGGTTCCGCAGCCAGCTTTTCGGTCACGGCCGCCGGCTCCAATCCGCTTTCCTATCAATGGTATTTCAACAGCAACACCGGCAACGCCAGCCTGCTCGGCACAGCGCTCACCGGCCAGACGGCCACGAACTTGACGTTCACCAGCGCCAGCAGCAATGGCGGGTATTATTCCGTGGTCATCACCAATTCGGGCGGCGCGGTCACCAGCAGTGCGGCCTTGCTCACGGTGATCACCTACATCGCGCCGCCGAGCATCACGGCGCAACCGCAGAGCGTGTCGGTCACCAATGGTTTTGCGGCCACCTTCTCGGTCACCGCCGGCGGTCCCAACCCGCTTTATTACCAATGGTATTTTAACACCAATACGCTTCTCCCCGGTCAGACCAACAGCACGCTGACGTTTTTCACCGCCACCAACAACGCCGGCTACTATTCGGTGATCGTCACCAATGCCGGCGGCGCGACTAACAGCAGTCTGGCCTTGCTCACTGTGATTGTAGCCACGACCGCGCCGATCATCACCGCGCCGCCGCCGCCACTGAGCGTCATTTCGGGCGGCATAGCCAACTTAGCCGTCACTGCCAGTGGACGCTCACCACTTCGATACCAATGGTATTTTAACGCAAACTCCGTTTTGACAAATCTGCTCGGCAATGTGCTTGCGGGCGAGACGAACGCTACGTTGACCTTCACCGACGGCACGAGCAACCAAGGCTACTATTCGGTGGTGGTCACCAACCGGCTTGGCGCGGTCACCAGCACGCCCCCCGCACTACTCACCGTCATTACCAATCCCATCATCACCGGCCAGCCGCAGAGCCTGACCGTCACCAACGGCAACTCGGCGACGTTCACCGCCGCCGCCATCGGGGCCGGCGTGCTCAACTACCAATGGTATTTCAACACCAACACGCTCGTTGCCGGAGCCACCAACACCACGTTGAATTTTGCCAGCGCCAGCAACAGTCTCACCGGCACTTACCTGATGATCGTCACCAACATTTACGGGCGGGCCACCAGCAGCGTGGCCACCTTGACCGTGGTAGTGCTCGCCGCGCCAGCAGGACAGCCCAAAATTTTGAACTACAGTTTGAATCCCGCGAGCGGCAGCTTTGCGCTCACGCTGACCAACAATGCCAACAGCACGAATCGGCTCTGGGCGGCGACCAATCTCTCCGCGGCTAATTTCTGGAGCGTGATTGCGACCAATGTGATGGCGGCGAACGGACTTTGGTTCTTCACCGACACGAATATCGCCAAGACCAACAAAGTCCGATTCTATCGGCTCTCGACGCCGTGAAAAGGCAAAGGAAGAATGAAAAATGCAGAATGAAGAATTAAATCAGCTGGGCGTTTCGGTTGAATCAGGTGCCGTTGTTTCTTCATTCTTCATTTTTACTTCTTCATTCAATTGAAGCTGCTCCGGCGGCGCGGTGGCCAGGCCGGCATCGGCGGTGACCGGCGCGATGGGCCGCTCGATTTTGATCCGGCGCAGTTCATCCGCCGCCGGCAAATCGTCCAAACCGCGCAAACCGAAATATTCCAAAAACAGTGGCGTGCTGCTGTAAAGCGCCGGCCGGCCGACGACTTCCGCGCGACCGCTCTGCTCCACCAAGCCGCGTTCCAGCAGCGTCTGCATCGTGCCGTCCACGTTTACGCCGCGCACCTGCTCCACTTCCGCGCGCGTCACTGGCTGGCGATATGCTATGATGGCCAGCGTTTCCAGCGCCGCCTGCGAGAGCCGCGACGGCCGGATTTTTTCGCCGACCAACACGCGCAGCCACGGCGAAAATTCCGGCTGCGAGACGAACTGCCATGCGCCCGCCACGCACGCGAGCCGGTAGCTCCGCGCCGCCGTCTCGTGTTCGCGCGCCAGTTCTTCCAGCGCGGCGGTCATGTCGTCGTCTTTGACTTTCTTGAGCGACTTGGCCGTTTCATCCGCGTCCTCAGCGATGGCGGCGGCGGCAAAAATGTCGCGAAGTTCTTTCACGCTCACCGGCTTTTGCGCCGAGAAGAGCAGCGATTCCAAAATTGATTTTAATTCCATGCTAAAAAATTATTGCGTTTTTTTGTCTTCGCCAACTTCATCAGCTTCGTCGTTGTCGTCATCATCATCATCAGTCACGTCGGTTTCAGTTGTTTCGGTCGGCTCGGCGGCCGGCTCGACGATGGATTCATCCAGCCGCAGTTCGGGCTGCGGATTTTCCGTTACGGTTTCGGCACTGTTTTCCGTTACGGTCGTGGGGATGGCCCGGCTGATTTCGATTTCCGCAAACGGCTCCGGCTGGGTGCACGCCAGCTGTTTCAACCGGATCAATTCCAACAGCGCGAGAAACGTGCAGACGACTTCGGACCGGTTCGCCGCCGTTTCAAACAATTCCACAAACCGCACGCGGCCGCGCTCGGTGATGGTCTTCAGCACGAACTCGATTTTTTCGCTGACGGTCCATTTGTCCTCGTAAATCTCGCGTGTGCCGGCTTCCTTATCCGCGATGCGTTTGAGGATGACGTTGACCGCGTTGAGCAAATCAAAAATGCCCACCTCCGGTTTGGCCGGCGCGGCGGCGACCGTTTCAAATTCGATCTTGCCCGGCACGCGCGGGAAAATATGTTCCTGTGATTCTTCGAGCGTCTGGAGTTTGGCGGCGGCGTCCTTGAATTTTTTATATTCGACGAGCTGGCGGATGAGCTCCCAGCGCGGATCTTCGCCTTCGTCCTCGGCTTCCACGACGACTTGCTGTTCCACCGGCAGCAGCTCACGGCTTTTGATATACATCAGCGTCGAAGCCATCACGAGAAATTCGCCGGCCACCTCCAGGTCGAACTGCCGCATCAAATCAACGTATTCAATGAACTGCGTGGCGAGCTTCGTGAGGTTGACCTCGTAAATGTCCACTTCCTCTTTCTTAATAAGATAGAGGAGCAGGTCGAGCGGGCCTTCGAAGACCTCGAATTGAACTTTGTATTCCGCCATGAACCTTAAAATTCTAAAAGGCGGCGGCGAGGTTGGCAAAGTAATAACAGGGGCGGGCCAAGCATTTATTGGTCGCCGCTCACCCGGCCATGAATCAAAAAAATTTCAGTTGCTCTTAGGCTGCGGACAGAACATGCTTTAAGGCTGATGTCCTTTTTAGATCATTTTATTTATTGGCCGGCGATTGGTTTTATTGGCGGCGTGGTGTTTGGTTCCTTTTTTGAATGGGCGCTCCACCGGTTCGTCATGCACCGGCCGATCGGCAAGTTTGATTATCCCTTCCGCGCCCACGCGATCATTCATCATCATACTTTCAAGGCGGATCACACCTATCATTTGATCAACGATCCCGACAAGAAAACCATCCCGATGGCGTGGTGGAACGGTCCGGCCATCATCGCTGCTGGCATGTTGCCGGTCTTCACGATCTGCGGTTTTTTGCACCGCTGGGATTTTGCGTTCGGCGCGCTTGCGGCTTTCACCGTTTATTACGCCGCCTACGAATACATCCACTGGTGCATGCATCTGCCCAAGGCCCGGCGCGTGGAGCGTTCGTGGGTTTTCTACCGGCTCAATGGTCACCATTTGCTCCATCACCGTTACATGCACAAAAATTTCAACGTGGTGCTGCCCTTTGCCGACCTCTGCCTCGGCACGTTGCTGCTGCGTTCCAAAATCCGGTTTCCGCAGGCGCGCGGCGCGGCGGTGCCCGATGTTCAGCCACGGTCCGTTGCGCACAGCTAATTGCTCGACGGCGTTCGGCTTTCCGGCATATTCACCGCATGGATTCAGACGAGCGCGCCATTTTCGATTTCCTCAAAACCTGGGGCACCACCTTTGTCGGGGCCAAGGAAATCTGCCGCCGCGCCACCACCAAAAAACGGTTCCACGAAGAGCCCGACTGGGCGAAGCAGATCCTGCTGCGCATGACCGAGCGCGGCATTCTCGAAAGCGATTCGCAGGCCAAATACCGGATCAAGCCCATTCCCAAACAAGGCCACGGCCAACGCTGGGTTTCGCCCGAGCTTTCCAAAATTCTCAATGAAGGCGGCGTCGCCGTGGAAGGCGCGGCCGACTTGGACACCGACGACCATTACGACCAGCTCTGATGCTCGCGGCGCTGCTCACCACGTTGCTGTTCGCCACGTCCGCCATGTGCGGCTATCGCGCCACGAAGCAGATCGGTGGCGTCGAGGCCAATTTCTGGCGCATCACACTGGCCACGATTTTCCTGACCATCTGGGCTTACACTTTCGGCAAAGGTTTTGCCGGCGCACCCGAATGGTTCATGTTGAGCGGCTTCTTCGGCATCGGCATCGGTGACAGTGCCTATTATCAGGCGTTGCCGCGCCTCGGCAGCCGGCGCACCGTGCTGCTGGTGCAATGCCTCACCGCGCCGTTCGCCGCGCTCATCGAATGGCTCTGGCTCGGCTCCAAATTGAACCTTCCGGAAATTTTCTTCATTGCCGTCATCCTGACCGGCGTGGCCATCGCGCTCGCGCCTGGCGACCATCTGGAAATCGCGCCGCGCCAGTTGCGCCTCGGCTTGCTGGCCTCGATCGTCAGCGCGATCGCCGGGGCGATCGGCGCAGTGCTCATCCGCAAAGCCTTCGCCGTGTCGCACGCGCACGGCGTTTTTCCCGACCCCGGCACTACCGGCTACCAGCGCGTGCTCGGCGGCATTTTGATTCCCACCATCGCGCTGGTCGTGTTCAAATGGCGTTCCGCCCACGAACACGGCGGATTGTTCGAGGCAAAAACGCTGGCCGTCTCGCGCGAAAAATGGCGGCGGCTCTGGCCGTGGGTGCTGGCCAACGCGCTCGCCGGCCAGACGCTCGGCGTGACCTGCATGCAATGGGCGCTGGAGCAGACCAACGCCGCCATCGTCACCGCCATCATCGCGACCACGCCGATTTTTCTGCTGCCGATGACGCGCATCCTCGAGGGCGAAAAAATCGGCATCCGCTCGCTGGTCGGCGCGCTCATCGCCGTCAGCGGCGTGATCGGGCTGACAATTTTCCGGTGAATGCTATTTTGAAGCTGTCGCGCGAAGGACGCGAAGGTGGCGAAGGGAAAAATTTTCCAACCTTCGCTGCCTTCGCGGCCTTCGCGCGAAAAAAAAATGAAAACCGAATTACAAACCGCCGTGGAATCGCTCGGCCTGGAAAAATTCCGCCGCCACATTTTTCTCTGCGTGGACGCGGAGGAACCCAAATGCTGCCCGCGCGAGGCGACGCTGGCGTCGTGGGATTTTTTGAAACAGCGGCTGAAGGAATTGAACCTCGTCGGCGCGCAGCCGCTCGTCTATCGCACCAAAGCCAGTTGCCTCCGCGTCTGCACGCGCGGCCCCATCGCCGTGGTTTATCCCGAAGGCGTCTGGTATCACAGTTGCACGCCGGAAGTTTTGGAGCGCATCATCCAAGAACATTTGATCGCTGGCAAAACCGTCGCGGAATACGCCTTCGCCCAAAATTCGCTCGGCTGATTTTCCGGCTCGACTTTGCCGCGCGCCGCGCCCAAGCTTTTTTATCATCGGGAATTTATGGCGCGACTTTTAATCCAGAGCGAAGGTTTTGGCAACCGGGCGATTGAACTGGCCATGGGCGTCAACCGCGTCGGGCGCGATTCCGACTGCGAGATCTGCCTCGACCACGACACGATTTCCTCGCTGCACTGCGAACTCGCGCTGACGGACAACGGCGTTTATCTCCACGACTGCAATTCCACCAACGGCACCTTTCTCAACGGCGAACCCGCGCTGGAAGCGTGGCTGGATGCCGGCCAGATTTTAAAAATCGGCGACGTGGAGCTGCTCGTGGAAAGCACCACCGTGACCATTGCCATTCCAAAAATCGAAGTGGAAGCGCCCAAGGCCCCGGTGATTTTGGAGAACGGCCTCAACGCCTGTTCGCAGCATCCGGAAATCCAGGCCACCTTCGCCTGCACGCATTGCACGGAAACCATGTGCAACCGCTGCGTCCGCGTGATGCGCCGGCAGGGCGGGCAGCCGCTCTACCTCTGCCGCGTGTGCAGCCACAAATGCGAACGCATCGGCCCGGTGGAAGTGAAAAAGAAAAAAGGCTTCTTCGGCATGTTGCAGGACACCGTCCGGCTGCACTTCAAACATCCGCGCGGGGACTAGAAGCTATGAAATCAATATTGCCAGCATTGGATAGTTGCGGCAAACCCAGCCTGAAAAATCCGCAATGAGCGACCGCTCGGGTCATTACCTGAAAATCCCTTTCATTTGGGACCCAACCTGTCCGTCGCTGCTTCTGGAAACACGTCTGGTTTTTTATCCGGTGCAAACCGACTGGTTGGTGGAGTCACTGGCTCTAGTCCTCGCAACCTCGCTTGACCCGGCCGATCAAACAGCCGTTCGCGAAAGGGGTGCGATCAAGGCCGCCGCAGACCTGATTGCCTTGTCGGCGGAGCACTTTGAGCAGTTGCCAGAATGGTGGCAAGTCGCGCAAACCCAAAACGGGCAGTTAGTCGGCTTCACCCTCTGTTCGCTTTTTGCGCCAGCGTTGAGTGTTCCTCGCGAAGGAACCATTTTCTACCTGGGAGTCCTGCCCAAATTTCGCGGCAATGGTTATGGCCACCAATTGCTGAATCAGGCCACCCGCACGCTGCAACAAATCGGTGTTGGGAGGATTGCGTGCGACACGGCAGCTTGTAACGCGCCCATGATTGCCGCATTCCGAAAAGCCGGTTATGTGGAGCAGGCTCCGTGGGAACGCCCGCTTCGCTGACGAGTCCGTTGCGCGGGATTCAACTGATCTTCAAAAATTTTCCCGCCATTTTTTCCAGCGCGTCGATCCACGCCGGATGTTCGTTCATGCATGGAATGCGCGTGAACTCCTGGCCGTTGCCAGCCATGAATTCCTCGCAGCCGCGAATGCCGATTTCTTCAATCGTCTCCAAGCAGTCCGACACAAATGCCGGGCAGATGACGAGCATCTTTTTTTTGCCTTCCGTTGCGAGTCGTGGCAGTTCGTAATCGGTGTAAGGTTTTAACCACGGATCTTTGCCGAGCCGCGATTGGAAGGACACCGACCATTTGCCCGCCGGCACGCCGGCTTTCTCGATGAATAACGACGCGGTCCGGTAGCATTGCGCCCGATAACACGTGGCGTGTGCCGGGCTGGGCGTTTCGCAGCAATTCGGCGTTGCCAGACAATGACAGCCGGTCGGGTCTGATTTTTTAATGTGCCGCTCCGGAATGCCGTGAAAGCTGAACAGCAGATGGTCGTAATCTTTTTTGAAAAAATCCGCCGCGCTCGCCACCAGCGCCGCGATGTAATCCGGCTGGTCGTAATACGGCGGCTGCACCGTGATTTTCATCTGCGGCGCGAGTTGGGCGGCAACTTCCTGCACGCGCACGACGGCCGTTTCGTAGCTCGACATCGCATAATGCGGAAACAGCGGAATCAACAAAACATCCGTCGCGCCCTTCGCCGCCAGCTTTTTTACGGCGGACTCGATGGACGGATTTTGATAACGCATGGCCAGTTCCACCGGCACGCTGACACGTTTCTGCAACAGTTCTTGCACATGCCGACTGGTGACGACCAGCGGCGAGCCTTCCTTGGTCCAGACTTTTTCGTAAGCGTGGCCGGATTCCGCCGGGCGCTTGATCAAAATCATGCCGACCACGAACCGGCGCAGCAGCCACGGCGTGTCAATCACGCGGCCGTCCATCAGAAATTCGTTCAGATACCGCCGCACATCCGGCACCGACGGCGAGTCCGGCGATCCAAGATTGACCAAGAGAATTGCTTTGCTCATAAAAATTCAGCCACAGATAAACACAGATGGCCACAGATTCAAAAAATCTTTTCTGAAAATCTGTGTTTCATCTGTGTCCATCTGTGGCTAAAAAAGTTTTCCAACCCGCTCGGCGATGTTGACGGCAGAAACAATCGAGTCGCCCAGCGAAACACCGTCGCGATAATGGCCGGCGAAAAATAAGTTCGGCGACTTGGCTTCGAGGTCATTCAACAAATCGCGGTATTTGCCGTAGCCGACGTTGTATTGAGGAATTGCTTTCGGCCAAAACGCCGTGTGGACAAATGTTGGCTGGCCGCGCACGCCGAGCAATTTGCGCAAATCCACCAATACCGCTTCCACCAATTGATCGGGCGGCAGCGTGGCGAGCTCGGGATAGCGCGCGCCGCCGATATAGCTGGTCAAATTCAAATGGCCAGCCGGTGCGCGGTTTGGAAACAGGGCCGAGGAAAAAATGGTGCCGAGAATTTTGAAGCCTTCGATTTTTGGAATCAGCATGCCAAAGCCCTGGCAGGAATGCGCCACGTCTTCGCGGCGAAAACCCAGGACGACGCTCGCCACCGGCGGATAGCTGATTTCGCAAAACATGTCGGTAGGGCGGCGTTGCTGCGCCGCCTCGTCATTCTGGCTGCGCGGCAGCGCAGCCCTACCATCGACGATTTCCAACTCCGCCAGCTGGTGCGCCGTGCCGCAATAAATCACCGCGCCAAATTCCGTTTCGCCGCCGGCCGTCGCCACGCTCCAGCCGGTGCTTGTTTGTGTCAGCTTCGTCACCGGCGAATTCAGTTTCAGCGAATCGCCCAACTGCGCCGCCAGCGTGTCCGGCAACACCTGCAAACCTTCGTCGAAAGAAAATTTCGCCGCGCGGTCTTTGGCCACTTCGCCGGATTTTCGGCGTGCGCCGAAAATCTGGCCTTTGATCATCGAGCCGTAATTATCTTCCAGCGCTTTGAGCTTGGGAAACGCGTGCGGCAGCGACAATTTGTGCGGATCACCGGCGTAAATGCCGGCGACAAGCGCGTCAATCGCGTGATCCAAAAATTCCTGGTTGAAGCGGCGGACGACAAATTGCGCGATGCTTTCTTCCACGTCGTCGCGACGCGGTTTGATGAACGGTTCGCGCATCACGGCGAACTTGGCTTTGGCGGTGAACAGCGGCGTCGTGAAAAAACCGAGCGGCTTGCCTGGCATTTCAATCGGCCGGCCGTAGCGAACGACGTAGCGCGCCTCGGCCGTCGGATCGGTGGCCAGCTTGCGCGCTTCGAGGCCGGCATCGAGGACAAGCTGCGCGATTTTTGGGGATGTTTCGAGAATTGTGTTCGGTCCGAACTCGGCAAGAAAACCGTCCTTGCGGATGGATTGAATCACGCCACCGACGCGCCCGCTCGCCTCAAAAAGCGTGACCGGCACGCCTTGGCGTTTCAGGTAAAACGCGGTGGTCAATCCCGTGATGCCAGCGCCGATGATCGCGACGGATTTCATTCAGTGGCGGAAAATTAAACCACGCCGCCGCATTGTCGAGAACGCTTGTGCGGTTTTGACGCACCCCGACAACCTTGCCTAGCCGTTGCCGCTGTGGGCGGAAACATTTGCCCAGACGCGGCCGGTGATCGGTGAAAACCCTCGGTTTTACGCCATTTTTGGCCGATGGCATCATCGTTGCTTTGCAGCTTCAGTTGTTATGATTGAAGCCTTGTTTTCCCAGCCCAACTATCTCACAGCGAAGAAAACGCTGGATGCGGTGGCGCTCCGGCAGGAGGCCATCGCCAATAATCTGGCCAACTTGGAAACGCCCGGCTACAAGCGCGTGGACCTGGCGCCGTCGTTCGAGCAGGCATTGGAACGCGCCAGCGCTTCGGGCGATACTTCGGAAATCAGCTCGCTAACGCCCACGCTGGCCACGGACGCCGCGGCGGTGCCGTCGAGCAAGGACGGCAACACGGTGCATCTTGAGGCGGAACTGATGCGCATGAATCAAAATGCGATGACGCACACGCTCGAAACTCAGATGGTCAGCGGCATGCTCCAGAAAATGCGCGCCGCCATCACCGGGAACGCCGTATGATTCAAATTCTCACCGGCATCCAAAACACGTCGGCGGCGCTCGACGCCGAGCATACCCGGCTGGATGTCATTTCCCAAAATATCGCGAACGCGCACACGACGCACGACCTGAACGGCCAGCCGTATCAGCGGCGCGTGGTGGTGTTCGAATCCGTTTTGAAAAATGCGATGGATGGCGGCAGTGACCAGGGGAATCTGCCGACGCTGCAGGTGGCGCGCGTGGAAAAAGACACGCGGCCGGCGATGCATGTTTATGATCCGGGCAATCCCGAGGCGGATGCGCGCGGCATGGTCGCATTGCCAAACATCAATATTCACGAGGAAATGGCCGACTTGATTTCGGCCTCGCGCACGTTTGAAGCGAACCTCGCCGTCGTCAAAAACGCCCGGACCATGGCCATGCAAACGCTGTCCATTGCCAAACACTGATTTTTACTGAAGCCAAATGTCACCGCTCTCGGCCATTCCCGCTTACTCGCCCGGCTCGCTGCCGCAAGTCAATGCGCTCACGAACCGAGATCTGTCGCAGTTGCCCGCGTCGGCGCCGGTGACGAGCGGAACCCCGGTCGGCGGCGATGTATTTTCTTCGATGCTCGGCCAGATGGTTTCCGAGGTGAACGCCAAGCAGCAAGTTTCCGGGCAAATGGTCAACGCCCTCCAGAGCGGACAAAACGTGCCGCTGCATCAGGCCGTCATCAGCATGGAAGAGGCGAGCGTTTCGTTCCAGTTGCTCGTCCAGGTGCGCAATAAATTGTTGGAATCGTATCAGGAAGTCATGCGGATGCAGATTTAGGGAATCTAAATGAATCAAAATCTTTCCAAACTCGGCAAGCAGCTCCAGGACATCTGGGGCCAGCTGGGCACGAGCCAGCGGTTGAGCGTCGCCGCCGCCACTTTTGTGCTGATCGCCGGCCTTGCGGCGATTTCGTTTTGGTCGTCGCACACCGATTACGGCTTGCTTTACGGCGGGCTTTCCGACGGCGAAGCGTCCAAGGTGACGTCCGCGCTGGACGACGCGAAGGTGCCTTACAAAGTGAGCAGCGGCGGCACGGTCATGGTGCCCACGGAAAAAATTTATGCGCTGCGGATGCAACTCGCCGGCAAAGGCATTCCGCAGGGCGACGGCGTGGGCTTCGAGATTTTCGACAAACCGAACTTCGGCATTTCCGATTTTGTGCAGCGCGCGAATTACACCCGCGCTTTGCAGGGCGAGCTTTCCCGCACTATCAGCCAGCTCGACGAAATCCAGTCGGCGCGCGTGATGATCGTGCTGCCGGAAAACCGGCTGCTGCTCGACAAGGACAAATTCGCGACGGCCTCCGTGTTTGTGCGGGTGCGTGGCAACTCGCAACTGCCGGCGCAGTCCATTAATTCCATCCGCTTCCTCGTGGCCAACGCCGTCGAGGGTTTGAAGCCGAACCACGTTTCGGTGGTGGACAATTTGGGCAACGTGTTGTCGGAAAATTCGGACGACGATTCGATGGGCGGCCTGTCCACATCGCAATTGGCAATGCGCCGTAATCTGGAACTTTACCTTTCCAAAAAAGCGCAGGACATGCTGGAAAAAGTGCTCGGTCTGGGGCAGGCAATCGTGCGTGTTTCCGCCGAGGTCAATTACGACACCAGCACACGGACGGAACAAAAATACGATCCGGATGGCCAGGTCGTCAGCATGCAAACCAAGACGGACGATAATTTGACTTCAGCGACCACGGCAAATAACACGGCGACCGGCATTTCCGCCAACACCGCTGACACCAACAATGTCGCGTCCGGTGCGGGCCCGCTGAACAACACCAAAAACAACAAATCGGTTTCGACCATTCAATACGACGTCAGCACCACCAGCACGACCAGCACTCAGGCGCCCGGTGGTTTGAAACGGATCACCGCGGCCATCACCGTCGCCACGCAGATGGACGGCACGGGCGCGGATCGCAAAGCGGTGCCGCGTTCGACGGAAGACATTGAAAAGTTGCGCCGGCTGGTGAGCAACGCGCTGGGCGCGGATCCGGCGCGCGGCGACATCGTGGCTTTGGAAGAAATGCCGTTCAACGACCAGTTCGCCACGGATATGACGCAGCAATTGGATCAGCAATCGAAGCGCGATTACTGGATGAATTTGGCGCGCGGCCTCCTGTATCCCGCGCTGGGATTGGTGGCGCTGTTTGTCTTGCTGCAGGCCTTCAAGAGCACGCCCGTGCAGGATATTCCCATCGGCGTTCCCGTGGGCCGGCTGGGCATGAAGAGCAATGGCAACGGGCATAGCCACGGCCATAATCGTCTCAGCGAATTGCTGGAGCCGCAGCCCAGCGTCGTCACGGTGGACGTGCTGAACAAGCTTATCAAAGATAATCCCAACAACATGACCCAGGCTATTCGCGACTGGATGAACCGCGGTCCTGGCACGCCGGAAACTGAAACCCATGACCGCCGCTGAAGAACAACCTGAATCCGCCGTCGCCGAGAACAGCAGTCTGTCCAAGGCGCAGATGCTCGCCGCGCTATTGGTGATGCTCGGGGCGGAGAGCGCCGCCGTGGTGCTGCGCCAGTTTCAGCCGCGCGAAATTGACACCATCTCGCGCGAGATGGCACGGTTCAGTTTGATTTCGCGCGAACAGCAGCAGCAGATTCTCCAGGAATTTTCCCCCATTGCAGTTTCCGCCAGCACGTCTGTGTATGCCGGGGTTGAAGTCACGCGCAGCACGCTGGAAAAAGCGCTCGGTGCGTTCAAAGCCAGCGACGTGATCAGCCGCATCGCCACCACGCGCGCGCCGCTCGGCTCCATGCAGATCATTGCCGACATGGATCCGCGCCACATTTTCAACCTCATCCGTGACGAGCAGGCGCAGGTGATCACTTTCGTCGTCAGCCATATTCCGCCGGAAAAATCTGCGCAGGTGCTGAACCTGCTTCGGCCGGATCAGCGCGAACAAGTCATCGAAAAGCTGGCCACGCTCGCGCCGACGCCGGTGGAAGTCGCGGAAAAAGTCGTGGACGTGCTCAACACCCGGCTCGGCGTAAAGCAGACGCGCGCGCTGTCGCAGACCGGCGGCGTCACCACCGTGGCCGACGTGCTCAACGCGATGGACAAAGCCGTCAGCCGCGAATTGTTGACCGGCCTGGAGAATCGGAATCCGGAACTAACCAATTCCATCCGCAAAAAGATGTTCACCTTCGAAGATCTGCTGCTGCTCTCGGCCGGCGCGATCCAGCGCATCATGCGCGAAATTGACATGCGCGACCTCACCGTGGCGCTCAAAAAATCCAGCGAGGCGCTCAAGAAATTGTTGCTCGCCAATATTTCCCGCCGCGCCGCCGAATCGGTGCAGGAAGAAATCGCATTCCTCGGCGCGGTCAAACCGCGCGATGTCGAGGCGGCGCAGTTCCGCATCATTGATGCCGTCCGCAAACTCGAAGCCGAGGGCGAAATTGACCTCGACGAAACCCGCGTCACTGAAAATGAAATGGTCTGAACCCATCCGCTTTGACCAACCGCTGAGCGACGTTTGTCTGCTGATGGAAACGCCGACGCAGGACTGGCAGCAGTTTTTATCCGAGCGCGAAGCCGCTGCCTACGAACGCGGCCGGCGCGAAGGCGAAACGGCGTTGAACGAACAATTATTGAATCAACGTAACGCAACCATCGAACTGCAACGCGGCGTTTTGGCGTCCTTGCAACGCACGCTCCCGCAAGTCGCGCACGAGGCGGAAACCAGTCTGCTGCTGCTCGCGGTTGAGGCCGCCGGAAAAATGGTCGCCGGTATGCCGATTAATGCGCCGGCTGTGGAAGCCGTCGTTCGGGAGGCGCTGCGCCAGGCCGAAGATTCAGCCGAAATCGTCGTGCAGCTTCATCCTGACGATCTCGCCATGCTGCGCGAACAACATTCACCGCTGCTCGCCGGTTTGCCGGAAGTCGGGCCGCTCCGTTTTGCCAATTCCGTTGAGGTCAGCCGCGGCGGCTGCATTTTGCAGACGCGTTTCGGTCTCGTGGACGCGCGGCGTGAAACCAAAATCGAACAGCTTCGCAACTCCGTCATAGCATGATCGCCACCATTCCATGTCCGTCCAGCCGGATGCAAAACGCCTTGCGGCGGGTGCGCGAAACGCGCGTCACGGAAACGTGCGGTCGCGTGGTGCAACTCATTGGTCTGGTCGTGGAATCCGAAGGCCCGCTCGCCGCCCTCGGCGAAGTCGTCCGCATCCAGTCGGATCGCGGCCATGCCGACATGCTCGCGGAGGTCGTCGGCTTTCGGAATCATCATTTGCTTTTGATGCCGCTAGGCGAGTTGCACGGCATTCATCCAGGTAGCGAAGTCATTGCCACCGGTGCGCCCATGCGCGTGGCCGTCGGTAGCGCGCTCAAGGGCCGCGTGATTGACGGGCTGGGAAATCCCATTGACGACCGCGGCGCGATTGTCGGCGAACATTTTGTCGGACTCAATTTGCGGCCGCCGCATCCGCTCAAACGCCAGCGTATTGACACGGTTTTTCAAACCGGCATCAAGGCGCTCGACACATTTGTGCCGCTGGGTCGCGGGCAGCGGCTCGGTATTTTTGCTGGCAGCGGCGTCGGCAAATCCACCTTGCTCGGCATGATGGCTTCGCAGGCGGAAGCGGACGTGAACGTCATCGCGCTCATCGGCGAACGTGGTCGCGAGGTGCGTGAATTCATCGAACGCGATCTCGACGAACGCGGCCGGAAAAAATCCGTTGTCATCGTCGCCACGTCGAATGAACCGGCGCTGAACCGCGTCAAAGGCGCGTTTCTGGCGATGGCCATCGCGGAATATTTTCGTGACGCCGGCCAAAATGTTTTGCTGATGATGGATTCCGTCACGCGCTTCGCGATGGCGCAACGCGAAATTGGCTTGGCCGTCGGCGAACCGCCGACTACGCGCGGCTACACGCCGTCGGTTTTTTCGCTGCTGCCACAATTGCTCGAACGTGCCGGCGCGGGCGAGACGGGTTCGATCACCGGTTTGTTCACGGTGCTCGTCGAGGCTGACGACATGAACGATCCGATCGCGGATTCCGTGCGTTCCATTTTGGACGGTCACGTCGTGCTGACGCGCGAGTTGGCCACGCAAAATCATTATCCGGCGATTGACGTTTTGGAAAGCGTCAGCCGTTTGAACCGCGATTTGCTGCCGATGGAAAAAATCAAAATGACCGCCATCGCCCGCGAGCACCTGGCCGTGCACCGGCGCAACGCGGATTTGATCAACATCGGCGCGTATCCGGCCGGGAGCAATTCGGCGATTGACCAGGCTATCGCGTTGCAACCGCGGCTGAACCAGTTTTTGCGGCAGGACGTCACCGAAGGTTTTCCCGTCGCGCAAAGCTGGACGGCGCTGAATCAAACGCTGAATCCGGCCGCCGGCAAAGGCATTAAAATATGAAAACATTTCGATTTCCGCTCGAATCCATCCGGGTGTTGCGCCAGCAGCGTGAACGGATGGCGCAACAAAATTACGCCCGCGCGCTGACCAAATGCGATGCGGTGGCGCGCAACCTGCACGTCGCGGATGAAAAACTGGCGGAAGGCCGCGCGGCGGTGAATTACGAATTGGCCCAAGGCGCGGCGGCCAGCCACATCGTCGGGCTGCGGACATGGTGCGTGGTGCTGGAAGTCCGCTGCCACGAATGCGAGGCGGCGCTGGTGGAAGCGCGGCGCGAGGCGGGCCAGGCGTTTCAGGCGCTGACGCTGGCGGCGCGCGAACGCGAGGCGCTGGACCGATTTCACGAAAAATCGCGCCGCGCGTGGGTGCATGAAACGCAAATTGCCGAACAAAAAATATTTGATGAACTCGCGGTGCAGCGCCAGGCCGCACCCGCGCTGGAAGCGCAACGCCTGAATTGATATGAACCGAATTCTCCAAGCCCCCGGCACGGTTGTCCTTTTGGGCGGCGTGATTTTTTTTCTGACCATGTTCGCGGTGTTCCGCTCGGTGAATCTGGGCACGCCGACCCTGCCGCCCAAGCTGCCGGTGGCGGCGGAGGACAATCCGTCGTGGAAATATCGCAACCCGGAAATTGACCAGTGGCTTTCGCAGATCAAGGAAGAGCGCGAATCGCTCGCGCTGCGCTCGGAACAGCTCAAGGAATGGGAGGCGCGGCTGGCCGCGGAGAATCGCGACATCGCCACAATTACGCAAAATGTCTCCCAAGTGCAGGCGGATTTTGACAAACGTGTTCTGCTTTTCAAGGAACAGGAAAAGGACAACATCAAACGTCAGGTCAAGGTGGTGGCCGGCATGTCGCCGGACGGGGCCGCCGCGATGTTCAACGAGATGAGCGATGACGAAGTGACCAAGCTGCTGTATTCGATGAAGCCGGATGTTTCTGCGCCGATTCTGGATGCGATGAGCCGGCAAGGCGACGCGCACGCCGCCCGCGCCGCGATTTTGGCGAACCGGCTGAAGGATGTGTTGAACGTGCCCGCGACCAACACCCTCGCCAATGCAAGCCGTTGATCGCTTTCCCGCCGCGCCCGCCGCTGGCAACGAACCGGCGGCCGCGTCGCTCGAAAAAAATCACGGCCAGCCGCTGCCGGATGAATTCGGCCGGGTGATGCAGCAGGCGCTGGCAGCCAAACCAAAACATTCTCCGCGCTTGGCACCGCCGCGCCCGGAAACGGCAAAGGCGCCGCCGGCCAAAACAATCGCTGACACGGATAATATTCGGTTGATTTCTTCTGAGCAGAAAATTACCGGCAAAGATTCCACGACGAAACCAGTCGCACAAACGGAAAAAATCCCGGCGACTGTTTCGGCCGATCAATCCGCCGCTCCAGCGGAAGTAAACGTTTTGCCATTGCTGGATTTACCGGCCACGCCGACGGTGTTGGTGGCGGGGCAATGGATTCCGGACAGTTCGTCAGTGCCGCTTTCAACTTCGACAAAAAATATTTTCACCGCTCCAGCCGACACCTCGGCGGTGCTGACAATTGACGGCAAAGGTGCTGTTGCCCTGGCGACGGAAAAATCAAACCCACTCGCGCCAGAAACTTCACCTGCCAAGACGACCCCGGGTTCGCCTTCGCAAAAACCGGAGCAAGTTAATAATACCGCGGCGGCGGACGCGGCGGCATTAGTAAAAAACGTCGCAGTGGCGGCGGATAAAAATTCCCCGGCGGCAGAGATACCGAAGCCGGCGGTGAATCAGGAACCGGTAGTGACTGAGGAACTGGCGAAAAACGCGTCCGCCCTGGCACCCGCAGCGGCAAACGATGGCACAGGAGTTGCGACAGTAGATTTGCCGATGAAAAAAAGCGCCAATACGAACAAAGTTGCCGGGCTGGCTGGAAAAGTTTTGCCGGGTGACGCTTCATTGCCGGCGGCGGCGAAGGTTTTGCCGACTTCGATTTCGGTGGCGGTGCGCACGACGGATGGCGGTTCAGCGGATTCAAATTTCAATCAGCCGATGCCCGCCGCGGTGGCGACGGTGGATTTTTCAACCGCACCGGCGACGGTGGCGGTGCCGGCATTCATGGAGGCGCGGCTGCGCAATCTGGAACGGACGCACGACATGGTGGCGCTGCACGCGGTGCGGTTGGTGGAAAGCCAGACGGATACGTTGTCGGTGGTGATCAAGCCGGGCGCGGGCACGGAGCTGTCGCTGCAATTGCGGCAGCGCGACGGGGGCGTCGAGGCGCACGCGGTGTTGCAGCGCGGCGATTTTCAATTGATGAATCAGCACTGGCCGGAGTTGCAGCAGCGGCTCGAACAACGCGGCATCAAGCTCGCGCCGTTGGGCAGCGAGACAAATTTTACGGCGGACAACGGGAGCAGTTTCAAACAACAGCAGCAGGCTTCGCAGGAAGCGGAGGCGCAAAAGGCGTCGGCGTTCGCGGAGTTTGCACTGGCGGGAAGCCGGGCGCTTGGGGCGACGGCGCGGCTGGCGGTCGGTGTCAGCGGCTGGGAATCGTGGGCTTAACCAAATAAAAATTATTTTATGAGTGGAATTTCTTTAATCACCAAAACGCAAGCGGCGAATCCCGCCGCCGCCACCGGCACGACCAGTCAGACGGCGAGTTCGGGGCAGACGCTGACGCAAAATGATTTTCTAAAATTGCTGGTGGCGCAGATGCAATATCAGGATCCGATGAATCCGCAGTCGGACACGCAGATGGCGGCGCAGATGGCGCAGTTTACTTCGTTGCAGCAGACCACCCAGATGTCGTCGTCGCTCTCGATGCTCCAGGCCAACAATCTCGTGGGCTCCACGGTCACCGTGCAGACTGATCCTAACAACCCTTCCTCGTTGACGACAGGCGTGGTCACGGGCGTGACGATGACGAGCGGTTCTCCGCAAATCCAGGTGACTGACCCGAAGACACTCCAGAAAACGTCTTACAATCTCAGCCAGGTGGTTTCGATGACGCCAACGACATTGCCAGCATCAACATCAACCACCACGCCGGCCGCAAATTCATCAACCGGGAATTAACCACAAAAACCCTCAACCAAAAAAAATATGCTAGGATCACTCGATTCCGCCATCAGCGCCTTGGACCAGTTCCAGCAAGGTCTCAACGTCACCGCCAATAATATCGCCAACGTCAACACTGTCGGTTTCAAGGCCGCCACCGTGAATTTTGCGGACACGTTCAGTCAGGTCCTCGGCAACACGGTTTCCGCCGGACCGTTGCAGGTGGGCACGGGCGTCACGACGTCGTCCATTTCGAGTGATTTTTCGACCGGGGCCATCACGGCCGCGAATTCACCAAATGATTTGGCGATCAACGGCCCCGGATTTTTCACCGTGAAAGATCCCACGACTGGTGCCACCTATGCCACGCAGGATGGCACGTTCAAAGTGGACCAAAACGGCTATTTGGTTACCTCAAACGGCATGCAGGTGCAGGGTTACAGCGATGCTGGCTTGACGACGCTGGGGCCCATCAAAATTGACAACGCCGGCGCGCCTGGTGGTGACACTTCCGCCGTGTCGGGCTACACAATTGGTTCGCACGGTGAAGTGAATGTGGAGTTGGCCGACGGCACCACCTCGTTCACCCGCGGCCAGATTCTGCTGCAAAATTATTCCAGCCCGCAAAATCTGATCAATGTCGGCAACAATCAATACGCTAATCTTGCCGCCGCCAACCCGCTCGCGGCACCGGTGGCGCCCGGCACCAGCAATTTGGGTTCGATTTCGAGCGGCCAACTCGAAGGATCCAACGTGGATCTCGCCGGCCAGCTCGCCTCGCTCATCGTGACGCAGCGCGGTTACGAAGCGAATGCCAAGGTGATCAGCACCACGGACCAAATTCTGCAGGACACGAATAATCTCAAACAATAATTTCCTATGGCCGAAGAACGCAATTCACCCGAAGGCGGCAAAGAAACCGCCGCCGTGGCCCCCGCGTCGGGCGGTTTCGCCGCCTGGCTGCCGCTCATTCTCACTATCGCGCTCATGCCGGCGATTGCGTTCGGGATGACAAAATTTGTGCTCGTGCCACAGCTCCAAAAAAGCCTCGGCATCAAGGACACGGCTGACAGCGGTTCGGGGACCAAGGGCAAAGCCGGAGCGGAAGGGAAAAAAACTTCAGTGCAGTTGAGTAAGTTGCTCGTCAACATCGCTGGCACGATGGGTTCGCGGTATCTGCTCGTCAGCGTCACGGTCGTCGGCAATGGCGGCGAGGCGTTCAAGGCGAAGATGACGGAAAATGACGCGCAGCTCCGCGACATGGCGATGGGCGTGCTGTCCGTCAAAACGCTTGCGGACCTGGAAAAACCCGGCTCCCGCAATTTGATCCGCACGGAACTGATCAACGGCATGAACAACGTGCTCGGTGAAAATTCCGTCGCGGAAATCTACATCACGGAATTCGGCATCCAATAAGCCGCCATGGAAACTCCCGAAAAAACTGCGGATGAAGTGTTGATCCTCACCCAGCGCGGCGTGCGGGAGATGCGTCCCGCCGCCGCCATCCGCAGCCACGATTTTCGGCAGTCCGGTTTTCTTGCCGCCAGCGAATTGCGCCGCATCCGCCAGCGGCACGATCAGTTTGTCCGTTCGCTCGCCGCGCGTCTCGCGATTTTTCTCCGGCTTGAATGCAGTCTCCAGCTCGACAAAGTGCAGATCGTCGGCTACCAGAAAATCATCGAGGGCATGGCCAATCCGACGCACATCACGCTCTTCAAAACCGAGCCGCTCAAAGGCGTCGGCCTGCTCGTCATTCCGCCGAAGCTCGCGCTCACGCTGGTGGACCGGCTGCTCGGCGGCACTGGCGAAATGCCCGCCGAGACGCGCGATTTGAGCGACATCGAAGTGGCGCTCACCGACCAGGTCGCCACGCTCGTGCTCGCCGAATGGTGCAATCACTGGCCGGAATTGCGCGACCTGCATCCCACACTTGTCGGCCACGAAAACAACAGCCCGTTTCTGCAAACCTCGCCGCCGGACACCGCGATGCTCACGCTTTCGATTCAAACCACGATTGTCGAGCAGACGGAAACGTTTCAAATTATTTTTCCTTACACCACCGTTGAACCCTTGATGCGGTTGATCAACCCGGCGATCCCCGGCGGCGAAAGCACACCGGCGCGTTCCACCAAACCGCGCTGGAACGGCAGCCTCGATGAAGTCAAAGTGCCGGTCACCGTCGAATGGCAGGGCTTGAAAATGTCCGCCGGCGACATCACTCGGTTGATGCCCGGCGATTTGCTGGGCATTGATCCCGCCTGCGCCGCGCAAGTGCTGGTGCGCTTCGGCAAGGTTCCCAAATTTTTAGGCCGGCCCGGCACGTCCGATGCCAAATGGGCCGTCCAGTTAACCAGCTCCATCAATTCATGAATCCCATTGAAAATCCCAGCAACTTGAGCCTCGTCCTCGACGTGCCCGTCAGCCTGACCATTGAATTGGGCGGCTGCCAACTCCCGATGCGCGAAGTGCTGCAGTTCACCATCGGCTCCGTTGTCCAGCTCGACAAGGCCGCCGATGCGCCCGTCGAACTCAACGTCAACGGCAAGCTCATCGCGCGCGGCGAAGTCGTCGTCATCGAAGACCGCTACGGCGTGAAGATCACCGAAGTGCTGGGCCAAACCGTCACCGCATGAAGGCGGGGAGCGATCAATTTAATTCCGCACCTGCGTCCGCCCCCCTCGTTTTTTATTTTTGTTTTCGAGGCTGGCGCCGCGGGTTGCGGATTTTTAATTTTCTCCTGGTGGCGCTGTTTTTGTTCAGCGCGAAAACTGTTTTTGCGCAAAGCACCAATGCGCCCGCCGCCGCGCCCTTGATGCCGGATGCCGGCGTCTCGCTGCTGCGCGTCACCGGCTCGCTGGCGATTGTCCTCGGCATTTTTCTCGGCGGCGTCTGGCTCTACAAAAACTGGCAGCGCCTGGCGCTGCAACGGGGGCATGCGCCAAAACTGAACATCCTCGAAACGCGGCCGCTCGGCGCGCGGCAATCCATTTTCGTCGTCGGTTACGAACAGCAACGGTTTCTTGTCGCGACTTCGCCCGCCGGCGTAAATCTGGTCAGTCATCTGCCCGATGCCGCGGCCGCCGCCGAAGAACCCGCCGAAAAACCTGCCGGCCCAATGCCGTTCGCGCAGGCGTTGGCCCAGGTGCTCAAAGGCAAATGAAATTGCGCGCGTTCATTATTTTGTTCCTGCTCCTGGTGCTCGGAAATTTATCCGCCAGCGCGCAGACGAATGCCGGCACCAGCTTCGGCCCGCTCAACATTTCGCTCGGCCCGAACAACGGCGCGCCCGACATAGATTCCGGCATCAAGATTTTGTTCATGATGACGTTGCTGTCGCTGGCACCGTCTATTTTGCTGCTGATGACCTGTTTCACCCGCATCGCCATCGTGCTGGCGTTTGTTCGATCCGCGCTGCAATTGCAAGGCTCGCCTGGCAACCAGATCATCATCGGCTTGTCGCTGTTCATCACCTATTTCGTGATGGCGCCGGTCTGGGAAAAAATTAACACCAACGCGCTCGTGCCGTATCAGGAGAAGAAAATTTCGAGCCAGGAGGCGCTCGACCGCGCCAGCAGTTACATGCGCGCCTTCATGCTCAAGCAGACGCGGCCAAAAGACGTGGAGCTGTTCGTCTCGATGGCGAAACTGCCGCCGACCCGCGTGGAAGACTTGCCGCTGCGTGTCGTCACGCCGTCGTTCATCATCAGCGAACTGCGCACCGCGTTCCAGATGGGCTTTCTGATTTATGTGCCGTTCATCCTGATTGATATCGTCGTGGCCACTGTGCTAATGAGCATGGGCATGATGATGATGCCGCCGAGCACGCTGTCGCTGCCGCTGAAACTGCTACTCTTCGTGCTGGTGGACGGCTGGTCATTGGTGGTGCAATCGCTGGTGCGCAGTTTTGGGATGTGATTTATGAATCCCGAATTCGCCATTGATCTGCTGAAGACAATGATTCTGGAGGCGCTGACGATTGCCGCGCCGATTCTGATCACGGCCATGGTCATCGGTCTCGCCATCAGTTTGTTTCAAGCCGTCACCACGATTCACGAGCAGACGCTCGCGTTTGTGCCGAAGGCATTGGCGGTGGTCGGCATCATGCTGCTGCTGCTGCCGTGGATTGTCCGCACGCTCATGGAATTCACCACGGCGGTCATCATGAAAATGCCGGAGATGGTGCAATGAAAGAAATGATGAAGGCAGAATGAAGAATGAAGAAACCAAAAAGGCGGCGACGAGTTGCGCCCTGGATTTTTTCTTCATTCTTCATTCTTCATTCTGCCTTCGCTTTTAAATGTCCTTCGATTTCTACAACTGGTTTTTGGTGTTTGTCCGCACCGGCGCGTTTCTACTAGTGCTGCCGTTTTTCTCGGCGGTGAATATTCCGGTGATGGTGCGCGTCGCGCTGGCGGCTCTGATGTCGCTACTGCTCGCGCCGCAACTGCCGCCGTTTCCGGTTGAAAGGCTGGACCTGATTTCACTCGTGGGTTTGCTGGTGCGCGAGACGAGCATCGGCCTGCTGCTGGGCTTCATAGCGCGGATGATATTTTTTGCCACCGAACTGGCAGGAACCATCATCGCCACGGAATTGGGCCTGAACATGGGCACGCTGTTCGATCCGTCCTCACACCAGCCGGAGGCGGTGACGGGCGTGATCATGTATCTGCTCACCACGGTGGTGATGCTCACGCTGAATTTGCATCACGGCATCCTGCTCGGTTTTGCGCGGACCTTTGAGGTGCTGCCATTGGGCGGCGGGCATCTTAACGCGTCGCTGTTCGAAGCGTTCATTGGCCGCACCTCGAGCATTTTTGTCATCGGCCTGCAAATCGCGGCGCCGGTCATGGCCGTGTCGTTTGTCATCACGGTTTTCTTCGCGGTGATGAGCCGCGCCGTGCCGCAGATGAACGTGTTCGGCGAAAGCTTCGGTTTCCGCATCGCCGGCGGCTTGATCGTTTTCGGCCTGACGTTGCAGCTCTCGGCGCAATACGTCGCGAATCATCTCGGTCGGCTGCCGCAAGAATTGATGTCGTTCGGGCATCTGATCGGAGGGATTTGAACCATGTCTGAGCAAACGGGCGAAAAGACAGAGTTGCCAACGCAGCGGCGGCTGGAGGACGCGATCAAGCGCGGCCAGATCCCGCGCAGCGCCGAGGTGCAGACCGTTTTTGTTTTGCTCGGCTCCATCGCGGCGCTGACGTTCAGCGGCCACGAAGCGTGGTCGCAACTGGGCAACGCCGCCATCCAGATTCTCGGCCATCTTTACGACACGCCGGTCTCCTCCAACTCGCTCCAGCAATACGGCGTTGCCGGTTTGTTGGTGATCCTGAAATGCGTCGGCCCGCTGGTCATCGCCACCATGCTTTCCGGTTTGCTGGCGGGCGCGATCCAAAGCCGGTTTCAAACCGCGTCGGAAGTGCTCCAACCAAACTGGAATCGCGTCAATCCGCTGGAAGGTTTCAAACGACTTTTTTCCATGAGCTCGACGGTGGCGACCGGACTGGGCATGATCAAATTCATCGTGGTCTTCGCGTTGACCTATTCGCAAATGAAGAGCGTTTTGATGGACCCGATTTTTTCCTCGGCGGTGAGCGTGGACCGGCTGGCGGCATTTCTCGGGCAAACCGCGCTGGCGATTTTGTTGCGCGTCAGCGGGGCGCTGGTGGTCATCGCGGCGGTGGATTACGGCTACCAATACTGGCACAACAACCAGGAGCTGATGATGACCAAGGAAGAATTGAAGGAAGAGGCCAAAAGCTCGGAAGGCAATCCGGCTGTGAAAAATGCGCGCCGCCGCCGCAAAGGCAAGAGCAAGGCTAAGCAACTCGCCGAGGTGGCCAAGGCGGATGTGGTCGTCACTAACCCCACGCACATCGCCATCGCGCTGCGTTATGACCGAAAAACGATGAAGGCTCCGAAAGTCGTCGCCAAAGGCATCCGGCTCAACGCACAAAAAATTCGCGAGATCGCCGCGAAGCATCAGGTGCCCATCATGGAAAATAAACCGCTCGCGCGAATGCTGTTCAAGCACGCCCGCGTCGGCGGCGAAGTGCCGGCCAATCTTTATGCCGCCGTCGCGGAAGTCCTGGCGTGGGTTTATCGCGTGAACCGCTACCGCTATTACGCGGAAGCAAATCAGGTTTGAGGCCGAACAGCCAAGATGCTAACAATCAAATCGTCTTGGAATGCCGCCGCTCGTTCGCCGCGCCGAGCGTGTTGTCAAAACACATCGCGATGTTGCGGATGAACAGCCGGCCGGAGTTCGTGACTTCCAAGCCGGTGGCAGTTTTTTTCACCAAGCCGTCGGCGATGAACGGTGCGAGCGCGGAAAGTTCCTTTTCAAAATGCTGCTCGAAATTAATGCCGAGCTTTTGTGACATCGAGGCGAAATCAAGCGAGAGATCGCACATCGTCCGCATGATGGTTTCGCGGCGGATTTTGTCTTCGTCACTCACGATGTAGGCCTTGTGCAACGGCACTTTTTGCGCGTCCACAGCCGTTTGATACTTCGGCAATTCCTTCTCGTTTTGCCAATAGACATCGGGTGTTTGCGACACCGCGCTCATGCCAAACGCATAAATATCTGAGCCGGCGCGGGTGCTGTAGCCTTGGAAATTCCGTTGCAATTGTTTGTTCCGCTGCGCGATGGTGAGTTCGTCCGTCGGCTTCGCAAAATGATCCATGCCGATATAAACGTATTGGTCGTCGGCGGTAAGTTTTTCGATGACAAGCTTCAGCACTTCCAGTTTGGATTCCGGCGTGGGCAGGATTTTATCTTCCAAAATTTTCTGCGCGGGTTTGATCCATGGCACGTGCGCATAACTGAACACCGCCAGCCGGTCGGGCTTCATTTCCAAAACCGTTTCAATCGTCTCGGTGAACGACGCTGGTGTCTGAAATGGTAGCCCATAAATCAAATCTAGATTGATCGAGCCGAAGCCGAGTTCGCGCATCCAGTCCATCGCCTGTTGCGTCATTTCACGCGGCTGAATGCGGTGGATAGCCTCCTGCACTTTCGGATTAAAATCCTGCACGCCCATCGAGGCGCGGTTAAAACCGATTTCGCGCAGCGCCACGAGATGTTCGCGCGTGAGCCGGCGCGGGTCCACTTCTACGCTCGCCTCAATGTCCGGCGAAAACGTAAAATGCTTGTGGATGATTTCGCCGAGGCGGCGAATTTCGTCCGGGCGCAAAAACGTCGGCGAGCCGCCGCCGAAATGGAGTTGCACGGCCTTGCGATCCTTGTGCAAACGCGGCGCCAGCTTGGCGACTTCGCGGCCAAGATAATCAATGTAATCGCGGCCTTTGTCGTGGTTGAGCGTGATGACCGTGGTGCAGCCGCAAAACCAGCAGAGCGTTTCGCAAAACGGAATGTGAAAATAAACCGAAAGGTCGCGCGGCGTCTGGTTGTTGCTTTCGATTTTTTCCGAAAGCTGGTCCCACGTCACGGCGTCGGTGAACTTGGTCGCGGGCGGATAGCTGGTGTAACGCGGCCCGGCCACGTTGTATTTTTTAACCAAGTCCAAATCTACGTTGAGCGTTTTCATATTTTGTTTCGCGCGAAGGCGGCGAAAGAAAAACTTCGCATACTTCGCGCGACATGGTTTTATTTGAAATTCTTAACAGTCTCCACCAAGGCGGCGATATTTTCCAGTTTTGCCGCGGGCGTCAAACCGTGGCCGAGATTGAAAATGTGTCCGGGCCGGCCGCGCATGGCTTCCAAAATACTTTTCGTTTCCGTCGCGACCACTTCCGGCGTGGATTCGGCAATGCTCACCGGCGAAAGATTTCCCTGCATGGCAATGTGCGCCGGAATGATTTTCCGCGCCTCGGCGATGGAAGTCTGCCAATCAATGCCAAGCACGTTCGCGCCGCTGGCGATAAGATCGGGCCAGTTGCCATGCGTGCCGAGCGAGAAATTGATGACCGGCACCTTGCCGCCGAGATTGGCGATGATTTGGTTTGTCCACCGGCCGGAAGCTTCCTGAAATTCCGTCGCGGCCAGGTGCCCGCCGTGGCTGTCGAAAATTTGCAACGCGTCAATGCCCGTCGCGATTTGCATCTGCAAATAGGCGGTGATGGCGGCCGTCAATTTTTCCGCGAGCGCGAAATAGGTTTTCGGATCTTCGCGAAACAGTTGCAGTGCACGGCTGTATTTCGGCACGCTCGCACCTTCCATCATGAAGGTCGCCAGCGTCCACGGTGAACCGGTGAAGCCGAGCAGCGCCGTTTGATTGCCGAGTTCTTTGCGAAGCATTCGCAGCGCTTTGTCCACGTAGCTCAACCGTTCGACGACGCGCTCAACCGAAAGTTTTTCAATGTCCGCCTTGCTCGTCACGGCGAAATCCATGATGACGCCGCCGGTTTCCTTGAAATGGTAGGTTTGCCCCATCGCTTCGGGGATTACAAGAATGTCGCTGAATAAAATGGCGGCGTCGAAACCGAAACGGCGGACCGGCTGCAAAGTGACCTCAACCGCGAGTTCGGGATTCTGGACGAGCTGAACGAAGGTGTAAGTCTCTTTGAGCTTGCGGTATTCCGGCAGCGCGCGGCCAGCCTGGCGCATCAGCCACATCGGCGGGCGGTCCACGGGCTGGCAGCGCGCGGCTCGGTTGAAGCGTTCGCGCGCGGTCAGGAGGTTTTGCGCAGGCATCGGTTTTGGTTCAGTGGCGTTCATCAGATAAATTGACTAAACCCAGCATAACAGCAATGGACCCGATAGCAGCTTCGCATATTTTGGCATTGGCGGCGCATATTTTGGTTAGCTGGCCTGTGCCGCTGGCATGGCGATGCGCCAGATGCGGATCGGATGGGGAAAGCCGGTGAACTGCTGTTTGTCCGCGACGGCGGTTTGCTGAATTTCGCGCAGAAAGTTTTGCGTTTCGGCCCGTTGGAAAATTTCATCCGCCACCACTAGGTCGTCGCCTTCGCAACTTCCGACCAGTCGCGCCGCCAGATTCACAACAGAGCCGAAAAAATCCAGCCGGTCGTTGGCGTTTACCGCCAGGCACGGGCCGGCATGCACGGCGGATTTGAGCCGGAGCTGGATTTTCTGGGTGGTATTCATTTGGCCCAGTTGTTCGTGCATCGCGCGGGCGGCGGCCAAGGCTTCGGTTAGATTGCTGAACACGGCCATTACCGCGTCGCCGATGGTTTTAACCACGCCGCCGTGGTGCGCGGATACGACGTCGTGCAAAATCTTGAAGTGATCCCGCACCAACGCGTAGGCCGGCGCATCGCCGATGTTTGAATACAGCGCCGTCGAACCGCGCAGGTCCGTGAACAGCACCACTTGCGCCCCGACCGTGACGCGTTCGGTCGGCGAAATCACCTCGGTGGCGAACAGGTCGCGGAATTCCTGCCAGTTGGTGACGCAGGCGGCGGTCAGGATTTCGTCGTCGCCCGCGCCGGATTCGAATGCGACCTGCACCGGGAACGGATTCGGATTGCACACGAAAAAAGCGGCGTCGGAATTTTTGAATTCAAATTTCGCCGGCGCGCAGATGAGCTCGCCGGCGCCCGGCGGCAGGGCGGCGGTTTCCTTGACCTGCACGGAGCGCACCTGCAATTCGCGCGCGGCGACGGGCAGGGGCCAGGCGCGCCGTTCATTCGGTTCGAGGCAAATCTGCGCGGCGATGTGCGGCCGCGCGCCGGGGCCGACGAGGCAGAAGGTTTGTTCGTCGCAAGGCCGGATGCCCGGGTGGACGGAAAATTTCAGTTCGACGGATTTATCGAATTCCGCGTCGAAGCGGATATTGCACACGTCGCAATGGGCCTTGCTGGCGAGGTCGGCGAGCGACGTGGTGCGGGGCAGGCGCGTGGAACGGCAATTGGGACAAAGCACTTCCCAGCGCAGATTCAAAAGTCCGGCGCGCGTCGCGTGCAGAAATAATTTCAAAACCTCCCAGCGGTCGGTCTGCCACCGCTTGGCAACGGCGAACGGCCGGATGTGCGAGAGCTCGACATCCGCCGAGTCCGTGAGCAGCCGGGACAATTGGGCGACCAGCGGCGCGGCGATTTGCTCGGCGCGCAGTTTGTCCAGCCCGGTGCCGAGCGCCGTGGCGTTGGCTTCGGCTTTTGGCAATTGCGGCATCACGGCGATTTGCTGGCCGGCCAAATGCTCGCCGATGTGCCGGATCAGCGCTCGCATGTCGCGCATGGTTTTGGGGCCGATAAGGTGCCGGACGAGCGCGGTGCCAAAACGGTTTCGCGTTTTGAAGTGGCCGAAAATTTCTATGGCACATCCGGCCTTGGTTTCCCGGAGGCGCAAGCCCATCACGGCTTCCTCCAGCGCGCCGGACTGGAAAACCCGGCGCACCCGGTAAAATTCCGGTTCGGTCCACTCGAAGGGAAATTCTTGCCACACCAGCGGCAAGCCGAAAATTTTTGCGCGGGCGATGACTTGGCTGCCGCCTTCGGGCAATGGTTTGACCTCGTATTTGACCGGCGGCAGGCCAACCGCGCGGTTGAGCCAGTCCGTTTTTGCCAGAATCGGCCAGACCATCGCGCGCGGGTGCGGCAGCTCCACCGTTTTCTCGATTTTTACCAAACGCGGCATGCGCCGAAAAATCTAGCGGAACGGGCGCAATTTGAACAGGCCGCAGCCGGAAATTTTTTTGCAACTTTGGCCGCCCCCCGGTTTTACATTTGAAGCGATGGAAAATAAACCTGCAGACTCAAGCGAATCGTTGTGGCGCCGGAAACTTTCCGCCGCGGAACGTGCCGCTCTGCGCCCTCAGTCGGAAATGGCGTCGGAGGCAGACCTGACTAACGCCCTTGCAAAAATCCCCGAAGTCCCGGTTGCCTCAAATTTCACCGCGCGAGTCATGGCGGCCATTGAACTGGAAGAAGCCGCGGCGGCCCGGAATCGCGGCTGGAACTGGCGTCTGCTGTGGCCGCGCGTCGCCGTGGCCGCCGCCGTTCTGATTTTTGCCGGCGTCAGTGGCCAGCGTTTTGAAACCAATTCCCAGCGGGTCGCGTTGGCGAAAAATGTCGCCTCGGTAGCCGTGGCGCAGCCGTTGCCGAGTGTGGAGGCGTTGAATAATTTTGACGCCATTCAGCGCATGAGCCAGCACGCTGATGATCAGCTCATCGCCTTGATGCAATGATTCGTTGGTGCCAGTCCATTTTTTGCCTGACCGCCGCGTTCGTGGCGCTGACAAGTCACGCGCAGAATCCGCCGCTGCTGCCACGGCCGTTGTCCCCAACGCCGACCAATCTGTTCCCGCCGCAATTGCGGATGCTGTCGCCCGTGGACCAGTTTCGCGATTTGCTGGCAATGACCCCGCGCGAACGCGCCGATGCCCTGACCAATCGTCCGCCTGAAGTCCGCGCCCGCATCCTCGCCAAGGTGCGCGAATACCAGATGCTCGGCCCGGACGAACGTGAGTTGCGGCTGCGCGCCACGGAACTGCGCTGGTATCTCACGCCGTTGCTGCGCCTGCCGCCGGCGGAACGCGCCGCGCCGCTCGCCCAGGTGCCGGTAGATTTGCGTGGACTGGTTCAGACGCGGCTTGACCAATGGAATGTTTTGCCGACGCCCTTGCAGCAGGAATTTCTCGCCAACGACCGCGCGCTGCACTATTTCGCGCACGTCGAGCCGACGAACAATCCTTCCGCCGAGACGGCCCGAATCTCCGCGCAGTTCAACCAGTTTTTTGAACTTACGCCAGCCGAAAAATCGGCGACCCTGAAAACGCTTTCCGACAGCGAACGCGTGCAGATGGAAAAAACGCTGCAATCATTTGAGCAACTGCCCCCGCAGCAGCGGCTGCAATGCGTGCGAAATTACGCCAAGTTTGCGGGCCTAAGCCCGGCGGCCCGCGCGGAATTTTTGCAGAACGCCGGGCAGTGGTCGAAAATGTCGCCGCAGGAACGGCAGTCGTGGCGCGACCTCGTGGCGCACGTGCCGGTCTGGCCGCCGATGCCGCCGTCGGTGATGCCGATGGTGCCAGCCAACCTGCTGCCGCCTGCGTCGCACAAATTACCGCGCGCCAGCGTGGCGACGAATTCAAACTGACGGCAGTTTCAAATTTCAATTTCTTCCGCCAAGCCTTAATTTCCCCGCGTGCATCCGATTGCGTTTTATCTCGGCTCGTTGCCCGTCCGCTGGTATGGCGTGATGATGGCGCTGGCGTTCATGGCCGGTCTGTGGACGGCCACGGTCCGCGCCCGCCGCGTGAATGTGGCCGGCGAAATCGTCTCCGATATCACGCTCTGGGTCATGCTCGGCGGCATCCTCGGCGCGCGGTTCGTTTATGTGACGACCTACTGGAAAACCGAATTCGCCGGCGGGCCGTTTTCGGAAGTCTTCATGGTCCAGCACGGCGGACTGGTTTATTACGGCGGACTGATCGGTTCGACGATTGTCGCCGTGATTTATATCGTCTGGAAAAAGCTGCCGCTTTGGAAAATCTTGGACATCTTCGCGCCGAGCATCGCGTTGGGCAGCGTTTTTGGGCGCATCGGCTGCCTGCTCAACGGCTGCTGCTACGGCCGTGCCTGCGATTTGCCTTGGGCCATTCATTTTCCCGCCGACCACGAAACGCACGGTGCGGCGGTGCATCCGACGGAAATCTACGACGCGCTTTTGAACCTGGTGCTCTACGTTTTTCTTGCGTGGCTGTTCCGGCACAAAAAATTCAACGGCCAGATTTTTGCGACTTACCTGATTGTCTATGCGGTCTTCCGGTCCATCGCCGAAAGTTTTCGCGGCGATTATCCGACCGACCACGTTCACGCCGGACTGACTTCCGCACAGCTCGTCAGCGTGCCGATTTTTGTGGTCGGGTTGGTGCTTGCAACCATCCTTT
Organism: uncultured Verrucomicrobia subdivision 3 bacterium; assembly: GCA_903884535.1. GTDB lineage: Bacteria > Verrucomicrobiota > Verrucomicrobiia > Limisphaerales > UBA11358 > UBA11358. The sequence goes on from CAISEZ010000063.1 coordinate 59,644, forward strand.
CGCGCCGAAGCCCACCGCCAAAACCAAACTGATTTTTGACGGAATTAACCGAATGTTCAGAATCCAAACCGAGCCGTGTTGCGTGGCATCTTTAATTTTGTGAATTCTGTAAATTCTGTCAAAAAACCGGTTTTCCTTGCCGGGTCGACGGCGGTGGGCAAATCGGAAATTGCCTTGCGGCTCGCGGAAAAACTTGGCGGCGAAATTATTTCCGTGGATTCGATGCAGGTGTATCGCGGCTTGGACATCGGCACGGCTAAACCGACGGCGGCGGATTGTGTCCGCGTGCCGCATCACCTCATTGATGTCTGCGATTTGTGCGAGGCGTTTGACGCCGCGCAATTTGTCCTGCGCGCCGAAAAAGCCGTCGCCGAAATTCAGGCGCGGAAAAAAATCCCGATTTTCTGCGGTGGCACCGGGCTTTATTTCAAAGCCTTTCTCGAAGGTCTCGGCAAAGCGCCGCCCGCCGACGAGAAGCTGCGCGCCGAACTCGAAGCCGCGCCGCTGGAGGAATTGCTGGAAGAATTGCGCAAACGCGATCCGGCGACGTTTGAAAAAATTGACCGCCAAAATCCGCGCCGCATCGTCCGCGCCGTGGAAGTGATTCGCTTGACCGGCAAGAAATTTTCCGAGCAGCGCGCCGCTTGGGAGTCCGCATCACGCATCACGCATCACGCATCACGCATTTTGTGTCTGACCCGCGCCGCAGACGATTTGCGCCATCGCATCGCCGTCCGCGTGGACGAAATGTTTGCGCGCGGCCTGGTGGCGGAAACGCAGCAGCTTTTGCAACGCGGGCTGGCGGAAAATAGATTCGCGATGCAGGCCATCGGCTACCGGCAGGTGGTGGAACATCTGCGCGGCGAACGCGGCCTGGCCGAGACGATTGAGCTGGTGAAAATCAAAACGCGCCAGTTCGCCAAGCGGCAACTGACTTGGTTCCGGCGGCACGGCAATTGCGAGTGGATTGAGATGAAACCCGACGAAACCGTGGGAGAAACGGTGGTAAAAATCGGGTTGGAAGAACCGTTGCGGCGAAAATGCGATGGACAGGATTCCCCGTCCCGAATACTGTTGCCGCCATGAACCAGACTGGCCACATACCAATTTGGCTAACCTACATGTTAGGCCGCATTCGCACGCCATGAAAAAGATATTTAGTTCTCCGATTGTTGGTGAGATTCCACAACTCAAAAACATGCTGGAGAGTGTCGGGATTGCTTGCATATTACGCAATGAAGTATCAGCGGGGCTTTCGCCTGAAGTGCCGATGGCTGAAAGCACACCGGAACTTTGGATTCAAGATGATGATAGACTGGCGGAGGCATTGCAGATTAAGGCCGATTTCCAATCTTCTGTGACAGCAATTGGGGAAGATTGGCAATGCCAGAAGTGTGGCGAGATTTCCGAGGCGCAGTTCACCTCGTGTTGGAAATGTGGCGCTCTTAGAGCAGAACATATCCCAATAAAATGGATGCCCCGCCTGCAGACAGATACATCACCCGACGCAAAAGAGATTGTCGAGCAAATAGAAGGTGGTGCACCATGTGTTGCTTGTGGCAAGCAAATCGCCGACAGAACAAAGTATTGCCCGTTTTGCGGATGGACGCAACCAAGGGAGTTTTATGACCCAGCGGCCTAATAAATAGACTTCGCCTTTTTCGTTGTGCGCTTTTTCATTCTGCTTTGTTTCTTCGTTCCTTCGTTGTTAATTTATCCGCATGAATCGCACGCAATCTGAGAGCCTGTTCGCCGAGGCGTTGAAATATATTCCCGGCGGCGTCAATTCGCCCGTGCGCGCCTTCCGCGCCGTCGGGGGCAATCCTTTTTTCGTCAACCGCGCCGGTGGCTCAAAAATCTGGGACGTGGACGGCAATGAATTAATTGATTACGTCTGCACCTGGGGGCCGGCGATTCTCGGCCACGCGCATCCAAAAATAATTTCAGCGGTGAAAACGGCGGCGGAATTCGGCACGAGCTTCGGCATCCCGAATCCGCTCGAAGTCACGATGGCGAAAATGATTTGCGAGCGCGTGCCGAGCGTCAAAAAAATTCGCATGACCAGCAGTGGCACGGAGGCGTGCATGAGCGCCATCCGGCTGGCGCGCGGATTCACGCGGCGCGACAAAATCATCAAGTTTGACGGCTGTTATCACGGTCACGTGGATTCGCTGCTGGTGCGGGCGGGCAGCGGCGCGCTGACGTTCGGCCATCCCGACAGTGCGGGCGTGCCGGCGGCATTCACGTCGCACACCATCGTCGCGCCTTACAACGATTTTGAGGCGATCAAAAATATTTTTGCGGCCAACAAAAATGAAATCGCCGGCATCATCGTCGAGCCGGTGCCGGGCAACGCGGGCTTGTATCTGCCGCAGCCGGGCTATCTGGAATTTTTAAGCGAAATCACCAAGTCACACGGCGCGCTGCTGATTTTTGACGAAGTGATGACCGGCTTCCGCCTCGCCCGCGGCGGCGCGCAGGAGCGGTTTGGCATCACGCCGGATTTGTCCACGTTCGGCAAGGTCATCGGCGGCGGGCTGCCGGTCGGCGCATTCGGCGGACGCGCGGAGATTATGGATTATCTCGCGCCGCTGGGGCCGGTTTATCAGGCGGGGACGTTGAGCGGCAACCCGATCGCGATGGCAGCGGGTATTGCCAATCTCGACGAGCTGAATGGAAATGCGGAAAGCGGAAACGCCTATGCGCTGTTGGAAGAACGCGGCGCGCAGCTTGAAGCGGGTATGAAAGACGCGGCGAAGTCGGCGGGTGTGCCGGTGACCTTTAACCGCTGCGGCTCGATGTTCTGCGGCTACTTCACGGGCGTGCCGGTTCACAATGTCGCCGACGCGATGCACAGCGACCGGGAACGGTTCAAGAAATTTTTCCACGGCATGCTGGACGCGGGCGTTTACCTCGCGCCGTCGCAATTTGAAGCGGGTTTCATTTCCACCGCGCACACGGCGGTGGAAATCGAGCAGACGGTGCGTGTCGCCGCCAGGGTCTTGCGGACGCTGTAACCTTTCAGTTAGCCTGTCGTCTCACTTAATAACCCGCCGCAATAAACCACGGCGGTTTGCACCTAAAAAATAAATTAACTATGAAATTGAATCACTGCCAACCAATAGCGATTGAATCCGGCGCAATTTTGCGCGAAATCACCTGAAAAGCGAATGCGAAAATGAAAAGGCGGTTTAAGAATGCGAGGTTGTGGCGCGGTGGCTGTCCCACAGGATCAGCCAAAGCCCGGCA
>CAISEZ010000064.1 GCA_903884535.1 uncultured Verrucomicrobia subdivision 3 bacterium
GCCATTGCGCAAGCTTAACGAAAATTGGAACGGCCCGCAAAGCCTGTTGTGCCGCCACGCGAACCTTTACACAGGCTGGATAAATTGCAAAATACTTTCACGCATCCGTAGCTCAATTGGATAGAGCGTTTGACTTCGGATCAAAATGTTGTGGGTTCAAGTCCCTCCGGATGCACCACTTTAATTCGCCGCAGAGATTCATGTGGATGGTTCATCTCAAAGCAACTTGGCTATGCCTGCGTAATCAGCGTGAACACGGTCTAACTACCCAGCGGCGATTTTCGAAATCCATGAAAGATTAAATTTAAATAATTCCAGTCAGCCCAGAATTCGCCTCAAATTATTCCGCAAGGCCGAAGTTCAGCGCCAAAACTTCCACCACGGTTCTGACACCCGGTTGCATGGCAATTTAAATTCACTGGCTGGTGACGGCTATCTTGGGCGGACACCCGCGCCGCATTAAAGAATCAACGGTCTGCCAGACTCGGGATGATGGTCGGCATTTTAGTGATTTTACAACTTCAGGGGAAAATATTTTTAACCGCTAAAGTTCATCGGTCAAATCGCCGTGCTTCGGCATTTGGTTCTGCCCGCATGCGGTGCCGGCGAGTTTACTCACAGTCCCGCAGGCCTTTCGTGGTAAGGTTTTCTGCTGCGATAAAGCGGCAGCAATTGCTTGTTGATTTCCGCCAGTTGCATTTCGCCGTGGGCGGTCTGCAATTTCACCGCCATTTCAGCAGTAGCCACGGCTTCGGTGAACCGGCCGGCTTCCGCGTAGGCGGCGGCCAGCGTGCTGATGAAACTGCTCTGCTGGTATCCCGTCAATCGACAGGCGCGTTCCGCATGCCGCACCGATTCCGGGCCGTTGCGCACGGTGTCTTCGGAACATGTGGCCTGTAGCCAAGCCAGATTATTCAACGGTTCCGGCAAATCGGGATTCAAAGCCAAGGCTTTGCGGAATTGCTCTGCAGCCTGACGATGATTGCCCGTTTGATAAAACAGCCCGGCCAGTTGCAAACGGGTGTCGAGATCCGGCTGCAAACTGACCGCAATCAACAGTTGATTCATCGCCTCGCGGATTCTCCCTTGCTGGCCCAATAAATTGGCGAACCGCTTGTGTGCCGCAACCTCGCCAGGACTGATTTCAATGGCCGCCCGATAATGCGTTTCCGCTGCCGCAAATTTTCCTTGGATGGCCAGCAGTTGGCCCAAATTGGAATGGGCGCTGGCTTTGGCGGCGTCCTGGTTGGGATCCAATGAAGCCGCAGTCTCAAAATGCCCGATCGCCGCTGCATAATCCTGGCGCATTGCCAGCATGACGCCGAGATTGTCGTGCGCCGACCAAGCGTTTGGATTCTTGGCGAGCGTGTCGCGCATCAATTTTTCCTCGGAGGCAAAGGCTTGGGCGCGTTGAAAACTCAAAACCGCTAAAATCAAAATCAGCACGCCGGCGACCGGCCGGAGAATTTTTGCATTCAACCCTGCGGCCAGTGCAGCGGCCGCCAGCGCCACCGGCGCCATCAGCGGCAGGTATTGGAGATGATCTGAAACCTGCCAGCGCACCAGAAATTGCGAATCAAAAAAACCGAGCACCGGAAACAACGCCACGCCAAAACAGCCCAGTCCGAACAGCGCGTGGCGACCCCACTGGCGGCGAAACCGCCAGCACACAATAAAACCGACACCCAATAAAATCACTGGCAGATAAGCCGCCAGCGAATGCGCATCCATTTTCCATTGCGGATAAACGATGTTGAGGTTGAGCGGTAGCAGCGCCTTATCGAGATAAAACCAGAACACCCGACCCGCCACCGCGAGCCGTTCCCCGAAACTTTCTGGCGCCAGAACTTGGCCGGCACTGGCCAGCGCCTGATGTTTTTGGAACCAAACCGACATCAGCCCGAAGCCCAGCGACAGCACAAAAAACGGGCTGGTGCGCAGCACGTCCTGCCGCGTAATTCGCCCGCGTTGCCACCACGCGCAGGCGAGCAGCACCGGCGGCAGCATGACCGTCGAGGTTTTGCTCAACAGCGCCAGCACGAAAGCGATCAAGGCCAAGCCCAGCCAAAGCGGAGCAAAATTAAGCCGACCCGGCGGGATGGAATTGAGGCGGCTGGAATCGTGCCGCAGAAAAAAAATAAAACTCAAAAGGAAAAATGGCAGCGACAGCGTATTCTTGATTTCGGCGATGCGCGCCACCGAGTTGACGCAGACCGGATGCACCGCAAACACCGCCGCCACGAACCAAGCCCCCGGAATTTTCAACCGGGCCAGCAAGCGCCACAAAAGCACCGCGCTCAACCCGTGCAGCAAAATATTGACGGCATGATAACCACCGGGATGTTCGCCCCACGCGTGCCATTGCAACCAGAGCGCGAGATTGGAAAGGGTAAAATCGGTTTGGAACCAGATGTTGAACGGCGTGAACAGGCCGTTGACCAGGCCGTTGTCTTCCTTGACCAGCCGGTGGTCGTCCATCAAAAAACTGCCGGGCAACACCGGGCTGTAAACCAGAAACAGGAGGACAAAAATGAAAACTGCACCGAGCCAAAGACGCCCAACATTTTCAGTGCGGCTGGCCGGTGGCTGGGGTGCCGGCGTCCCGGTGGTTGGCTGGCGGCTGTTCATGGCTTCTCGCCCAGCAGCGTAGGACGGGCTCTGCGCCTTGAACACCTGCCCTTTGGGGCAGGCCGGATTTTTGGAAAATGAAATTAAACCCCGGCGGACCGCCGAAAAATCACGCCGCGCTCTCCGGCTTGAACAGGCCGACCGCTTCAACCAGGCGCGTCAACTCCGCCACGGAATGGACTTGCAGCCGCCGCGTCAGATTTGTCCGGTGCAACTTGACCGTGCGCAAATTGATGCCCAGCTCGTCGGCGATTTCTTTGTTCATCCGGCCGCGCACGACATGGCCCAACACTTCCCGTTCACGCGGCGACAGCGTGGCGAAACGTTCGCGCAACTCGTGCAATTCTTCCCGCTGCGTCCGTTCGTGCGCGTTGCGCGCCAGCGCCCGATTGACCGCCTCCAGCAATTTTTCCTTGGGACTCAACTTGGTCAGGAAATCCTCCGCGCCCTGCCGCATCGCTTTCACGGTGGTCGGAATGTCGCCCTGCGCCGACAGAAAAACGATCGGCAGCGGATTGTCCGACCGGACGAGTGCCGCCTGCAATTCCAGCCCGGTGAAGCCCGGCATCTGCAAATCGGTCACCACGCAGCCGGAGGTTTCCGGCGTGAGCTGTCCAAGAAATGCCGGGGCCGATTCGAACGCCTGCACGGCGTAACCGGCCGCCCGCAGCAGGCGGGACGCTGATTTCAAAAACGACGCGTCGTCGTCCACGACGAAAACCGTGCCGCTGCTGGCGGAAGTTTTCATGGCTCGCGCCGCTCCGCCGGCAGGGTGAACTTGAAGGTCGCGCCGCGGTCCACGTTGTTCTCCGCCCAGATTTTTCCGCCGTGCGCCTCGATGAGCGTCCGGGAAATCGCCAGGCCCATGCCCAGGCCGTTGGGCTTGGTGGTGAAGAACGGTTCGAATAGAGAATTTATTTTATCCGCCGGAATGCCGGTGCCGGAATCGCATGCAGCAACTTCCACATTTCCGCCAGTTCCCAGCCCAGCCCTGATGACCAGCATCCGTTCTACATTCTCGCCGGCCGCCACGGCGTCCAGGCCGTTCAAAATCAAATTCAAGAGCACCTGTTGCAAATGCACCCGGTCGCCGAGCACCAGCGGTAGGTTGGCGGAAACCTGCATCGTCAGCGTGACGCGCCGCGCAGACGCATCCGCCCAAGCCAACGCGACGGTTTCCTCGATCAACTCGCCGAGATCCACGGGGTTCGACTCCAACTCGCGCCGTTTCAACAAAGAGCGCATCCGCTCAATCACATTGCCGGCGCGCTGATCGTCCTTGCGGATGTCCGCCAAAATTGCGCGAATTTCTACCAAGTCGGGCCGGTCATTTTTCAGAAATAATTCCGCCGCCTCTGTGTTGCGCAAAATCGCGCCCAGCGGCTGGCTCAATTCATGCGCGAGCGCCGAGGCCAACTGGCCCATCGTGGACACGCGAGACACATGCGCCAGCTCGGTGCGTTGGCGGGAGATTTCCGTCTCGGCCCGGCGGCGTAGCTTCCGCTGGGCCAGCAGTCCGGCGATGGTTCCGGCCTGCGCCAGAAAAACCGCGAGCGAACTCAAGATAATTGTCCGGTGTTCTTCCCACAAGGTGACCGGCCGGAAGCGGACCATGCAATCGGCGGGCAAACGCCTTTCACTGATGCGCCAGCGTTTCAATGCCTGCCAGTCCACCATCGGCGTGCCTTTGGTGGCCACTTCAATGGGCAAGTCTTCCGGCTTGATGCCACCGAGCACGCGCCAGGCGAGCTGTCCGCCGCGGGCACCGAGGTCTTCCGAATCCACCACCGAACCGCCGACCGCCCCGCTGCCCAGCACCCAGCCACCCATCACATAGACCGGCACGTGCGCCGGCGGGGCCAGCATTTGCGCGAGCTGCGACATGAAATAAACCTGGCCGCTCACGTCGCGCAAAACCGTGCTCAACAAGACCGCCGTGCCGGCTGGCAACGCACTGACGGCCGCCGGCATTTCCGCGACGGGACGGTTTGTCCAGAAATCAAATTCAACGCCTTCCGCCCCGCGCGCGGCTTCCCCTATCCGTTGCAGCGTCGCTTGGTCCACTTCCGTGACCCCGCCGATCACCACCACCCGGCGCGTGTCGGGTTGCAGATGCAGCATCAGCCCCAGCGTGCCGCGAATGTCAAACCGCTGGACAATGCCGGTGACCCCCAGCTTGCTGATTTCATACGGCGCGTCCAGTTCGTTGACCGCGATAAAAACCACCGGCACATTCGGAAACAGCGCGTCCGGCAAGGCCCCCGCCAAGGTGTAGTCCCGCGATGGAAACGCCATGATGAGATCCAGATTCTGCCCGGCATACTTTTTGCCGAGATAATCTTTGAAAAATTGAAAATGGGCCTGGTCGGAAAAATGGCTCGCATCCAGATGTTCCGCGAAAAACTCCAGCCGGTTCGGGCTGAGCTTCCGCATTTCCGCCCGCACTGCCTGCTCCAGCGCAATGTTTCCCGGCACATCCTTGCTTTCGCTGAACAGCATCAAAATCCGTTTGGGCCGCGCCGCGGCCGATTCCGTCACCGGTTGCGCCACGGCCGGGAGCAGCGCGGAAACGGTCAAAACCAGAATCACCAGAAGAATCATTCTGGCGCGCCAGCCGGTGACCGAAAATGTGTGCGGGGAATAATTCAATGGCGGCAGCATAGCCCGACGACCTTTCGTTTCAAGCAAATCCGCGTCCGGCCCGATGGCGAGTAAAGTTCCGGCGAGACGGACCGGCTGGCGGCCACGTTTTCCGCGCAAAAAAACGGCTCAAGCGGCCACGATTTTTCGCCGATGTAAGTTGGCCTTTCTTCCTCAGCCAATCACCAGCGATTTTAAACCCTGAACCGCCCGCTCACTTTCAAGACAACACTGTCTTGAAGTTCTTCATCGCCGGGCCGCGGCCGTTCCTAAAAAATTTATTTGGAATTTTCTGCGCGAAAAACCGTGCCGGATTATTTGCCCAGACGAAACGGAAATAGCTCTGATTCAATCATTCGCCGAAAGAGGCGGCTTTTCACTTTTATTCTGGCCGGCGGATTCGCACCCACAACTCTGAAGTTGGCAGCTGAATTGCGTTAAGCAGCCATGCGTCCGGCAGAAAAATTTATATTCAAGCAGACTGGCCTGGTTTTACTTCTGATGAGCGGCTGGCTGGGACTGCTGCCGCTGCCCGCCACGGCGGTTCAAAGTGTCACCTTGGTCTGGCAGCCGAGTCCCACGCCGCATCTGCGCGGCTATCATCTTTTTTATGGCACCGGCAGCCAGACCTACACCGGGCAGATCACGGTTTCGCCCAGTGCGACGAACGCGACGATCTGGGGTTTGGTGGGCGGGCAGACCTATTATTTTGCCGCGACCTCATTCACCAATAATCTGACCCAAAGCGCACTGTCGCCGGAACTGGCCTACACCCTGCCGCCGGATGCCGCAACCCAGCCGCCGATCTTGACGAAAATTTTGCCCGACAAAAAATTTGTGGCCGGCCAAAACCTATCGTTCAGTATGTCGGCCATTGGCACGGGACCCTTGAATTACCAATGGAATTTTAACGGCCAAAAGCTTCCCGGCGCGACGAATGCCGTTTTGAATTTGATGAATGTCACCGCCAACCAGGCCGGAACTTATTTGGTTACAGTCACCGACAACATCGGCACCACTAACAGCAACCCGGCCAATCTAACGTTGCACACGGCCACCGCTTCCGCCCAAGTCGCCGCCGCCCTGACGCCCGTCACCGGTCTGGCCACGCTGAATGACAACTGCCAGCAATACGCGTTCGATGTCTCCGGCGTGGCCGGCGAAATTTATGTGGTGCAGGCGAGCACCGATTTTAGAGATTGGGTTTCCGTGCAGACCAATGTCGCTCCGTTTACGTTTGTGGACACCAATGCCAGCCAGTTCGGCCAGCGGTATTATCGCACGGCGCATTAAAATTGTCGGCGACCTTGCCGGGTTGCTTAATAGCGACGCTTGCGCCCGGCGAAGTTTCCGCTGAAACTGCGGCGCATGGACTGGCTCGCACAAGCCGCACGCTTCTGGCCGCATCTCGCCGCCGGCTTTGATCTGGTCGCGTGCCTGCTGGCTTCCGGCCACGCGCTGCTGCAAAAGCGCGACACCCGTGCCGCCACGATCTGGATCAGCCTCATCTGGTTTCTGCCCGCGCTCGGTCCCCTGCTCTACTTGGCGCTCGGCGTCAACCGCATCCGCCGCCGCGCCATTCAACTCGGCGTGCATAAAACTTTCAGCCGCGAGGTGCCTGAAAACCTCGGCGAACCGGAACCCGCCGGCGCAGAACATCTCAAACACATCGCCCGCGTCGTCAGCCGCGTGGCCGCCCAGCCGCTCACGACGGGAAATCAAATCGAGCCGCTCGTCAACGGCGACGAGGCGTTTCCCGCCATGCTCGCCGCGATTGAAGCCGCCAAAAAATCCGTCACGCTCACCACCTACATTTTCGACAACGACGCCAGCGGCGGAAAATTTGTGGCCGCGCTCGAACGCGCCGTCCAGCGCGGTGTCGCCGTCCGGGTTTTGATTGACGCCGCCGGCACGCGCTATTCCTGGCCGCCCATCACCTGGAAATTGCGGCGCGCAAAAATCCCGTTCGCCAAATTCCTCCCGGCCTCGCTCTTCACGCCGTGGCGCGTGGCCACGATCAATTTGCGCAACCACCGCAAGTCGCTCATCATGGACGGCGCGCTGGCTTTCACCGGCGGGATGAATATCCGGCAGGGAAATATTCTTGGCCGTAGCAGCCGAGGTAACGAGGCTCAAACTTCAAAATCGGAAATCGGAAATCGGAAATCGGAAATGGATTTGAGCCTTCTGACGTCGGCTGCTACAGATAAAAACGCCGTGCAAGATCTACATTTCCGCGTGGCCGGCCCGGTGGTCACGGAATTGCAGGAAACCTTCGCCAACGACTGGGCGTTCACCACCGGCGAAACACTGGACGGCGACCTCTGGTTTCCAAAAGTGCCGGAAGCCGGCGATCTCATCGCCCGCGTCATCCCCGACGGCCCGGACGCCGATTTTGAAAACGCGCGCTGGACGCTGCTCGCCGCGCTCGCCGAAGCGCAGACTTCAGTAAAAATTCTCACGCCATATTTTTTGCCGGACAATGCGCTGGTCACCGCACTCAACCTCGCCGCGCTGCGCGGTGTGCGCGTGGACATCATTTTGCCTGAGAAAAACAATCTGCCGCCGGTGCATTGGGCGTCGCGGGCGCTGTGGTGGCAGGTGCTGGAACGCGGCTGCCATGTCTGGCTCACACCGCCGCCGTTCGACCATTCCAAATTGATGATCGTGGACGGGCACTGGGTGCTGCTCGGCTCGGCGAATTGGGACGCGCGCAGCCTGCGGCTGAATTTTGAATTGAACGTCGAGGGCTACGGCCGCGCATTCGCGCTGGAAATGGAAAAAATCATCGCCCGGAAAATGTCCGCCGCACGCGAAGTCACGCTGGCCGAAGTGGACCGCCGGTCGCTGCCGACCAAATTGCGCGACGCGCTGGCGCGCTTGTTCTCGCCGTATCTTTAGCCCTGGCCTTGGATTTCAAACGCCGGTCAAATGTAGGGCAGGCTTTTAGCCTGCCGGTTCACCGGACTTTCCAGTCCGGTGTCTTTTGGAACGGGCGACTGGAAAGTCGCCCCAACCCGCAGGCTGGAAAGCCTGCGCTACAACCAAGACCGGCGTTCCATTTCGGAGTTTGGGTTGAATCCGGCTGCGGCTTGCCGCACACTGGCGGCATGGCCAAAAATAAAATTCCCGGAACCGGCGAAGGTTTTCTCGGCGAAATCATGGTGCATAAACTTTCCCGCGCCATTGGCGTGGTCGTCCAAGTGACCGAAGCGCAGGCTGGCTGGCCGCCGCAGTTCACCTTGAAGCAGGCGGACGGCACCTTGAAAAAAGGCCGCATCGGCGATTTCCGCGATCCCAGCGGCAACGAACGCGCCAAATTTTCTCCCGCCGCCTGATCGCGGTTTGACTATTCAACAGTCACTTTGGCGTCCTCAAGAATGACGTCGTATTTGTAGCCGGCCCCAAAATCCTTTTTCGTCGAGACCTTGCCGGTCACCAGCACGGTGTCGCCGAGTTTGGCATCGGCGGCGGTGGTCACGGTCAGATCATTGTTATTTTTTTCAGCGCTGCCGGAGCCGTCCTGGAGATGCAGCCAATTTTTGCCGAGAATCTGCGCGTTATATTTGACCACTTTGCCGCGCACCGAAACCGTTTTGCCAGCGAGCTTGGTCTGGGCGGCGAAAATTTCTGCAACCGTTTTTCCGCCGTCGGCCCGCTTGATTCCAGCGAGATCAATCTTGGCACTGGTGGCCGGGCCGGTGAGCGCGGGATGTCCCGGCGGCAAAGCCTGGGCCGGCGCGGTCGGCAACGGCGGATGGCCGGGCGGCAGCGCGGGAGCGGCGCCGACGCTACTGCCGGAAAGCGTGATGCCGCCGGTGAAATAAACCACGTCAAAATCGCGGTTGAGCGATTTGCTGTGGTAATTGGTCATGGGCACGCCCGAGGCAACGGCGACGGCATCGCCCACTTTGACGGCGAACTCCGTGGTGGCCGCCCACAATTTCTGGCTGCCGGTGTCCACGAGAACGTAGGTATATCCGGCGGTGTTGGTAGTCTCGATCACCTTACCGGAAAAACCGCTGGCGGCGGCATCGTCGGCGTTGGCGCATTGCAGGGTGGCCAGCAGGCTGGCGATCAGGAGTAGGCATTTCATTTTTTTCATAATTTTTAAAATTTTAATCGTCTTATCTACCGGAACAAGTTCAGGTTCAGACCCAGCGTCCAATTTATTTTTTAATAAGTCACGGCATGATGACTGATGGGCCGGCCGCTGCCGTCGTGGCAGGTGAGCGTGCAGGTGCCGTGATTCGGACCGGTGGACTGGTATTGCAACACGCCGTTGTAAGGCTGGACGTAAAGCGTGTTGAAATTGACGAGGTGCGATTGGGTCGAACCGTGCGAGTCGTGGCAGGTGGTGCAGGCGGCGCGATAATCCTCGATATGCGTCCGGTGATTCTGCCAACTCGTGACCATCGAGCTGTCCACCACGGAACTGCTGTGGCATTTGTAGCACAGGGCAAAGTTGTTTGGATTGTAGGGCGTGCCATCGGTGAGGAGCAACCTGCGTTCCAGCAATGGCGCGAAGGCCGAGCCGTGCGGGCCATTGGCACCGGAGCCGCCGGTGGCGAAACCCTGATCACTGTTGTGACAATCGCCGCAACCAATCAGGCTGGACGCTGTCAGCGGCGGAATGAGGCTAGGCGCGCTAGAATTTTTCCCCAAAGTTTCCACTGGATGAAACGACGCGTTGCCGGGATTGAATTGCAAGCGGGTGTTCGTCTGCACCAATTGGCGCGGAACGCTGGCCGGGCCGCGCGCGGCGCTGTCGCCGTGGCAGCGGAAGCACAATTCATATTCATGGGTGACGGCGGGAAGAGCGCCGCCGCCCGCGCTGATGCCGGCGACGAAAGCCAGCGCGCCGGAGACCTGGCCTTGAGTGCCCGGCGCACTGCTGGTGGCATGAGGATTGTGACAATCGGCGCAAGTGACGTGCCGCACCGGCGGGTTTACCAGATTCTCGCGCGCATTATGCGCGTCCGGTTCCATGGAAATGGGATGGACACTGAGCTTTTTCAAATCCGCGGCGACATTTTTACCGGGACCGTCACCGGCGTGACAGTCAAGGCAGTTATTTTCCGGCGTGGAAAACCGCATTAGCGCCTGCTTGGCTTTGGCGGCATGGGGCATGTGGCAACTGGCGCAGGCGGCGTGCGCCACCGAAGTCGCCGCCACCACCGCCTTGCTTTGCAATCCGCTTTTTGGACGCGTGATTTGACTAGCCAAGGCCGCCGGCACAAGTTGGCTGGAAATGGCATGAGCGGAACCGGTCCAGTTGGGCATGGCGTGACACTTCACGCAGAGCTGTGAACTGCTGTTGTCCATGACCAGAAAACTGGTGAATTGATTGTTGTGCGGATCGTGACAAGTGGTGCATTGCATCTGGCCGTTGTTATCCAGGACGACTTCCGGCGGCAACAAGGAGGCTCCGGGTGGTCCCGGATCCACCAGCCCACCGGCGGCGGGATAAGCGCTGGCAGCGGCGGCGAGCGCGGAATCGTAAACAAACGAAATGGGGTGATCCGAAGCGAGATTGGGGCTGAGGTTGTAGGCAGCGGAAATTGAATTGTTCATGGCGATGCCGCCGGCCCGGCTGTTCACCAACCCCAACGCGACCGTGCCGTCGTGACAGCTCAAGCAAAGCCGAGACGAGCCGGTCGGCTGCCCGATGGTGACATTCAGCGCCGTCAGCGTCGGGCTGCTGAAAGGCGTGTAAAGGGCCGTGGACATTTGGTGATTCCACAGCGGGCCATCCGTGGCGGAGGCGTGGTGCGGCGTGTGGCAAAAAATACAAACGTCCGATTCCGTGAGCGCATGCACCGAGCCAGGGCTGCTGATGGAAAGATTATGCTTCGTGTAAATGATGCTGTTGGGATTGTCGGCGCGGGCGGCAAAAGCCAAAAACACCAAGCCGGCCACGACTGCAGAAAATCGCGGGCGGCGCGAATGGAATGGCGTAGTAAAGTTCATGGTTTGCTGAGATAGCGAAACATCTGGATCCGATGATTGAACGCATCGGCCACGAAAATTTCATTTTTGGCATTGATGACAATCGCATTCGGCAGGCACAACTGGCCGGCCGCCGCACCCGCTTCGCCCCAAGCGAGCAGCAGCCGCCCTTGGTCATCAAAAATCTGCACATTGTTAAACATGCTATCCACCACATAAACGTGGCCGTCGCCATCCACCGCCACGCCCTTGGGCCGGCTGAAACTGCCCGGCCCGTCGCCGGCACTGCCAAAGGCGCGCAGGAAATGGCCGTCGGCATCGAAGACTTGAATCCGGCAATTCAGGGAATCCGTGACGTAAATGCGGCGTTGAGAGTCCATGCTGATGTGCGTGGGAAAATTAAATTCGCCCGGCCCGCGCCCCCGTTGGCCGAACTTGGAAATAAATTCGCCGTGAATTCCACAAACGACAATCTGGTGCCGCTGCGAATCGGCGATGAGCAACCGGTCGCCCAAGAGTGCCAGGCCTGACGGCCGTTCCAATTCATTGGTGATGGCGAACTGAATTTTCCCTTTCTCGTCAAACGCAATCACTTTGCCCAAGCCGGAATCAGCGACAAAAAACGTGCGCTCATGATGCACGACCGCCACCGGAGACAGCAGTTGGAGGCCACCGACGGATGACCAAGATTGCCATTTTTTGTGGGCCAAGTTCAAACAGCTCACGGTAGCCGCACCGGTATCGGTGACCAACAGATTTCCCGCGTCATCCAGCGAAAGTCCGAACGGCCGGTCCAATTTCTGCCGGCTGTTGCTGACGCCGGTAACCCAGTTGGCAAATCGCAGCAGCGCCGCCGGCCGGACGCCGATGTCCTGCGGCTCGGAAATCTGCCGGACATAAACCACGCGCGGGTCGGCGGGCGGCGGCGGCCACGCCAGTGCCGGTTTCGGTTCAGCCAAAACAGACAGACAGGAAACCATCCAAAGCCCAACCACAAAAAGAAAATTATTTCCACACGGCAATCCGGCGGACGACTTGGTCGCCGGTGCTGCGGGCAGAAAGAATTTAAAAATTTGTGACATGTCAAAAAGATCGTCTGAGGTAGGCGAAGAAGCGATGTTTAATGAGCTGATCCGAAAAACCGCCGGACGCGGTGGTTTGGGAGTTGAATTCGTAGCCGACGCGCAGGCTCACTTTGCCGCGCCTCCAGCCGAGACCGGTGCGCGCCATGCCCTGAGTCTGTTCCATTCCCGCCATCTCCTGTATCATGGCACCGCCCTCGACATACCAGGTGAGCGCCATGGGCAGCCGGGCATTGTAGCGGGTCGTGAATTGGTATTGGGATTGGTCACCGCTGTCGGGGTAGCTGTAAAATGACTGGTAAAAATCAAAACTCAACGAGGAAGCCGCCGACAAAGTGAAATCGAAATTCTGGAAAAAACGCAAGGCCTGATAGCGGGTGAAATTGGAATCGTAGTTTTCATATTCCGCGCCGGTGCGGAACCACTTGTAATTGTAATCCACGCCGCCAACCAGCTCGGTGAGTGTTTGGGCGAGCACTTCCGGCGGGGCATTGTCGCCGAGCCAGTTCACCCGGCTGTAAATACCAAGCCGGTTGAACAAATCCAGCCGGATCTGAGCATTGGCGTTGAACGTGTCGTAGGAACTGGTGCCCAGCGATTCGCTTTGGTATGTAATGGTGACCGCCAAGGAACCGTTGGTCATCAAACTGGCCGTTGGGCCGCTGGGCAGTGACACCAGCAATATTTCGGTGAATTCCCCCGCCCCACTCACCTGATAGTCGCCGGTCGGCAGGACATAGTTGCCGGCTTTAACCTCAATGACATTATTGACGCGCGGATGCACCAAAAATTGTTTCTGATAATTTGGACTGGTCGTCTGATAAATCTGATGCGGTTCTTCAAACCAGGTCTGGAGGCCGACCGGTGAATCTTGATCCTGATGATCCACTCCGGTTCCCACCCCGGCCGCCAGCCGGCCCCACGATTGCAAGCGCTTGGTGTAATTTTCAGACAATCTCAGGCCGTATTGATCAAAGGTGGAATGGCCGGTGTCCGCAGAATTCTCCTGATGCGTGCCATGCGCTTCGAGCGTGGAAGTCAGACTTTCGTAAAGCTGATGGCGAACGCCGGCCGTGCCTTGCAATTGCGTGGCAGTAATCGGGCGCAGCTCATTCTGGTTGAAATTCATCAGCAGATAGCTGTCCAGATTGGGCCGGTGATTGGCCGTGAGATTCTCGCTCACGTTCAGCGTGTCCATCTGCTGCCCGGCGTAATCGGACTGGCTATAAGTCAAACCGGAGCTGGCGTTGAATTGCTTGCGATAACCGAAGGCTTCTGAATCGGAAACGCCCAGCGACCAGCTTCTGGTTTCCAAACTATTGGCAGCGGAATTAAATTTATTTTCCAGATTGTCAACATGCAGGCTCAATGTCGTCTCGCCGGATTTTCGCTGATGAATGCCGAGGAAATTGAGATAAGCCTGAGTTAGCTCCGTGGAATCCGTCAGGCCGGAATCGGTTTCATTGCGATACCCCAAGTCCGCATTCAGGGTAAAGGCGCCCTCCGTCCAATTCATCCGGCCGCCGTAGCGGGTGGCATCCACGGTGTAGGTATTGAACGTGCCGTAGTCGCGATAGGAATGGTCTTGCGCCGCGAAGACCGAGGCGTTGCAAGGCTTCTCCGCAAACAGATTGATCTCGGCCAGATAGCGCAGCAGTTCCGCACTCTCATCGCGAGTCTGGCTGGAACCTGAACTGCTTGAGGTCATGCTGTCCCAGCCCCAACCCAAGTCGCCGCTCAAATCAAACCTCAATAGATTCGGATGATAAATCGAGCCGGTGGTATGCAATCCCACCAGCGGCGTGATGGAACTATATTCGTAGGTCGAGCTGCCGCCGCTCACCTTCGTTTGTTCCGTCGAAGTTTCCGCCTCGACGCCGAGACTCACCTCGGGCAGGCCGTTCAACTTGAACCAATCGGGTTCTTCCGCCCGAATTGCGGGCGCCAAACCCGACGCAAATCCAACGGCGGACAAACCGACCAACCAGCGACAACGATGAAAATCCCCCCAGTTCATTTGGCCGCCGGCGTCTCCTTTCCAGCCGCAGCAGCCACCGGCGGATGCTTGAGCAAAAACTTGTTGCCGCCGACATGCGGATCATGGCAAATCGTGCAGGCCTTGCCTTCCGCCCCGGCGTGGCCTTTGACCGCTTTCAAATCTTTGTCGTCATGGCAATCACCGCAAAGCTTCAAAATATTTTTGGCGAGCAAATGGGTCTCCGCCGACTGGTGCGGCTTGTGGCAACCCAGGCAATCGTCCACCACGTCGTGCTTGAACTTGGCCTTTTCCAAAAAGTTGTCGTGGCACTCCCAGCACAGCGTCGGGGGCGATTTTTTCAAAATCCCTTTTTTGTCGGTCGCGTGCGGATTGTGGCAGGCCGTGCAATCGCCATCGCCCACCGGCTGGTGAATGACCTTGGCGGTTTTGGACGGAATATCGTCATGACAGCTTGCGCAAGTTTCCTTAATGGGCTTCTTCAAGAGACTCTTGATTTTTCCAGCATGCGGATTATGGCACTCCAGGCAGTCGCCATCCGCGACCGGCTGATGCACATATTTTTTCTTGCCGATGAGATCGTCATGACAACCAAAGCAAGTATCCTTGACGGACTTTTTCAGCAGTTTCGGGATATTCCCGGCGTGCGGATTATGGCATTCGAGACAATCGCCGTCGCCGACCGGCTGATGGATTACTTTCTTGGTCCCGATGAGGTCGTCATGGCAACCCAGACAGGTTTCCTTGACGGGCTTTTTCAACAGCTTCGGAATTTTCCCGGCGTGCGGGGTGTGACATTCCAGGCACTCGCCGTTGTCCACCGGCTGATGCACAACTTTCTTTTTCCCGATCAAGTCATCATGACAGCCCAGGCAAGTATCCTTGACCGGTTGCTTCAACAAACCCTTGAAGTTGGTCGAATGCGGCGCGTGGCACTCCAGGCATTCGCCATTTTCCACCGGCTGATGCTTGACCTTGCCCGCCGCCAGCGGATCGTCGTGGCATGTCAGGCAAAGCTCCGGCACGGTTTTCTGAAGCAGTTTTTTGTTTGGTGAATGGTGCGGGTTGTGACAGCTCTTGCAATCGCCTTCATCAACCGGCTGATGCTTGACCTTGCCGGCCAGAAAATTCGTGTGCAGCACCGTGTGACAGGCGAAACAAGCTTCGCCCGGCTTGCCCCGCATGGCATTGGAGAACTGCGATTCGTGGCACGCCGTGCAATTCTTCTGCGCGAACGGCGGGTGCATGACCTCTTTGGGCCGCGGCGGCACCACCACCACCGGCGTCGAAACATTCGTCGATGTGGTGGACTGTCCGATGGCGGCAGCGACTGGGGCGTTGGTGACGCCACCCAGCGGAGGAACCCCGTCAAAGAAAACCGTCAGCCATTGATGTCGGTTCTGCGTGCTGCAACCGATCAACAGCGTCAGTCCGCAAAGTAACAAACAAAATCCCACCCCCCGGCGACGGGCCGGGCGTTGATTTGGTTTTGAAAATGGCAAACTCATTCGTCCCTAGAAAATTCCCGAAATTAAGGCGTGGCAGTTTGTTTTAGAAATCCATAAACGCTGACCTTGTTGGGCCCAAACTGGCTGGTGACCAGAATGAGGTATTCGCATTGGTAACCCGGCGCGAGGTATTTTTGAAAATAGCCGACGTGATCGTAATCCACCTTGATGGATGCCGGCAGGGTTAATTGACCGCGCGTGCTGGCTCCCGGCTGGCCGAAATACAATAGCAACCGGCCCTCCGTGTCAAAAATCTGAGCCACCTGCGTGGCCGCATCCACCACATAAGCCAGCCCTTGATGATCCACCGCCACTCCTTTGGGACGGGCGAAACTTCCCGCGCCCAATCCCTGCTGGCCGAGGGTGCGCAAATATTTTCCATCCAGGTCATAGATTTGAACCACAAAGCCGCCGACGTCGGACACCAGCAGTCGGCCGTTTTTATCCAGCGTCAGATTTGCCGGAGAAAATAATTTTCCCGCCGTGGGCACGGCGCTGTTCGTGTTCGGGATGGTGAACAGGAATTTCTGGTCCGCCTTGTTGTAAACGCGCACGACTTGGTTGAGCATGTCGCCGACATAAAGCCGGTTGGATGAAACCGCCACGTCCGCCGGCTTCATCTCGCCCGTCTTGCCGATGGCGCTGAGAAAGTTGCCGTCGTTATCATAAACCACCACCTGGTTCCGGCCGGTGTCGGCGACATACCGCGTGCCATCGGTGTCAATGGTGAGATTAATCGGCACCCGCAATTTACCTTCGCCCTGCGGCGCAAAGTATGATGCCCGGTGTTTTTTTAGGTCAAATACCTCAACCAGGCTGCCCACGGTATCGCAGACAAAAATTTTGCCGCCATGCAACGCCAAACCATAAGGCTTGATGAGGTCGCCCGCCGGTTGTTCGCCAGTAACAAAATCGGCAAAACTCTTGGTGCGCCCGATTTCCGCGTCGGAAGAAAACGAGGTGAGAAATTGAATCCGTGGCTCATCCGGCGACGGTGGGAAAAAAGTATATGCCGCCTTGGATGCGGGCTTGGTGGTGGCGCAACCGACCAGCACGCCCAGCATCAGACAGCCGCTGACAACCCGGAGAAATCGCCCATTGTTCAAGTTCTTCATAATATTATAAATGCTAAATTGTTCTGCAGCGCGGCGGGATGCGTTTGCTCAGCCCGCTAAAACCCGCCAAACCACCACCCGAACGCTTCACTTTCAACGCATAAATAAATACCGGAAACACAGGCTCACCGCGAAACTTTCTTTGGCTTTCACTAGCCGCATATTGCCACAGCTACCGCAATAATTGGATACCACCTTGATATTTAAATGAAATCAGGTCACATTTTAAGCGAAAATTCGGTGAATTCGTTCGCTTTGTCATTTTAAAAATGCAGACGTTTTCCGCGAATAAACTGCCCGCCAATGCCAAGTTTTTAAACAACGGGCCTTGGTCAAACATTTGACCAAGGCCCGCGTGATTTCATTTACAACCAAGTCTTACCGACTACTGAACCAAGATATACTTGGTGCGGGTCAATGGACTGCCGTCAACCGTGCAGGTCACCGAGTAAAGACCCGGGGTGTTGTAGGTATAAGTCGGATTGGGGCCAGTGGCGGTGCCTCCATCCCCAAAGGTCCAGTTATAAACGCTGCCGCTCAAGTTGTTGTTGGTGAACGTCACCGTCAACGATCCGGTGCCCGACGTTGCGCTGGCCGAGAACGTGGCGGGATAGTTGCTCGTGACAAACTGGATCATCACCCGGTTTTCGGCATCGGCTAGGAGTGATTTCACATAGGTCGGATTATGAATTCCGTAACTCTGGTCTTCATAGATGACATAAAGACTGAACCGGGCCATGCGAATGTCCTGCGGAACCGTGGACAATTGGAGGTTGTCATTGGTGCCTGACGGGAAGGCTCCCAACGAATAACTGTAAGCCTTGGGCGGGCCGACGAGGAATTTGTTAGTGACACCGCCAACAACATTGGTTGATTTGGCTCCGAAATAAGTGAGCGGGCTGGGGAACTCCCAGGCACACGTTCCGTAATTCGTCCGGAGGATAGCCGGAGCCACGGTCATGCCCCATTGCTTCAATAGGGATACCACGCGATCCATGCTATTGGACACGGCCATCTTAGAGTTGAGTGTTTTGGTCACCAATTGAGTCGCGGTCAAAGACGAATGGCACGAGGCCAAACAGCCGTTGTTATCAGAAATGAAACGGTGACCGGTGACGTTGGTGCCGGCATTTACCGCATAGCTTGGAACATGGCAGTCAATACATTGGTTCGGTGCCAAGGTATGCGGGTCGGTGAGCACGTTGGTCGGGCCGCCGCGCGCAGCGAAGTCATAGTCCAACTGGCCGATGAGCACATTATATTGCACAGGGTAGTGCGGCGCACCGTCGCCGGAACTATTTGTGCTGTATTGAACAGTGCCGTTGGTATAGGCAATGAGCGGATAATAGGCGGCAACCCCAACCACCGGATTGGTCTGACTCAAGGTAACCACATTCGTTGCGTAACGTCCCACAACATAAATGTAGGTATAACTATTCGTAACAAACGGAACAGTGTTGGTGAACACCTGGGTGACCGTGACATTGGTGGTGATATCCACATAGACCGTGTTGGTCACCGGGCTGGTGGCCACCAGGTTGGTCACGAGACCGTAAGCCGAGCCGTCCCAGCGCATGCCGCGTCCGCCGCCATGGCACTGGCCACAGACTTGAACTTTCGGATTAAAAATAGCATCAAACACGGTGTTCAGCGTAACAGAATTGGTGGTAAGATAGACATTTGTGTTAGAGCCATCATCAACATAGTTTGTAACCAGCACCGAGCGCGTATCCAAGAGGTTGAGCTGGGCATAGTAGTTAGTGGAGAAGGTGGGATAACGCAACTGGGCGAGATAATTGGTAGAATGCGGATCATGGCACGTCGCACAGGCGGCCGCCCCAAATGCCCCTGCATTCGAACTCGGGAACAAAGTCAGCGGATGCGGGCTGCCCGCCTGCTTGTCATAATATTCCTTGAGCATGACCATGCGGTTGTTCGCCGCATGGCAGACGTTACAGCCCCCGGTATGATTGCCGGCGTTATGATCAAGTCCGGCTTGTATGACCCCCATGGGAGCAACGCTAACACTGGCATAGTTAACATTGGTGTATTCCTGAAAGGTGGGATGCTTGCTGCCCTGATGGCAACTGCCGCAGATGGCCGGATCTTGACTGACCACCGGGAGGATGAGGTCATGGTCGCTGTTCTTATGCCAGCCGGCCGGACCGTGGCAGTCTTCACAGCCGACATTCTCAAGGTTGGCATTGGTTGTAGCGCTCACAAAACCCGTCGGCTGATTGTAGCCCACAGTGTGGCATGGTAGGCAGCTGGCATTGTTGTTCTGGCCAATTGCCGTCAGCACGCTCAACGCATTACCGTGGGCCGTCTTGCTCCAAGTGCCATATTTATTACCATGGCAACTGGCACACTGATCGGAGCCGGCATAGCTATTGGCTTGGTTCAACTGAAAAAAGGAATAGATACTGTTTGTCGTGCTAAGAAATGCTTTACAAGCGAAGTTTGTTGAAACCACGTTCGTCACCGCGGTCCAAGGCCCCAGCGCGCTGGTCGCGCCCAAAACGGTATAAAATCCATAAGTTCCATACCAGTTTAACGTGCAGGTGTTGTTGGTAGTATTATAGACGGGTGTGTAAATGAAAGACTGCGCGGGAATACCACCACCAGCGTTATACGGGGCCACGGTGCCAGCCACGTAATTGGATTTCAACAGGAAAAGATTCGTCTGCGGCGGTAGCGATAGCGTCTGGGCCGTGGCCGCAAATATGCCGCCCATCACCAGACCCGTCGCAAGGACAGACTGGACGCGGCGCATGAGATTATAGTCAATTATTTTCATATTTTTATGGTTTTCATGCGCCGCTATGATTCCTACCCAGCTTGCCGCCGCCAAAACGGCTGGCGACAAGTGCGGGCAATCATTCATAACGGGCACAACGGACGTTGCGGTTTACTTGTTATGGCAACTGCGGCAAAGCAAACTACCGGTTTGCAGACCGTTGACACTGTTGGGTGCAGTGCCGTTGATTTTGACGAGATGAGGATTGTTGACGATGTTATACGGCGAACCTTCCTGGTTATGCACGTCGTGGCAGGAATTGCACTCCACGTTGCCGGCCTTGTTCAGCAAAAAGCCCGCGATGCTCATGTCGTTGCCATACACAAAACCAGGACTACCCGCAGTCGGCGTCAACACCGGGTTCGCAGAATCATAAATCCACTTATCCTGGGTCGGGCCGGTGCCGACGATCGACTGGTAGCTGAAGAAGATCGGATGCGAGTGGGTCAGGTTCTGGTGCAATCCCTGATCGAACGAAATAGCGGCACCGTTGGTGACGTATTCAGCACTGCCGGTTCTGTTCGGGGCCGAGGCTGAGCCATAGGCATTGAGCGCAATGGATCCGTCATGGCAGCTCAAGCACGCCAAGGAACTGCCGGTCGGGGCCGACGCTGGTGAGTATTTGATGGCGGCCCCCGGCGAAACGCCGTTGGCATACATTTGCCAAGTGCCACCAGAAACAAGATCATGCCCCCAGAGCGGGCCGGTGGTGGGATTGGCATGGTGCGGCGTGTGGCACACCCCGCAGACCGTGGCGGGATTGGCCGGGTCGGTATTCCAAGTTGTCCGTTGGCTAAAATCATGCGGGCTGCCAATGATGCCACCGCGAACGACCAAGGGCAGCGCCAAGGCCGCCATGACTAAGGTTTTGTGTAGTGTTTTCATATTTAATTTGTTGTTGTTGGTTCTTTGGTTATTGTTTTATTACTGCTTCGCTTCTTTTTTAAGCGCGTTATCACCCAAACTTCGCGCTTTCAACGAAGCCAAGCAGTGACAACCGTCCCGCTTCGGTTTTAACTCCGTCGAAATTATTTTTCGGGCGCACCGGTTCAACGTTCCGCGCCGGTTGGAACCGCGCCATCAATTTGGCGGCATGTTTCGCGATGATCTGCTGGCACACCGCCAACTCCTGCTCGCGGTTCTTCGTGTTCTCACGAACCACGGCTTCCAGGTCGTCAATATCGTAAAGAAAAACATTCGGCAGTTCCGCCACGGCCGGGTCAATGTCACGAGGCACCGCGATGTCCACGAGCACCAGCGGACGATTGCCGCGGGCCGGCAAAATCGCCGCCACATCCTCGCGTTTCAAAACGATGTCCGGGCTGCCGGTCGAACTGACCAGAATATCCGCCTCCGTCATCGCCGCTGCCGAATCCTCGAGGCGCACCGCGCGTCCGCCGAATTCCGCCGCCAGTTTTTCCGCGCGCTCCACGGAACGGTTGGCCACCAGCACGGTCTTCGCGCCGCGCTTGGCCAGGTGCTTCACGCAGGCCTCGCCCATTTTGCCCGCGCCCAAAATCATCACGGTCTTGGAACTCAAATCGCGGTCGAAAACTTTTTCCGCCAGCACCACGGCCACGCTGCCGACGGAAGTGGCGCCGCGGCCGATGGCGGTCTCCGTGCGGATCTGTTTCACCACCGCGCACGCCGCCTGAAAAAGCTGGTTCATTTTTTTGCCGGTCAATCCCGCCGACTTGGCCGCCTCATACGCCGTTTTGACCTGGCCGGTGATTTCGGTTTCGCCGATCACCAGCGAGTCCAAGCCGCTGGCGACAGCAAACAAGTGTTGGGCCGCCTCCGCGCCTTCCTTGACGTAAAGGTGCGGGGTGAAATCAAAATCGCTGCCGGTCAACTCCTGAAACAGTTGCGTGACGCGGCCGTGAATCCATGGCGACACGCCGTAAATCTCCACGCGATTACAGGTCGAAAGCAAAACCACTTCGGCCAAGTTGCCGCGCAGTTTGAGGCGGCAGCCGCAGCATTGCAGCCGCGCGCGCGCGACCGCGAGCTTTTCGCGCACTTCCACGGGCGTAGTCTTGTAGCTCAATCCTGCGACGAAGATTTTCATTTTGGGTTAGTTGTCAGTTTGACTGTCTGGAAAAAATATAAACTGGCCGGAAAATTGTGCTTACCATTCTTTGTTTTTTACTGGACAACAATTGTCTGGATATTTTATTAACGCACCCACTATGAATAATATTCCCTAATTATGGCGAGTCGTTGTCGTTTTGGGCCGGGTCCACCGTGCTAATTTCCAGCGGATGTTCGTGCACCTGCAACTCCTCGGAAATGCGCCCGTCCAGACACGCGGTGTTCAGCGGATACACGTCCGGGTCAAACATGACGTGATAAAAATGCCAGACCACGATCGCCAGACACGCCAGCAGTGCCTCGTAATAATGAATCGTCGTCGCCACCACCACGACCCAGCGCGGCAAATGCTGTGTCACGGGAATTTTCAGCCAAATGGCCAAGCCCGTCGCGCCCATGAGAAACGTGCCCCAGACGACCGCCCAATATTCCATTTTCTCGGCATAACCAAACCGACCGATCTTTGGCTTTTCAGGGCTTATGCCAGCGAGATACCGCACGGCTTGCAGCACGTCGCGCCCGTCTTTTTTCACGGGCAACAAATCCGCGAGCAGCCGCCGGCCATCGCTGGTCGTCAGGAGGTAAACCAAATGATACGCGCCGACCAGCAGCAGCAAAATTCCTGCAAGGCGATGGCCCCAGCGGCGGAGCGGTTCGCTGGAACCGAGAATTTTTGCCAGAAACGAATCCGGAAATTTCAGCGCAAATCCCGTCACCGCAAGGACGATGAAACTTCCCGCCAAGACAAAATGCTGCCAGCGCTGCGACGCCGACATCCGCACCACCGGCCGCACCGAGGAGCGCAGCCGCGCCGACATTTTTTTGAGAAACAACGTGGCGTTGTGCGCGAACATCGCGCCCACCGTGACAAAAATGAGCACGAGATAAATCCGCCGCACCCAGCGGTTCAACCGGCTGCCGAAATCATTTCCCCCCGCCTGACCATCCGGCGCGACATGGATTTTGCCGAGCGAAAATTCCCGGTTTGCGCCCGGATGACATTTGCCGCAGGTTTCGACCAGATGGATTTTATTGATCGTCGAATTTGTGTCGGCCGACGGCAAAATCTTGTGGAAACCGTGGCAGCTTGCGCAGTTCGCCGCGACAGTCGAACCATATTGGCCGGCGAGTCCGTGATAACTTTCAAAAAACGTTTTCACGCGGTCAGCGGGCAGATTGTATTTCGTGTTCAACCGCTCCGACGCGTGGCAACGGCTGCAGACATCCTCGGAAATCATCATCGCGGAACTGCTTTTGAGCGACCGGATTTTATGTTCGTCATGGCAACCGGTGCAGGTCGGCGCGTCTTGCGATCCGGCCATGACCGCTTTGCCATGGACGCTCAGCGCCCAATCGCGCGCTTCTTTGTCGTGGCACGCGCCGCAGGTCGCCGCCTGCCGGGAAAAATAAATCGGCGAGGTCGGCGAGTTCCCGGAAACCATCTCGTGCGAATCGTGACAATCCTGGCACGTCGCCGCGTCATCGTGTCCGGCCTTGAGGGCCAGACCGTGGACGCTGGCGTTAAAACTTTCCGACTGCCGCGCATGACAGGCGGCGCAGTTCACCAATGCCACCGGCTTATTGTCGTCGGGATGCTTGGTCGAAATGTCGGCGTGACAGTTGATGCAGGCATTGGTCGTGTGCGCCGAGGCTGCCAGCTTCATCTTGTCCACGAACAGCGAAATCGTTTTGCCGGCGGCGTTCGTCTTGGTGAGCGTCTGGTCACCGTGACAATCAAGACAATCGCCATCCTTCAGGCCGGCGGACGCCGACGTTGCCCCCGCGGCCAAAATCAACAGCGCCACCAAAATCAACTGGGGAAAAGCGATTCGTCGGTTGCTAGCCATACGTTCTAAAATGCTGGTCTGGGACCAAAACAGCTTTACCGCCGTTGGCGATTGATTCGCATTTTTTGACGGTTGAAACCGTCAAAGCCAGCGTTCTGGCGAAGCTTCATCCCGCCCACCGCGGCGGTGCCGGCCAAAAATAAATTTTGACAGGTTTGCATTGTTGCATCAATCTATCCGCATCCGTTGATTTGACGGACTCATAAAGAGTGGTTGAGGGACTGGCCCGACGACACCACGGCAACCGATTGAACTTTGGTTTCAATGACAGGTGCCAATTCCAGCTCAAGCATCATCGGCTTGGGAAAAAATGAGAAGCGCACAACCGTTTTGTGGCCCCTTCTCCTTGTGAGCCGGGGCTTTTTTGTTGCCCTGAAATCATCGGTAGCAGCGAACGTGAGTTCGCTCTGACTGAAAATAATGAGCCGACTCACGTCGGCTGCCACGATTGAAGAAATAGATATTTTATGAGTGAAAAACACGGTTTCATGAAGGCGCTCAAGTGCCGCGAATGCGGACGCGAATATCCGCTCGAAGCCACGCACGTCTGCGAGTTCGACTTCGGCCCGCTCGAAGTCGCCTATGATTACGACCGGATTAAAAAATCGTTGACCAAAGCGGCCATTGAATCGCGGCCGAAAACGATGTGGCGATATCGCGAGCTGCTGCCCATCGCGGGCGAACCAACCGTCGGCCCGCTCGTCGGCTTCACGCCGCTCGTCAAAGCGCCGCGCCTCGCGAAGGCGCTCGGCATCCGCGAACTTTACGTCAAAAACGACGCCGTGAATTATCCGACGCTCTCGTTCAAAGACCGCGTCGTCAGCGTCGCGTTGAGCCGCGCGAAGGAGCTGGGTTTTGAAACCGTCGCGTGCGCTTCGACTGGTAATCTCGCGAATTCCGTCGCCGCCAATGCCGCGAGTGCGGGGCTGAAATCTTTTGTGTTCATCCCGTCGGATTTGGAGCAGGGAAAAATTTTAAACTCGCTCATCTACGGCGCGAACGTCATCTGCATCAAAGGTCATTACGACGAGGTGAACCGGCTTTGCGCCGAAATCGCCGGCAAGTTCGGCTGGGCATTCGTGAACGTGAACATGAGGCCGTATTACGCCGAAGGCTCCAAGAGCATGGCGTATGAGATCGCCGAGCAACTCGGCTGGCGGCTGCCGCAGCACACGATCGTGCCGATGGCGTCCGGCTCGTTGCTGACGAAAATCCACAAGGGCTACCAGGAATTTTTGAAGCTCGGCCTCGTCGCGAATTCCGAGACGCACATCCACGGCGCGCAGGCCACGGGCTGTTCGCCGATTTCCGTCGCGCAAAAAGCCGGACTCGATTTCTTCAAGCCGGTGAAGCCCGACACCATTGCGAAATCGCTCGCCATCGGCACGCCCGCCGACGGTTTCTACGCGCTCAAAGTGATGCGCGAGACCAACGCCGCGGCCGACGACGTGACCGACGACGAAATCCGCGACGCGATCAAGCTGCTCGCCGAGACGGAAGGCATTTTTGCCGAGACCGCCGGCGGCGTGACCGTGGGCGTGGCGAAGAAACTCATTGCGTCCGGTAAGATTCCGCGTGATTCTTCCGCCGTCATCTGCGTCACCGGCAACGGATTGAAGACGCTCGACGCCGTGCAAGGTCATTGCGGCAAACCACGCGAAATCAAGCCGAGCCTGCGCGAGTTCGAAACGCTGCTGGCGCATGAGGAAAAAGTGAATGCGTAATTATTTATGGTAGTCAACATGGCATGTCCTAGCTGTGGCAAACAAGCCACGGAATATGACGAACATAAGTGGAGCTGCCTCCACTGTGGTAATAAATTTGTTTTCGTTCCTCCAACATCACCACAGACGCATAATTATGTTCAAAACTCAGTCAATGTGGTTGGGCAAACAACTTATGAATTGGATGTTCAAAATGCCAAACCAGCGAAACCAATAATTAAAACTAGATACGAGCATTCGCCTCAACAATTCTATGATATTCCTCCGTTTGGCGGATTACTTGACGGGTATAATAATGAGAAAAAAAGGTTGAAAGTAGCAGGACGCTTTTAACCTTTTGGCTCTTCTGTGGTCTTTTGTTTGGCATCATGACCATATCAGGAATAACAAGTAGATCGCTGCTGTTGTTCCTCTGTATCATTCCAGCATTGGGAAGTTTTGTTTTTGCCCTTTTGTATTTTGTAGGCAGCTCGGATTACGAGCTTAAAGCTAAAGAAATAAAACTCTCGATGGAAAAATTAGAGCAATCTAGGTTGGACATGGAAACAAAGAAAAAGGAAAAAATTACTGTTGGCTACCAACCTGTTTGTCCTTTTTGCATTGCTGATGTTGCCAATCCATCTGAAGGACTTTCTCACTGTTTGAAATGCGGCAAACAATTTCATTATTCAAATCAGTGCTCATATCCAGTAAAATTTCGATAGAAAGAAATACATTTTAACTTATGCCAAAAAAAGTCCGCATCCCCACGCCGCTCCGCAAGTTGACCAACAACGAGGAGCTGGTCGAAATCAACGCCGCCACCATCGGCGAGGCGCTCGTCGAATTGCAGACGCGCTTCCCCGGCATCCAGGAACGCCTCGTGGATGAAAAAGGCGAGGTGCGCCGC
>CAISEZ010000065.1 GCA_903884535.1 uncultured Verrucomicrobia subdivision 3 bacterium
CAAATATACCGCGATGCGCCCGCCGCCACCGCCGCCGCCAGTATTCACCGCACCGCTGCCGCCGTTGGCGGTGATGCCGCCGGAGCCGGCGAGCGAGCCGAAATTCAGATTCAAGCTGCCGCCCGCGCCGCCGCCGCCGCTGGTGTTGGCGTTGCCGCCGTTCGCGGAAATGCTGCCGCCTAGTTGCATCGCGCCAATTACGCGCAAGTTCACATAGCCGCCGCCGCTGTTGCCGAAGGAGTAACTGGGATTGCCACCACCGCCACTGCCGACGGCGGAAGGCGAGGTGGTGGAATCATAGGTGATTCCGCCCAGTGGCGTGACGGAATTGGAAATGCCATTTCCGCCATAGCCGCCATGACCCGCGCCGCTGCCCGGATACATTTGTGAAACTGAATTCCAACTGC
The DNA here is from genome assembly GCA_903884535.1 of uncultured Verrucomicrobia subdivision 3 bacterium. Lineage (GTDB taxonomy): Bacteria > Verrucomicrobiota > Verrucomicrobiia > Limisphaerales > UBA11358 > UBA11358. The sequence goes on from CAISEZ010000065.1 coordinate 408, forward strand.
CATGTCCGATGCCGGAATTTTGACTGCTGCCAAGGGCATCAACAATAATCCCGCCGCCGGATTGAATCTCGGCGCCGCCATTCACCGTGAGCTGAAGAATGCCGCCACTGTTGTTGGCCGGCAAAAGCCAGCCGTTGGAGTTGATGAGCAGATTCGCAATGACCTGCGACGATGCCGATGCTGGCGTGACAACGGCACCATTGCGAATGATTAGCCCGCTGCCATTGGCGCTGCCGGCAACCGGCGTGTTCGTGTTGCGATGACCGGCATTGTCCGCGATGACAATGGACTGGCCGGTGAAATTCGTTTTCAAATAAACCAAGCCCGCGCCGCCGTAATTTGCCCCGCCGCCGCCGAACGCGGAAAATGTTCCAGTAAATAAATTCGAAGTAAACGCGCAGGCAATATTCCCGCCCCCGCCACCACCGCCAACACTGTTGACACCACTGCCGCCATTGGCTGAAATCACGCCTGAGCCGAGCAAGGCTCCGACATTCAAATTGATGCTGCCTCCGGCGCCGCCGCCCCCGCCGGTGCCGGTGCCATTGCCACCATTCGCCGAGAGCGCGCCGTCCACCTGCAAACTGCCGGTGACGTTCATTTGAATGACGCCGCCGCCGTTGCCGCCGATCGAGTAAGTGGTATTGCCGCCGCCGCCGCCGCCCGCGAGGGTCGGAGCCGTGAGCACGTCGTAGCCCGCGTTGCCGCCGATTGATGCAGTGTAGCTGGAGGGGTTTCCGCCATAACCAGCGTGGCCGCCGCCACCACTGGGATAATATGGAGCGGTGGCGTAAATTCCGCCCGCGCCGCTGCCTTGAGCTTGGCGGTAGCCATTCGTATCGGCGCTGATGCCGCCGCCGGCTTGCACGGTGACATTGCCGGTGGCATTCAAAATCCAAGTCGCTACTTGTGTGCCGTTGGTGACGAAAATCCATGCGTTGGAACTGACGGTGAGATTTGCCACTGCGAGTGTTCCATTGGCGCTGATGATTCCGCCGTTTTGCAAAATCAAATCGGTGACTGATGAGGAGAGCGTCGCAGAATTTGCGCCGGCGTGTCCGCCATTATCCACCAGCAGCGACGCGCGGCTGTCGGAATTTTTTTTTAGATAAATCGTTCCCGCGCCGCCGTAGTTGTAACCGCTGCCGCCATAAGCGGTGAGGTTGCCGGAAAAATTATTCAGGTTGAAATAAATCGCGATGCAACCGCCGCCGCCACCACCGCCAATGGAATCCACGCCATTGCCGCCGTTGGCACGGATGGCGCCGGTGCCAGCAAGTGTGCCGGCGGATAGATTGATGCTGCCGCCGGAACCGCCGCCGCCGGTGCCAGAACCATTGCTGGCATTGGCGGAAATCACTCCGTCCACTTGCAGTCTGCCGCCGACCGAAAGCGAAATCACGCTGCCGCCACGGCCACCAGGGGAAGTCGTCGCGCCACCGCCGCCGCTGCCGGCCAGAATGGGCGAAGGTATGTAGTCGTAGGTTGTTCCGCCCGAACTCGAATAAAAATAGGCGGGATAACCGTATCCGCCCGCCCCGCCGTGGCCCGCGCCGTTGCCAGGATACGGAGGTGCGGCATAGCTACCGCCCGCCCCGGTGCCGACACCCGCTGCATAACCCAGCGCGTCGGCTATGATGCCGCCGCCTGGTTGAATCGTGGCATCGCCGCTGAAACTGAACGTCAGGGTGCTCGGAACCGCCGTGCCAATGGCCGCCAGCCAGCCATTGGAAAACAGGTTCAGACTCGCAAAGTTCACGGAATTATTCGCCGAGCCAACCGCTCCGCCGCGAACAATCAGAGCCGCCTGCGCAATGGACTGCAACGGGGTGTTCGTCCCGCCGTGGCCGGCATTATCCAAGATGAGTTGGTATGACGACGCGGACGGCTGCTGCAAATAAATTGTTCCCGCGCCACCGTAGCCCGCGCCTCCGCCGCCAGCGGCCAGGATCGTGCCGGTGAAATTGTTGGAAGTTGAATTCACCATGATGCGTCCACCACCACCGCCGCCGCCGCCGGTGCCTGCGCCGTTGCCGCCGTTCGCGAGAATCGTCCCACCACCTGTTATGGTCGTCGCAGTGATGGCAATGCCGCCGCCGGAGCCACCACCGCCGCCAGAGCCGGAACCATTGCCGCCATTCGCGGAAATGATGCCATCCATCTGCAGCGCGCCATTCACGAATAGATTCAACACACCGCCGCCGCTGCCACCGAAGGAGAACGTGGAATAAGTTCCACCGCCGCTGCCAAAGTCCCCGCTGTTCGGGATCGTCTGCGATCCGTAAGTGCCGCCGGCACTCGCGCTGATATTTGTCGGCGAACCGAGCGCACCAGTGCCGCCGTGCCCCGCGCCACTGCAGGGATAATATGGGCTTGCGTTGTAAGCGTGGCCCGGCCCCGATCCGCTGCCCGCCGTGTAACCCAGACCGTCCGCTGAAATCGTGCCGCCGGTTTGCACCGCGAGCGTGCCGGTCACGTTGAGCGTCATCTGGGAAAGAGAAGTTGCCAGAATTTTGCCGCCGCTTGCAATGGTCACACTGCCGGCTGACCACGATCCGGAAGGCGTCACGATGGCGTTGCTGCGAATGGTCACGTTCGCGTTCACCGGGAGCGCGACGGGCGTGTTTGTTCCCGCGCGACCGCCGTTGTCCACGAGCAACGATCCATTTTGATTCGTCAGCTGAATGAAAACAGTTCCCGCGCCGCCGCTCTGCCAGCCATTGCCGCCGAAAGCCGCGAGGCTGCCGGAAAAATTATTTGTCCCGCATTGAACGGAAATTCTCCCGCCACCGCCACCACCGGCGTGAATCGGTTCGCCTGCGCCGCCGTTGGCGGTGAGGCTGCCCGCGCCGGAAAAATTCAGCGCCACAACCCAAATGCTGCCGCCAGCACCGCCACCGGCGCGGGAGTTGGTGGCGTCGGCACCGTTGACGGAAATCATGCCGTCAATATTCACCGTGCCGCCGGCGGCGATTTGAATTCGGCCGCCGCCACTGCCGCCGTTGCCGGCGTAGCTCGTGCCCCCGCCACTGCCCAAAGTGGCTGGCTGATACAGTGAACCGTAGCAAATGCCGCCAATGGCATTGCTGGAGCTGATGCCGCCGTTGCCGCCGTGCCCGGCTCCGGAACTATCGCGAAAGGCACCGCTTGAATTGAAGCCATGACCGCTGCCCAATCCACCGCCGTATCCGAGGCCGGTGGCGTTGATGCTGCCGCCGGCGGCGACATTGAGGCCATTGGTCACGTTGAGATACAAACCGGCATTATAGGAATAAGTCCAAGTGTAACTCACCAGCACCACGGCGTAGCCGGGCAGGGCTGAATTGGTCGTGGTGTAAATCTGCGTTGTGCCGTCGGAAAGATTCGTTTGGATATAATCCACGCCGTTTGTATAGGTGATGAGGCCATTCGTGTCGGTCACGGTCACCAGCCCGGAGACATTTGAGTTCAGCAAGGTGGCGGGAAAATTGGCGTCCAAAATTTGCGGCTCGTTCGTCACATTGAAAACCAGTGTCGTGCTGCCGCTGGACAGATACGTATGCGTCAGCACGCCGCCCACGCCAATGAGCAGGCTGCTAAACGAGTGCGCGCCATCCACGGTCACGGTGCAGTTGCTGACAACGATGTCCGCGCCATCATAGCTGGCATCAAGCGGACTGATGGCGGTATTGTTGGTGAGAACCAGCAGCGAAGCACGGAGGGGCACAACAAAAAGAAATGCAATGGTCGGAAGGAGGAAAAAATGTAGTTTTTTCATGGAAGCACTCCGATAAAACATTGGCCGATGCCATCAAATATCACGTTTTTTGGTCAAAGTGAAGCCGAAAATCAGTTCGATCACATACGTCTGCCCGCCGAAGGCGCAATAACTCCGGCAGTTCGAGCGATGGCCGCGCTGAGGTTCAGCAACCGGGTGCGGATGCTATAGTTTACCTTGCATCGCAATAATGGTTTCGCCGGTTTACCGCGTGGCTGGGTGGGTGGTGATATTCTTGATTTGGTTGTTCTGAATTGCGGTGAACACTTTGAAACCATTCAGCATGACTTGGAGAGTAATTTCTGTTTGCGGCCGGAAACCTGCGCGTTAAATTTACGAACGGGACTGTCTGGCCTTCAAGCCGACTGGCAAACTTTCTAAGCGTTTGCCGCCCATCAAACCTACCGTCGCCAGAACTCCGGCCCAATCACGGTTCTCTGATCAATGGCGGTGGCCGCCACCATGCCAGCCGCCGTGCCAGTCACCGCGATAATATCCGCCGTAATATCCGGGACCCCAGCCCCACCAAAACCCCGGCCACGGATCCACATACACAGAAGGGTAAACATACGGGCTAGTCTCAACCGTAGTCGTGGTGGTTTGAGGTGATGCTTTACTGGCCGAGTTGATCAACGCATTGACGACCACGTCGCTGACGCCCGCATTTTTAAGCGCGATAATTTGGTCGGCGGTCAAAACATAGCGGCTGCTGGAATTTTGGATCTGGTTCACGATCACCGTGTCGCTGACTTGGGCCTGAACCATGGATTGAACCTGCGCCACGGAAGGTCCCGGCGGCGGCGTGGCAACCGTATACGTTCTTGTAACACAGCCGGTCAATAACAAAGCGGCTAATGGCAATAAAAACCTCGTTTTCATACCAGAAACTAGCTCAAGTCAGAGTCGGATGCAACTTGGGGCGAATCAGCCAACATTTTTCTGCTTGGACCGGCAATGTCCAACCCCATCCTGTAATGTGGCGGCGTATGAAATTGAAAAACATCATTCCTCAACGCCATGATGGGGTCAACGTGGTTCCATATCTTAGCGGCGACAAAATCGAACCACCGCAGAATCAATTGTTTGGCGTTTGAATGAACGATTGCAGGCGGCCGCGCTCGAAAAGTGCGAAGACAATTATCGCCCGGATCATTGGCGGTTAGACCGTTGCTCGTTCAAAAACTATCAAACTGATCCGCCCAAGGAAAATCAAGGAGTGGCCAGCCGGTAAAATTGGTGACCGCCAGCGAATAGGCGGCCCGAATCATTCGTCGTGAGCTTGGCGATGGTTAGCACGTTGGACAACAAATCTGAAATATTCCGGCCTTCCGTCAGCGGCGTGCCGTTCTTGAACGATTGGTAGCAAAGGGCGCAGCGCCCATAACCGCCGCTCGGAAAATTGTGGCCGTCCTGTTCGTCGCTGTTCGGTTGGTCGCTTGCAAGAAAAACGTCGGCGGCAGCCAGACCGTGAGCGTGGCGACAGCGCTCGGCACGCTGTTGGCCACAGTGGTCACCACCACGGAATCGAGGCCGACATCAGTGAATTTAACGCTGGCGATTTTTAAAACAAAATTTGTCGCCCGGGCGATCGCGGCGGCATTTTTAAGCCATTGATAATGCCGCGGGGCCGTCCCAGCGGCGGCACCAGCACGGTCAGCGTGGCGGTGACGGCGAGTCATTCAAATTTTGGAAAATTGCCTTGCGGCAAACATCAATTTCACAGGCGGTAAAAATTATTCCGCCACAATTTTGAACGGAATCGCCGGCAACGTGGCCACGGCCATCCGGCGCGGTTGGTTGGTGGGTTTTTTCTGGTTCACGACTAAACTTGGATTTTTGGAGACTACATCGCAGATCAGATTTCCACTGGTATCCACTTTGGATTTTTCTGCGTCACAAACAAACACGAGTTCCAGTCCAGTGGGAATGCTGGAAACATTCGTGAGCGAAATTCCTTCCGGAGCATTGTCCAGTTCCAGCCTAAACCGGTCCGAAAAATTTCCTGGCGGCGCGCTCACGCGCACGCGGGCCATGCCGCCCGGCGAAATTTTCACCGGCGTGGCACTGATGATTTTGAACGCGTCGCGCATGAACCAGCGCTGCTGCCCGGCCACCAACACCGCGAGTTCGTGCGACGGCACGAGATGCCGGTAGAAAAACGCCTGCATCATGTCCTCGGCCGGCGCGGCGGCGCGCGTGACCATTTCCCCGCCAATCAACGCGCGGCCGTCCAGGGCGATGGCGACAATTTTTTCCGGCGATTCCGGTGGCGCTTTCACCGTGAACTGCGCTTTGTCCTGGCCTGCTGGAATCCGCGCGCCGCTCAACGAAAAACCGGCCGGCGCATCTTTCAATTCCAGATTGATCGCGTTCGTGAAACCGTCGCGGCGCAGCGCAAACACCGTCAGCGGCGCGCTCATCCCGGCGCGCAGGCTCAAGCTGGATGGCATGACGCGCAGCGCGAAATCCGGCAGCGGCTCGCTCAGGCGCAGGCGATAGGCGAACTCCGGTCCGCCCTGGCCTTGCGTGTCGGTGAGGTGGAGGAAAAAAGTTCCGTCCGCCGGCAGCGTGGCAGTGAGATATGAATCGGCGTGAAACGTGTTCAAGCCGGAACCTTTGTCCTCAAAATCGTCGTTGAACGCGAGCTGTTTCCCGTTCGCGTCGGTCAGCCGCAGAAAAGAATCCAGCGGCGAATCGAGCCGCCGCGCGAAAACTTCGGCGACAATTTGCTGCCCGGCGTGGCCGGTGAATTTGAAGACGGCGTGTTCGCCCGGCTGGCGGATGCGGCCGTTGACGATGACCGGCAGCGTCACGGCCTGCGCCGTTTTTTCGGAATCGTTCGGCTCGCGCTCAAAACATTCCGGCAAATCGTCCACCGCAAACGAAACGGTGTTGAAAAAGTTTCCGTTCAGCGCGGCAATGCCGACTTCAGAATTTTCGTGTGTCAAAGTTCGGTCCGGCAGATTCCAGCCGGACAGCGCCACGGTAGTTTTTTCTCCCAGCTTGCCGCCGAGCGGAAAAATGCCGGTGACCAGCGGCAGTTCGCCGATGGCCAGCCGATAGACAAAATCCTCGCGGCCGCGAAAAATTGAGTCGTGAATTTCCACGGTGTATTCGCCGTCGCGCGGCACTTCAAAATGGATCACCGGATCGGGTTTCAAGCGGAAGCGTTCGCCGCTCGCCAGTTCCTTGCCCTTGGCGTCGTAAATTGTCAGCACCGATTCAAACCAGCCGGGCACGGCGTCGGCGAGATACGGAATGAGCGCCCGTGCGCTGGCGGCGAAAATTAACTGCTGGCCGCGCGTCGCCGAAAACCGGTAGCGATCCACGCCGCCGGGCATGATCTGGCCGTTGATGACGGCGGGCAGCGAAATGTGTCTTTCATATTTCGGCGTGCCGGTGGGTGCGGGCCGGCCGCCAATTTTTTCAAAGTATTTGTCGAGATCGGGATTGGCCGGCTTGGCGGCGGGTTTGGAAATTTCCGGCAGCGGGCCGACGCAAAATTTCAACGGATTGGAAAGGGCGTTTGGTGTGACGAGCCGGATTTCGCGGTCGCCGATTGCGGCGTTGGTGCCGATGGAAATTTTGATGGTCACCGTGTCAATCATCGCCGGATTGGCCGTGCGGTTCGGCGGATTTTGGAGAATTTTCTCACGGATTTGTTCGCGCTCCATCGCATCCGCCGTCGTCCAAATGTTCGTGCCAAAGTTGCCCTTGCGGGTGGCTTGAAATTTATTCTGCAATTCTTTTAGCCGGTCACGTAGTTCATTAAATTCCTTTTGTTGCATCGGCCGGTGATGTTCCAGCACCGTCGCTGTGATGCCCGGCCCGGTGACAACGGCATTCGAAACCGCCGACAGAAATTGTCCGCCAACCGTGACCTGAAACGTCGAGCCAATTTTTCCGCCGGCCGGATAAACGTAAGCTAGATGCGGACCTTGCTGCGCGAAAACTTTTCCACCAAGGAAAAGCAGAAGGGCGAGCGTGTGAAAAATTTTCATGCGGACATGATTTCTTTCAACAGGCCGCCGGACTTGATGCCGTCCGCCGCCTGCGGCATCACGAAAGTCGGCAAGCCTTCGGGGTTCGGCAGCTTCGTCGTCGGGTCAATGCCGAGCTGCGCGTAAATGCTGCCGATCAAATCCACCGGATAAACCGGCCGGTCCTTGACCTCTTCGCCTTTCGCGTCGGACGCGCCGATGACCTGGCCGCCTTTGAATCCGCCGCCGGCGAGCATCGCGGAAAAAACTTTGCCCCAGTGATTGCGCCCGCCATTCCACGGTGCTTCCCACATGACTTTCGGCGTGCGGCCAAATTCGCCGCCCCACCAGACAATCGTGCTGTCGAGCTGGCCGCGTTCGGACAAATCCTGAATCAGCGACGCGATGCCCTTGTCCATGTCCGGCAACTGCCGGCGCATGACCTGAAAATTTTCCTTGTGCGTGTCCCAGCCGCCGTAATTGATCGTGACGTAAGGAATGCCGCGCTCGATGAGCCGCCGTGCGACGAGGCACGACTGGCCGAATTTCGTGCGGCCGTAGCGGTCGCGCACTTCCGGTATTTCTTGCGACAAGTCAAACACCTTCGCGCCATTGCCGAGAATCATGTCGTAAGCCATGTTTTCCGCCTGCGTCGCCGCCGTGACCTGCGGATCTTCCGGCAACGCCTGCGCCAGCGTGTCGAGGTGGTGCATCAGCTCACGCCGATTTTTTTGATGCTGGTCGGTGAAGCCCGGCAGCACGACGCCCTCGACCGCGAACGGCGTTTGCGCCGGATTGCCACCGGTTGCGAACGGTTTGTATTTCGCGCCCAAAAATCCCGCTTCGTCAAAACGTCCTTGCGGCTCGGTCAAAACAACGTAAGGCGGAATCAGTCCTTTGTAGCCCGCGTCGTAGCCCTTGGTCAGCGACACCACCGAGCCGACGCACGGAAACACGGTGCGCCCGCCGGGCTGCCGGCCGGTTTGCACGATGTAGGACGCGGTTTCGTGGCCAAAATTGCCGTGCGTCATGCTGCGGATGATCGAGTATTTGTCCGCCTGTTTCGCCAGCATCGGCAGCAGCTCGCCGATACGGATGCCGGCAACGTTTGTTTCAATCGGCGTTTTCAGCGGCCCGCAATAATCGTAGCCGGCGTCCGGCTTCGGATCGAAAATGTCCGTGTGCGACGGCCCGCCCCACATCCAGATTTGGATGACGGCCTTGGCGCGCGCGGTCGGCGCTCCGGCGAAGGCACGGAAAGAAATGTGGTTGGCCAGCACCAGTCCGCTCGCGGCGAAGAGCGTGCGGCGGATGGCTTCGCGCCGGCCGATGCGCGGGCGCTGCTTTTCAAAATTAAAATAGTATTCGCTCATAATTTTTGGATTTAACGCAAAGGCGCAAAGGCGCAAAGGCCGCAAAGGAAAACCAAAAACAAACTCCGCGATTCTTCGCGTCTCTGCGCCTTGGCGTTAAAATTCATGGTTCAGTGCCGGTAAAGAAATTCCGTGCTGTTCATCAACGCCCACGCCAAGTCTACGCTGCCTTGGCGTTTGCCAGCGGATTGAAAATAATCTACCGCCGTTTTGGTTTCGGCAGCGGTGGGAAAGCGCGAGAGAATTCCGAGATACATGCCGTTAGCGATGTCCGCTGGCGCGCGGTTGGACGAGGTTTGAAATTCAATCATCCGCGATGACTCGATTTTTTTCTGCATCACGGTGGAGTTCAGCAGCGTCAATTTCTGCGCGGCGGTGATGCGGTTGTTGCGCTCGGATTCCAGGCCGGTGTCGCGCGGAGGGCGGCCGAACATTTCCAGAAACGCGCTGGTGATGCTGCCGTCCGGCAGCGCGATGGAACGCAAATTGTCGGGAATAAAAGTGTAAGGCTCCGGAATCGCGCTGGAATATTTTTCGTCCGCGCCGGTGATCTGGTCGAGCGCGTCAATCAGCACTTCCGCATCCAGCCGGCGCAGCGGATAAAAGGCGAAATTCGCCGCCGCTTCCGGACTCTTGCTCTGCGGAATTGCGGCGAGCTGGTAGGTTTTGGAATTCAAAATCTGCCGGTAGAGCTGTTTGAAATCGTAGCCCGAGGAGACAAAATCTTTTTCCAAAAACGCCAGCAGCTTCGGATTGCCCGGCGGGTTGTCCGCGCGAAAATCATCCGGCTCTTGCACGATGCCGCGACCGAGCAGCCACGACCACGCGCGATTGACGATGTTTTTCGCGAACTGCGGATCTTTCACCAGCCAGTCTGCAAACACCGCGCGCGGATCCTGGTCCGGCGAGAGTTTCACTTTTTCGCCGTCGGGAAAAACCGCCGGGCGCGACGCGCCGTTCAGCGCGCCGGCGTTGGTCGAAGCGGGATTGAAATAGACAATTTCCTCCTTCCACTCGGCGGTGGATTTATAGCTGACATTTGCAAAAAACACCGCCAGCTTGGCCAGCTCGTTGGTTGGCCATTTCTCCGCGCGTTCGCCCAGCAACGTCAGCGCGACGGTCTGCGCGATGCCGGACGGAGTGCGATTTTGCATCGCCCGATAAAAATTCACCGGCGGTTTTTCAAAATTGCTGCCGCTGGCAGTAAGCAACTCGCGGGCAAATTTGTCCACCGGCACATTGTCGCGGATCGCGTCATGCACCCAGCGATGATAGGACTGCGCAGCATTCGGCCAGAGATTGATGGGAAATTCGGCCTTGATGCGGAGCAAATCGCCCCATTTCATCGCGAGATAATCTGCATACTCGTCGCGCGCCAGCAGCCAGTCAATCAGCGCGCGGCGCTTGTCGGGACTGCGGTCAAGGATGAAATTCTCCGCTTCCAACGCCGAGGGCAACGTGCCGGTGACGTCCAGATAAACCCGCCGCACAAACACGGGGTCGGAACACAAATGCGACGGGGCGATGTTCAATTCCTGGAGTCGCGCGAAAACTAAGCCGTCAATTTTATTCTGCGGCGGCAGCACGGCAGCGCTTTCAAACGGCGTGGCGGCAAAAACATTCGCGGTGCCAAATATTAGCAACGCCAACCACTCGCAGGTTCGGGTGGCAACAGTGCCGACGCTCGGTTTCATCATCAGACCAGACGAGTGAGCGCGATAAAAAGCTTCGGGAAAAACGACACAATTTTTGCTGTTCACATGGCAATATTCGATTAGTTCCGAAATTGGTGCCGTTGCGCAGCAAAAGTTTAACTTGTAACCATTTCCATCGGCCGGTCGTCGAATAAGTTGATGTCGTTACTTGTTGTCAATCCCGGCGCAGTTCCCATGCTGGAGCCGGCACCTCAAAAGGCGGGCGAGTTGGTGACCCTCTCGCTCAAGCCGAAGACCGGCGAAGAAATTCAAGGACTATGCCGCCGCCTCGCCGACGAATTGAACGAACACTCCGCCGCGCCATTGCACCTGCTGATCTTTGGCAAGTGCAGTGCCAGCAAAACGACACTGGATACCCTCCAAAATAAAATTGGCCACGCGGACTGGCCGGTGACGTGGGTGGAAGGAGTCGCCTGCGATGGCAGCCCGGTGGCGGGAATCCAAGTCCACGCCTTCTCCGGCACCGTGGACCGTATCACGTTTGGCGGGCGTGTCGTCGGCTCAGTGTTCACGGAAGGCGGGGCGCGGCAATGTCTCGTGGGCAGCCTGGCGGCGACTGACCAGACGCTTTCGCGCTCGGAGCAAACCCGCCATACCCTCGAAGATTTGCAAACAATTTTGGTGCAAGCTGGATTTGATCTATCCGACCTCGTGCGGACGTGGTTTTTCCTTGAAAACATTTTGTCCTGGTATGACGAGTTTAACCAAGCGCGAACGGCAATTTATTCCGGCCTGAAATTTCGCAGCAGCTCGCTGCCAGCCAGCACCGGCGTTGCCGCGAAAAATCCCGCCAACACCGCGTTGTCGCTGGCGGCGTGGGCCTTCCGGCCACTCTCCAAAAATGTCCGCGCCCAAGAAGTGGCGTCGCCGCTGCAATGTCCCGCACCCACCTATGGCAGTTCATTCAGCCGCGCAATGGAAATACCCACCAACACCGGCCGGCGACTTTTGATTTCCGGCACGGCCAGTATCGCGCCCGGCGGCAAAACCGTATGGGCTGGCGATGTCCGTAAACAGGTTGATCTGACGATGGACGTGGTAGAGGCGATGCTGAATTCGCGCGGATTTACTTTTGCCGACCTCACGCGCGCCGCGGCTTATTTTCGCAATCCGACCGATGCCGGCGCTTTTGCAGAATGGCTTACCGCAAACCATTTATCGGCTATGCCGGTGACTTCGGTGCAATGCGATGTTTGTCGTAATGATCTGCTATTTGAACTGGAGGCGGATGCTGAAACTTCAGTGATGATGCATTGAAGTTTTTTATTAGCAGTTTGTTGAAAAACGATTTTTTGTTTGAAACTTTTTAGTGTGAGTCATGTCTGAAACAGCATGCGTGGAAAACCTCAAGCCCAGCCGGACTTTCTGACGGTCATCAACTTGAACCAATGTGTGCCGGCGGACCA
>CAISEZ010000066.1 GCA_903884535.1 uncultured Verrucomicrobia subdivision 3 bacterium
TGCGGCTGAACTGCGCGGTGGAATCGGTTGACAAAAAAGCGGATGGAACATTTGAGCTGACAATATTCAACGGCGACAAAATTTCCGGCGACAAATTGCTGCTCGCTACCGGCGGTTGTCGCGCGGCGTCGGCGGGACAACTGGCGGTTTCACTCGGCCACCAAATTGAAACGCCCGTGCCGTCGCTGTTCACGTTTCAAATCGAAACGCCGTGGCTGCGCTCCCTCGCGGGCGTCTCGGCGGACGCGGAAGTTTCCGTGCCCGCCGCAAAATTGCGCGAACGCGGGCCGCTGCTGGTGACGCATTGGGGCTTGAGTGGGCCGGCGATTTTGAAAATGTCCGCGTGGGGTGCGCGGAAGCTCCACGGATTGGATTACAAATTTCCGCTGTTCGTGAACTGGCTGCCGGAATTGAACGAGGAAAAAATCATTCAACAATTTCAGGCGCGGCGCGAATCGGCGGGCGCAAAGCTGCTGGTGAATGTGCCGCTGTTTCCGCTGACGGCGCGGCTTTGGGAACAACTCGTCCTCGCGGCGGGCATCGCGCGTGACGCGCGCTGGTCGGCGCTCACGCGCGCGCAATCGCAAGCATTGGCGCGGCAAATCCTGCGCTCGGAATTTACTGTGACGGGCAAAAGTTTGAACAAGGACGAGTTCGTAACCTGCGGCGGCGTGAAGCTGGGCGAGGTGAATTTTCAGAGGATGGAGAGCAAAATCTGCTCCGGACTTTTTTTCGCAGGCGAGCTGCTGGACATTGACGGCGTGACCGGCGGGTTTAATTTTCAGGCGGCGTGGACGACGGGTTTTGTGGCGGGCAACGCGCTGGCGGCATAGAATAATTTCCCGGCGGCAGGTTTTTCACCGGCAGGCTGTCGGGGAAATTCACCGGTGGTGGTTGGCCGGATTAAGCGGGCTTGCCTAGTCGCCGGGCAGCGGGTATTTGAATCCGGTGGGCCGGACGTATTTATTCGAGTGTCCGAAGTGTCAATACCGCGCGAAGCTTTCGGGCGGTGCGGACAGCGGCATCCACTGCGAGGTGCAGACGGTGGTGTGCCGCGATTGCCGGGAGTTGCGGGATGTTTTTACTAAAGTCCGCCGGCGCGCGGGGGCGGCGGGGATAAAATTTCCGGGTTTTTTCCAGCCGGAAATTCCGCCCCTGATGATTTTGCTGGAAGGTTCGGCGGGGCGACGTTTGACCTGGCAGAAGTTCCCGCTGGCCTGTCCCGTGCAGGCAAAACATTTTGTGGAGGCTTGGAAAGATCCGGGGCGCTGCCCGCGTTGCGGGAATTTTATGGAGAAAAACGATTTTCCAAGCCGGGCTTGGGATTGACCAAACGCCTTGAGTCATTTGGAGAAAGAAGCGCAAAAATTGTTGCGTTGTGTCCATTATTGTTGCGTTGTGTCCATTTGCGTGACACGATTGGCGGGATTCAGAGTATTAACCAATGATAGTTTTTTGCGAAGCCTAACCAAAATATCGCAATCAGACTTATCGGCGAATAATTTATTATTCCGGCCGACGTTTTTCCATCTATTAAATTAGCCAAATTCCTGTATATGAAGTCGCCTAAATTGATCCTCCACCGGTGGGTTCTGTTTCTTGCTGCCGCATTGTTTTTATTGGCAGCCAGCCAGCCAGCCTGGGCCGCGAATCTGGTTCAGGATTTTTATCTGCCGATGCCGGAGGCGCAGATTTATCAGGCGAATAA